>JBPOIN010000158.1:0-8175 GCA_052034445.1 Pseudomonadota bacterium | reverse complement strand
AATCCTCGGTTGCCACGCGCCAGTTCTCGATGCTGTAAGGATGCGCTCCGGTCTGGGACATTTTCTGCTGAATATCGCGGTGAGTGGCGCGCTGTCCCAGCGTGGCAATCTCGTCGCATTGGCGCTTGTTCAGATACACCGAATGACCGGGCTGCTGAAAAGTCTGACCAGAAAGAAAGTAATGGATGGCCTCGAAACTCGTCAGCAGCTGGCAAGCGCTTGCGTCCTGATCCGCTGAGCGTTCAGTTGAGGATGGCTTGCGGCCGCCCTTGCACCAATCCTGATAAACCTGGCGCAGCAGACGTTCACGCAACGGATCCTGGGTCTGATCCTCCGCCGCGGCGCCTTCAGCCAGTTTCAGCAGATGATGCTTGATGTGCTTGCGCAACTGGCTCATATCGAGCCAGCGCTGATGCGCGGCATCGGCGGCAGCTGCCTCAAAGACAGCCGGACGCGCTCCCGTCAGATCGACGCACAAGGGCGGCGTGCGCGGATCGGCCGGCGGCTGAAACAGGATCGCCACCTTGCCAGCCCAGCGCTTGGCCCAGTGGGCCACGAGATCGATATGCTTGGGGCGCAACTCATGCAGATGCGCCGCTTCGAGCAACAAGGTTTCGACATACGCTGCGCTGATGGTTGTCGGCTGGGTGTGCCGCAACTTGTCCTCGACCGGCAACATCGCCAGTTCCAGCGCCTCGGCCTCACGGTACAGACTGTGCAGGCGTCGCCAGTAAGCAGCTTCCGGCAGGATGGCGGTACGGCTGTGATCGATATATATCGCCAGCATGGCAGTCAACGCACGTGCTGCAACGCAGGCAGCCGATGCTCTGCCGGCCGCCGGCTGGGTCGCGGACCAAGCCTGCAAGCAGTGCAGATACCCGATCGCCAGCTCCTGCCAAAGCGCCAGGCTCGCATCGAAACTTGCCTGTTCGAGCGGCGCCAACGGCAGCGGCCGGGCAGCGTAACGCTTGATGCTTTCGCCATGCACGAAATGGATCGGGCTACGCAGCGCTTCGAGGATTTTCAGGCGCTCATCGGCTGCCACATTAAAGCGGTTCAGCAGCATGAGCTGGCGCATCAATTGCTCGTGCGCCTGCGCCGCATTGGTCAATGGAAGCGCGGCAAGCCAGTCGAGACATTGCTGTTCGGTCACAAAGGCTGGCGCAGTCGTGCTTTCGAGCACCGGAAAACGCCAGGCAGAATCTTGCAGCTTCATCGAACATCTCCTCCCTGCTGATTCGAAAGCGCCGCAATGAATGCGTCGCGTAGCGCGTCGCGCGCGACGCCATGGCGCACCGTCGGCGCGCTCTGGCGACGCTCGGCCCAAATCGGCGCGGGAAAATTGCAATCATCGACAAACCGCGGGATCACATGCCAGTGCAAATGCGGCACCACATTGCCAAGGCTCGCCAGATTGATCTTGTCCGGCTGCACCACCTTGCGCAGAGCAGCCTCGACGGCGAACACCACATTCATCAAGTGGCGCTGTTCGTCGCCGCGCAGATCAGTCATCTCGCGCACATGCGCTGTCCAGATCACGCGGCAAAACCCCGGGTAATCGACAATTTCCGCCCCAACAACCACAAGCACCACGCGGCATTGCCCGTCCTGCCAGAGAATGTCGCCACCCGGTGTGGTGCAAAGTTCGCAATCGCTCACGCTTTCTCCGTCATGCATCGCTTTCAATTCGTCAATGATAGGCTTTGACACAGTACAGGTCCATCATGTCGGGCTAGGAATTCGCCTTATATGCGCGCGCCGACTGACAGACGCGGCAACGACTTCATGGAACGTGCATCGACCGAATCCGAACCAGCAGCCATCAGGCCCTATTCCGCACCGCGCAAAATTCAAAATCTGCAGGACTTACAATGAGTTGGCTTTTGGATTAGCATACGCGCCGACAGCCACTGTAACTGGCATGTGGTGTGATTTTTGTCACACCACTTTCCGCGCCGCGGAGGCATGATCCGTTCTGCTGCCATTGCAACCGATGCAGAACATCAGACAAGCAAAACACAAACTGCTCAACCAATAGACGACACGCTCAAAGACAGGTCTGGAATCCGACGTCATGCAAGGCCATACACCAGAGAACATCGCGACCGCCATCCTCGACTCGTTCATGCACCCGAGTCTGCGTACCGATGCGGATAACTTTTTCCGCGTGCGCATCCTGATCGCAGCAATGCTGTCGTTCACCGCAGTCGCCCTGGGGGCCTTCCTGATCGTGATGCTGGTACATTTCCCGCTGCGCTCGATCATCCTTGCCGCCCTCATTCTGCTGCCGGCGGCGACCTGGTTCATCACCCTGCTGACGATCCTGCGCAAAAAAGGGCGTTACCTGTTCTGCAGCATCTCGACCGTGCTGGTGCTGCTGGCGATGATCGCCACGGGCATCAGCGTCTCGGGCGGGCCGGCCGTCTCACCGGTCCTCCAGCTGCTGGTCATCCCGCCGCTGACCGCTTACTTCTTTGGCGGCATTCGCTGGGGCAACTACACCGTCGTGATTGCATTCAGCGTCCTGCTGCTGCTGATCGGCCTGCACTTTGCCGGCGTCCCGTTCATCCAGACCGTCGAGGAGGCCGATCGGCGCATCGCGCTGCAGTTTCTCGTGAGTTTCGTGAACCTGTCGGTGATTTCCGGCATGGCCTTCATTTACGAATACACGGCCGCCATCCTGAAGCGCGAACGCGATATGGAGCACGAGAAATACATGACGCTGGCCAAGACCGACGCCCTCACGGGTCTGGCGAACCGGCGCAATTTCGACGCCATGCTGCTCGAACGCATCGAAGCCTATGCCGCTGTCAGCCCACCGCGCCGCTTTGTGCTCGGTTACCTGGATCTGGATGGCTTCAAGCCCATCAACGACCAGTACGGCCACGGCGTCGGCGACGAAGTGCTGCGCGAGATTTCCGCGCGCCTGCGCGCCGCCCTGCGCGGCTCGGACTTCGTCGGCCGGCATGGCGGCGACGAATTCATGCTCATGCTCGACCATGTACAGGACGCCGCATCGCTGGAAATCATGGCGCAACGCCTGCTGGCCTCGATCGCCAAGCCCATCGAATCGAGCGCCGGTTCCGTGCGCGTGAGCGGCAGCCTGGGGTTCGCGATGTTCCCCAACGACTCGGACGAGATCGAGACGCTCAAGAAGGCTGCCGATACGGCCATGTATGCTGCCAAGAAACAACGCGGCAGCTGGTGCCTCTACCAGCCCGGCATGTAAGCCGCGGCTGCACGCTAATCCTTGAATACCAAGGAAATAACCTCGCAATTCCACTGCTTGCGGGTTTTCAAACATGGTTTAATCGCCGATGCTGGCCGAATCACTCTAAAATGCCGGCCACTCGTCGCGCGTTGCACATATTGCATGACGCGTGGCATGCAGCACATCTGAATGCGTCATGAATCACGGGACACCCTATGTCAGAGACCAGTCAAGAAAACCGCCGCAACATCGCCACGACAATCCTGGATTATTTCGTCCATGCGAGTCTGCGCACCGACTCGGACAAGATCAATCGTGCACGCATTCTGGTCGCCACGATGCTGACCTTCCCGATCGTTTCGCTGACCGCCTATATCATCGTGGTCGCCGCCGGCTTCTCGAAGAGCTCGATGCTGTACGGCGCCATGATCTGCCTGCCGACAGCCGCCTTCTTCATGCTGCTGCTGTACGTCATTCGGCGCGAAGGCCATTACATGTTCTGCAGCGTATTCTCGGTGCTCATGCTGATGGGCGTCGTGGTCGCCGGCGTGTGCGTATCCGGTGGTCCGGCCGTTTCACCGGCCCTGCAGATTCTTGTCGTGCCGCCGCTCACGGCGTATTTTTTCGGCGGCACGCGCTGGGGCGGCTATGCCGTCGGTCTGACCTTCGCCACGCTGCTGACCCTGGTCGGCCTGCACTTCATGGGCGTCGAGTTCCTGCAGACCGTGACCCCGGCCAACATGGACGGTATTCATTTCCTCGTCAGCCTCGTCAATCTTTCGGCCATCTCGGCCATGGCCTTCATTTACGAATTCACGGCCGCCGTGCTGCGCCGCGAGCGCGATGCCGAGCACGAAAAGTACATCCATCTGGCCAAGACCGACGCGCTGACCGGCCTCGCCAACCGCCGGAATTTCGACGCCATGCTCCTCGAACGCATGCAGATGTACGCCTTGCAGGAGCCCGTGCGGCGCTTTGCGCTGGGTTATCTCGATCTCGACGGCTTCAAGCCGATCAACGACACCTACGGCCACGCCGTTGGCGATGAAGTGCTGCGCGCGGTTTCCGACCGCATGCGTGGCGTGTTGCGCGGCTCGGACTTCGTCGGCCGTCATGGCGGCGACGAATTCATGCTCATGCTCGACATGGTCGGCGAACCGCCGGTGCTCGATATGATGGCCCAACGCCTGCTCAAGGTCATCGCCCAGCCGATCCAATCCACCGCCGGCCCGGTGCAAGTCAGCGGCAGCCTCGGCTTTGCGATCTATCCGCTCGATTCCAGCGATGTCGAAGAACTCAAGAAAGCCGCCGACACCGCGATGTACGCCGCCAAGCGCACCAAGGGCTGCTGGCGTCAATACACGCCCGAGCTTGCCAACGAACCGGCGCCGGAGCGTCCCCCGTCAAGCCGTTAAGCCGGCCAGCGACCTCACTGAGAACTGGATACTCAGTCCTCAGTCCTGCTCACACCGCGCAGACCAAGCCCTTGAGATATTCCCCCTCGGGGAAATCCAGCAGCACCGGATGATCGGCGGCGGCCGCCAGCCGCCGTACGATGCGCGCCTCGACGCCCGCGTCCAGCGCAGCGCCGGCAACGATCTTCTGGAACAGCTCGATGCCGATGCCGCCCGAGCACGAATAGGTCATCAGCAAGCCACCCGGCGCCAGCAGCTTGAAGGCATACAGGTTGATGTCCTTGTAGGCGCGTGCGGCGCGCTCGGCATGCGCCGGCGACGGCGCGAACTTGGGCGGATCAAGAATGATCAGGTCGAATCGCCCCTGCTGCTCGCCCGCAGCCCGTTGCAGCGCGCGCAGCTCCTCGAACACATCGGCCTCGCGCCATTCAACACATCCGGCGCACCCGGCCTCCAGCGCCGGATTCAACGCCAGATTGCGCCGTGCGCTCTCCAGCGCCGGTCCCGAGCTGTCGAGCGACAATACACTCGCCGCACCACCCGCCAGCGCCTGCAGCGAGAAGCCACCCGTGTAGCAGAAACAATTCAGCACGCGCCGGCCCTGCGCCAGCGTGCGCGTCAGCAGGCGATTGTCGCGCTGGTCGAGATAGAAGCCGGTCTTGTGACCGCCGACCATATCCACTTCCATGCGCACGCCGTTCTCGTCGATCACCAGCGCCGCATCGGTCGCCTCGCCCTGCAGCCAGCCGCAACGCGGCTGCATGCCTTCGAGGCTGCGTAGATCGGTGTCCGAGCGCTCGTAGGCGCGCATGCAACCGGTCGCCTTGAGCAGCGCACTGGTGATCGCAGTGCGCCATTTCTCGGCGCCGGCGCTGCTGAACGCCAGCACCAGCGTGTCCTGATAACGGTCGCAGATCACGCCCGGCAGGCCATCGGATTCGGCGTGCACCAATCTCAACCCTTGCTGGCCGGCCAATTCCGGCAGGCATTGGCGGCGCGCCACGGCCGCCGCCACGCGGCGCTTGATGAAGGCATCGTCGATGGTCTCGGCCGGATTGAAGCTCCACATACGCGCCCGGATGCGCGAATCGGGGCTCCAGGCCGCACGGCCCAGCAACCGGCCCGCGTCGTCCACGACCTCGACCGTGTCGCCCGCCTGCGCCCGCCCCGAGAGGCGCGCCACCGCGCCTTCGAAGATCCATGGATGACGGCGCTGCAACGAACGCTCGCGGCCGGGTTTGAGGATCAGTTGCGCCATATCGGTCCCATGATCAAACGCAGTCGCCCTGCAAAGTCAATCGGCCAATTGGCCAATTCGCCGACAGGCAATCGATGACCAATTGCGTTCATTTGTGATGCACCTGATTGGCGACGTGATGCGCAGCCATCGCAGCATGATGCTGAAGTTCATGCAACGGCTTGCCCGGCACCTTGTGACCGATGAATTGCGGCAGCAGCGAACCAGCCACCAGACCGATGGCCGAAAACACCAGACCGATCAGCTGCGGCGGAATGCCGTCATCGCCGCCCAGCGCATAGGCAAATTCGCCACCGCCACCGTTGCCGCTCACCACCAACACTTCAATCATGATCCACGACAGCAGACCGAAGACGATGGCCGCAATCGCCCCCTGGTTGGTGGCGCGCTTCCACAGGATGCCGCCGATCAGTGGCACGAAGGCGCCCGCCAGCGTGATCTTGTAGGCGTTTTCGACCATCTTGAAAATCGAGGCCTCGGAATTCAGCGCGAACATCAGCACGATGCCGGTGAACACCATCAGCGTGCCGCGCATCACACGCAGGAACTGGTGGTCGCCCATTTTCGGCCAGTAGCCGCGAATAACGTTTTCGGCGAAGGTCACCGACGGCGCCAGCAGGGTCGCCGAAGAACAGCTCATGATCGCCGAAAGCACCGCGCCGAAGAACAGCACCTGGGCAAACAGCGGCGTATGCTGCAGCACCAGCGTCGGCAGCACTAGCTGGGTATCCTCTTCGAGCAGCTTGGCGAACAGTTCGGGATCAATCAACGTCGCCGAGTAGGCGATGAACATCGGCACAAAAGTGAAGCAGAAATAGATCGAGGCGCCGAGCAGCGAGCCCCACAGCGCGATCCTGGCGCTCTTTGCCGAAGTCACGCGCTGGAACACGTCCTGCTGCGGAATCGAGCCCAACATCATGGTGATCCAGGCGCCGAGAAAAGCGATCCATTTGAGCGGATCCATCTCGGGGAAGAAGTCCAGCTTGCCGGCGGCGCTGGCGTGCGCAATGATGCTGCCCGCCCCGCCTTCCACCTTGTCGCTGATGGTCCAGGCGATGAACAGCAGGCCGCCCATCGACACCGCCATCTGGACAAAATCGAGCATCGCCACCGAGAACATGCCGCCGAAGGTCGTATACGTCAGCACGATGGCGGCGCCCAGGATCATGCCCGCCTCCTGACTCACCGCGCCATCGGTCACCACATAGAAGATCAGGCCCAGCGCCTTGATCTGCGCCGCGACCCAGCCGAGGTAGGACGCCACGATGCACAGTGTCGTCAGCACCTCGACCGTACGGTTGTAGCGCATGCGGTAGAAGTCGCCCAGCGTCAGGATATTGAGCTTGTAGAGATAGCGCGAAAACAGCACGCCGGCAATGATCAGGCACAGCGACGAACCGAACGGATCGGCCACCACACCCGTCAGGCCATCCTTGACGAACGTCGACGACACGCCGAACACCGCCTCGGCGCCGAACCAGGTGGCGAACACCGTCGCCGTAACCACCGGCAGCGGCAGGCTGCGCCCGGCAACCGCAAAGTCCTTGGCGCTATGTACGCGTGTCGCGGCATACAGACCGATGCCCACCGAAACCAGCAAATACAAAATGACGAACCAGAGCAGCATGAGAGTCCCTGTCGAATGGCGTGGAAGCAAAACCCGGGAATTATAGCCAGCCCGGCCCGGCCCGGCGATGCATCGACAAGATCAAATCACTCAAGCATCCTGAGATTGCCAAGGGGTCCCTGCATGCGCAGCGGAGCAACGCCGAATTTCGCGCCAGAGACCACAGCAAACAAAATACATTTGCATATACATTTCAGCAACGAATTGTCGCTAACCACTGCCACACCTGCAACTCTGTACGCTTTTTTTCAGGCCATCTTGAATTTCTTGCACCTCTACCCCATGGCGCAAGGCCTGCAGGCGAATGCAGGCACAAATCAATATTGATTTGACATTCCAACCAAAAAGAAAGCGCGTCAGTTCAGCGCAGCAGCAATCCCGCCACCAGCACCACCAGCGTCGCGGCGATGAGGCCGAGCCAGCGGTTCTGTCGTGCCTGTTGGGCCTGCAGTGCGGCGAGCTGGGCGCGCAGTGCGCTGTCGTCGCGCTGCAGGGCCTGGTGCGCGAGGCGCGGCAGTTGCGGCAGCAGGGCGGCCCATTGCGGCGCTTCGCGCGCCAGGTTGCTGGTCAGCGCACGCCAGCCGAGCTGTTCGCTCATCCAGCGTTCGAGAAATGGCTTGGCGGTCTGCCACAGATCAAGCTCGGGGTCGAGTTGGCGGCCGAG
>JBPOIN010000128.1:0-8207 GCA_052034445.1 Pseudomonadota bacterium | reverse complement strand
AGGCCGGATTCTGACGGATTTCCTGACAAACTTCGAAGCCGTTTTTCTTCGGCATCATGACATCCAGCAGGATCACCTGCGGCGCGAATGCAGCCAGCTTGGTCAGGGCGTCCTCACCATCGACCGCCACGGCCACCTGATAGCCTTCCCGCTGCAGCAGGAATTCCAGCGAAATGACGATATTGGGTTCGTCATCGACAATCAGAATTTTATTTGTCATGACAATCTCTCCAGCCGGGTCACTGCTCGCCCGGACCACTGTACCAACTTACCACATTCCTTTGGGTTACTGGGCAGATTTGCGGCTCGCGGAAAAACCCGCTTGAGAACGGCACCGTGCAAACGCGCACCCCTTGCATCAAGCTATATCGTTATGCATATATCCTTCGTTGAATTGACTTCCGGAGCCTGGCGGATAGACTTTCCAGTGCTTGATCCAGGCAAAAAAAAATCAGCCAACCTACTGAATTCATGACAGGAAGCAACATGAAGCCGACACCGGAACGCCTATCACTGCAGGACTTGCTCCGAATGACCAGTTGCGAACGTCTGGTAGTCAACGGACGGAAACAGGAAGTTTCCCTGAAAAGGGAAGCGGAAATTCGCGACCAATCAAAAACAGGGATGCTGTTCTACAAGGCAGCTGTCATTCTCGCCGCTCTTATTTTCCCATGCTTCGCGATCTATTGCGCCGAGGGCTCCTCCATCCTGCAAACAGTCTGGAGCCTCGCCGGCATACTGGTATTACTCTACATACTCGGCACTTACGCCGAGGAAGGTAAAAAGCCAATACTGCAACGACTCGCCTGAGTTTTCCGGGAACAAAACCTGGAAGAAAAAACAAAAAAGCCACCTTGCGGTGGCTTTTTTGTTTGACATCACAACCAATTTTCGCTGGAAAACTGGTAGGCGCGATTGGACTCGAACCAACGACCCCCACCATGTCAAGGTGGTGCTCTAACCAGCTGAGCTACGCGCCTGAAGAGCTGCGCATTCTAGCGACTCTTCCCGAATCGCGCAATAGCTGCATGCAACATCTGCCACCTTGTGCACGCACCGTGCTTCAAGCGGGCTTGGTGCGCACCATGGTCGTAGCTTCGCCTTCGAGCACCACGGTATCGCCGACCGTGCAAACGGTATCGAGGATCACGCGTTTTTTCTCGGCGATGATTTCCTTGACCGTGACGGTAGTCACGACCTTGTCGCCCGGGCGCACCGGGGCGCGGAAGCGCAACGTCTGCCCCATGTAGATCGCGCCGCTGCCCGGCAACTGCGTGCCCAGCACCGCCGAGATGTAGGCCGCGGAGAGCATGCCATGGGCAATCACGCCTTCAAAATCGGTGGTCTTTGCGAATTCCGCATAGATATGCACGGGGTTGCGGTCGCCCGATACTTCGGCGAAACCGTTGATGACGTCCTGCGTCACGACGCGTTCGAGGGTGGCGCTCTGCCCCACCGAGAGTTCTTCGAGATACATAAGATACAACTCCTTTATGGTCGAAAATTACAATTCGCTGGCATGTTATCCAGATGACGCCGTGATGAACACCCCTGCACCGAACTTGACTGCAGAATCAGGAAAAGTCTTACGCCATCGTGCCTCCTCACTGATCGACCAGCTCAGTTCTGCAGTTCGGTACGATTGCGGAAAAATTCGAGCGCTTCGGGATTGGCAAGCGCCTCCTGATTATTCACAGCTTCGCCCTGCACCACAGCACGCACTGCGAGTTCAACGAGCTTGCCGCTGCGTGTGCGCGGAATGTCGTCCACCTGAAGAATCCGCGCCGGCACATGATGCGCCGTGGCGTTACTGCGTATCCGCTGCTGAATGCGTTCGACGAGGCCGGCATCGAGCACCAGGCCGTCGCGCAGCCTGACGAACAACACGCTGCGCACATTGCCCGAGTGCGCAGGCCATTCCTGAGCGATCACCACCGATTCAACGACCTCGTCGAAGTGCTCGACCTGGCGATAGATCTCCGCCGTACCAATCCGCACGCCGCCCGGATTCAATGTCGCATCGGAGCGCCCGTAGATGATGAAACCGCCATGCGCAGTACGCTGGGCATAATCGCCGTGATACCAAACATTCGGGTAACGCTCGAAATATGCCGCACGATATTGACGGCCGTCCGGATCATTCCAGAACCCCACGGGCATGGAGGGAAACGGCCGCGTGCAGACCAGCTCCCCTTTTTCTCCGCTCACGGCGCAGCCGGCGGCATCGAACACCTCGATCGCCATGCCGAGCCCGGCGCACTGAATCTCGCCACGCCTGACCGGCGCGAGTGGATTGCCGAGCACGAAACACGAGACGATGTCGGTGCCACCGGAAATCGAAGCCAGCTGCAGATCCGCCTTGATGTGGTGATACACGTAATCGAAACTTTCGGGCAGCAAGGGGCTACCGGTCGAGAACAGCGTGCGCAACTTGCCGAGATCATGAGTCAGCGCGGGTTCGAGATGGGATTTGGCCAACGCATCGAGATAGCGGGCCGAAGTACCGAAATGCGTCATCGACTCGGCAACCGCCAAGTCGAACAGCTGTGTCCCGCCACCGACCAGCGGCGAGCCGTCATACATCAGCAGCGTCGCGCCGCAGGCCAGCGCCGACATCTGCCAGTTCCACATCATCCAGCCGCAGGTTGTGTAATAGAAGAAACGGTCGTGCGGACGCACGTCGCCATGCAGCAGATGTTCCTTGAGATGCTGCAACAAGGTGCCGCCCGCGCCATGCACGATGCACTTCGGCTTGCCCGTCGTCCCCGACGAATACAGGATATAAAGCGGATGATCGAACGGCAGACGTTCGAACTCGATCTCGGTCTGCCAGCGAAAAGGATCGACAAACTCGCGCAGCATCACGCCGTTACGGATGGCGCTCAGGTCGTGACGTTCGCCGCGCACATAGCGCGCCACCACGGTACGTTCGACCGACGGCAGGCGCGCGACGATTTCGGCGACTCTGGACAAGCTGTCGATGGTCTTGCCGTTGTAATAATAGCCATCGGCCACGAATAGCAGCCTGGGTGCCACCTGACCGAAACGATCGACGACCCCCTCGACGCCGAAATCCGGCGAGGCTGAGGTAAACACCGCCCCCAGCGCGGCGGCGGCGAGCATCGTGATGAGCGTCTCGGGCATGTTCGGCATATATGCGGCAATGCGGTCGCCGGGTTTTACGCCCGCCGCGCGCATGGCCGCCGCCAGCCGCCCGACGCGTCGATACAGATCGCCATGCGAAATGCGCCGCTGCAGACGCTCCTCGCCCCAGAACACCAGCGCCTCGGAATCAGCATGTGCAAGCCCCTGGGCATGCAACAGATTCTCGGCAAAGTTCAGGCGCGCGCCAGGAAACCAGCGCGCACCGGGCATCCGGTCGCCATCGACAAGTACGCTGTCGCCGCGCTCGCCTCTGACCCCCGCAAACGCCCACAGCGCCGACCAGAACTCGTCGGGATAATCGATCGACCAGCGATGCAGCGCGGCGTAATCGGCAAACGATCGACCGCTCTCCTGCGCGACGAAAGCCATGAAACCGCTCAGCCTGGCTTGCGCAACGCGTTCGGCACCAGGTCGCCAGAGCGGGCTGGCAGCCGCCTGGGAAGCAGAATGCAAAGACGTATTCCCGGTCATGAGAGGTCTCCTGTACTCGGAATTCGCCGCCATCCGTCACAAACCGATGCGTGTCGAGAAAAGCGGTGAATCCCTCGTTTGCAATATAATGCGCGGTTGAATTGGCAGATGCTGCTGCGCCGATGCAGTCATACCCGGCAGCATATACCTGAATCACACTACTACGACTACGCTACGACTACGCAAGATAACGCAAAGGGGAAGTATATGGAACGCGAAACAATGGAATTCGACGTATTGATCGTCGGCGGCGGCCCGGCCGGCCTGGCCGCGGCCATCCGTCTCAAGCAGTTGAATGCCGAGTTGAACGTCTGCCTGATCGAGAAAGGCGCCGAGATCGGCGCCCACATCCTCTCGGGCGCCATCATGGACCCGCGCGCGCTGAACGAACTGATCCCCGACTGGCAAGCCCAGGGCGCGCCACTCGATACGCCGGTGTCAGAAGACCGTGTGATCTTCCTGACCGAACAGGGCGGCTTCCAGATGCCCAACGTCCTGCTGCCCGACTGCTTCAAGAACCACGGCAATTACATCATCAGCCTCGGCAACGTCTGCCGCTGGCTCGGCGAACAGGCCGAGGCACTGGGCGTTGAAATCTACCCGGGCTTCGCGGGCGCCGAAGTGCTCTACAACGACAATGGCAGCGTCAAGGGCGTCGCCACGGGCGACATGGGCGTCGGCCGCGATGGTCAGCCGACGGGCGCCTACCAGCAAGGCATGGAACTGCACGCCAAATACACGCTGTTCGCCGAAGGCTGCCGCGGCCATCTGGGCAAGCAGCTCGAAAAGAAATTCGACCTGCGCAACGGCGCCGACCCGCAGGTATATGGCATCGGCATCAAGGAACAATGGGAAATCAAGCCCGAGCATCACGTCAAGGGCCTCGTGATCCACACCGCCGGCTGGCCGATGCCCGCCGACACCTATGGCGGCTCGTTCTGCTACCACTATGGCGAAAACCTCGTCTCGATCGGCTATGTGGTCGGACTCGGCTATACCAATCCCTACCTGTCGCCATTCGAGGAATTCCAGCGCTTCAAGACCCACAGCAAGATTCGCCCGATGCTCGAAGGCGGCAAGCGCCTGGCCTACGGCGCGCGCGCCATCTCGGCCGGCGGTCTGCAGGCCCTGCCCAAGCTGATCTTCCCGGGCGGCGCGCTGCTCGGCGACGATGCCGGCTTCCTCAACGTCTCGCGCATCAAGGGCAGCCACGCCGCGCTCAAGAGCGGCATGATGGCCGCCGAATCGGTCGTCGAAGCGCTCGCCGCCGAACGCAGCCATGACGAACTGACCAGCTATCCGCAGAAATTCCGCGAAAGCTGGCTGTTCGAAGAGCTCCACAAGGCGCGCAACTTCAAGCCCTGGATGAGCAAGGGCCTGTATCTCGGCACCCTCATGGCCGGCGTCGACCAGGTCGTGTTCCGCGGCAAGGCGCCGTGGACGCTGGGCCTCACGGCCGATCACGGCAAGCTGAAGAAAGCCGCCGAGTGCACGCCGATCGACTACCCGAAGCCCGATGGCGTGATCACCTTCGACCGCCTGTCCTCGGTGTTCCTCTCCAACACCAACCACGAGGAAAACCAGCCCTGCCACCTGACGCTGAAGGACGCGTCGGCGCCCATCAAGACCAACCTCGCCCTTTACGACGCCCCCGAACAGCGCTACTGCCCGGCCGGTGTGTATGAAAGTCTCAAGGACGACGCCGGCAACCCGCGCCTGCAGATCAACGCGCAGAACTGCCTGCACTGCAAGACCTGCGACATCAAGGACCCGACGCAGAACATCAACTGGGTCGTGCCGCAAGGCGGCGAAGGGCCGGTCTATCCGGGCATGTAAGTCACACCGCCGGCGGCACCCGCAGCCCGCTAGAAAAGGCCAGCCGACGCAAACCGGCTGGCCTTTTTGCTTGAGTTGCTGTCCAGCGCTGCTTCTATGCGTTCAAACCAGCCAGCGCCCCAGGGTCGCGATGGCGATGGTCAGCAGGCCCAGAATCAGATTCGTCCCCACCAGCTGGCGGATGCGGCCCAATGCGGCGCCGCCAGCTGGCCAGTTCTCCTCGGCCACGGCGCGCGTCAAAGCCGCATACGGCACGGCCACAACCAGCAGAAAAATCACGATCATGACCAGGCCGCTCAACAGCATCAGCAGCCAGTGCCAGGGCAATCCATGCAGGCTGCTGCCAGAGATCATGAGCAGACCGCTGACGGGTATCAGCAGCACGGCAATCCAGACCCAGAGGAAAAAGCGCGCAAACACGCGAGCCCACAGGCGCAGGCGTTGCGGCGGTTCCAGCACTTCAACGGCGGCGGGGCGCAAACAGATGTAGGCGAAAAACATGCCGCCCACCCACACCGTCACGCTCAGGACATGCAGACACAGCAACAAGGGATGAAAGTTCATGATCCGGCTCCTCGGGAATAGGCAAACAGCGCAGCACAAGCAAAAGGGATATGCAATGCGACCGCCATGCAGTCGCGTGGTTCCTAAGCTCTCTCCCTGAAAAACATCACTGCGGCATGCCGCAGCAAACACGCTTCAGAACTGCGCTTCGTCAAGCGCCAGCGCCCCAGCGCCGCCAGCAATCACACTGCGCGCCAGGCCGGGTGCGGCGGACATCACGTGATCGGCATAGAAACGCGCCGTGGCGATCTTGGCACTCAGGAAAGTCTTCGCCGCAGCGCCTTCGTGCAAGCGCTGTTGCGCGACCAGCGCACCCCGCGCCAGCTGCCAGCCGCCGGCGACGATGCCCATGAGTTTGAGGAACGGTACCGCGCCGACCGCGGTGGCGCGAATATCCTCGGCATAGTTGCCGACGATGTAATCGATGGCTTCGGCCAATGCGGCTATCCCCTGCGTCAGCGCCGCATGCAGCACGGCGAACTCGGGCGCCGGCTGTGCGGCAAGCTGCTGCGCCGTGGCGCGCATCTGATCGAGCAGCAGCCGGGCGGTCGCGCCGCCTTCGCGGGCAATCTTGCGGCCGATCAGGTCGTTGGCCTGGATGCCTGTCGTGCCTTCGTAAATCGTCGTGATGCGCGCATCGCGTACATACTGCGCGGCACCGGTTTCCTCGATGAAGCCCATGCCACCATGGATCTGCACGCCCAGTGCGGTGATCTCGTTGCCGGTCTCGGTGAGCCAGCCCTTGACAACCGGAATCATCAGATCGACATAGGCCTGCTGTTGCTGGCGTTGGGGCAGATCCGGCTCACGCAAGGCGGCATCGTGCGCGGCGGCCACGGTGTACGCCAGCGCGCGCATGGCTTCGGTCTGCGACTTCATTAGCATCAGCATGCGCCGCACGTCGGGATGGCGGATGATCGGCACGCCGCCCGCGGAACCGGCGATGTCGCGACTCTGCACGCGTTCGCGGGCGTACGCCAGCGCATGCTGGTAGGCGCGCTCGGACAATGCCAGGCCTTCGAGGCCGACAGCGTAACGCGCGGCGTTCATCATGATGAACATGTACTTGAGGCCTTCGTTCTCCTGCCCGACGAGCGTGCCGATCGCACCGCCGCCGAAGTTGCCGGCCGCGCCGTAGGCCATGACGCAGGTCGGGCTGGCATGAATGCCGAGCTTGCGTTCGGTCGAGACGCAATACGCATCGTTGCGCGCGCCGAGGCTGCCGTCGGCATTGACGAGGAATTTGGGCACCACGAACAGCGAGATGCCCTTGACGCCCGCCGGCGCTTCCGGGGTGCGGGCGAGCACCATTTGCACGATGTTTTCGGTCAGGTCATGATCACCATAGGTGATGAAGATCTTTTGCCCCGTGATGCGATAGGTTCCATCGGCCTGCGGCTCGGCGCGCGTGCGGATCGCCGCCAGATCCGAGCCGGCCTGCGGCTCAGTGAGATTCATGCTGCCGGTCCACACGCCGCTGACCATGTTCGGCAGATACATGGCCTTCTGCACCGGAGAACCACACAGCTCCAGCGCCTCGATGGCCCCCAGCGTGAGCAGCGGACACAGCGAGAACGCCATGTTGGCGGACTTCCACATCTCCTGCACGGCCGCCGCCACCAGACGCGGCAGGCCCTGGCCGCCGTATTCCGGATTCGAGGACAACCCCATCCAGCCACCTTCGATGAAGGCCGCATAGGCCTCACGAAAGCCATCCGGCATGCTGACCGAGCCGCCCTGCTCGGCACTCCAGCGCACCCCCAGGCGATCCCCGCTGCGATTCAGCGGATCCAGCACGGCGGCGGTAAATCTGGCCGACTCGTCGAGAATCGCATCGATCACCTCCGGCACGGCCTCTGCGTATCCGGGCAATTGCGCGACGCGCTCGATGCCGGCCAGCTCGCGCAACACAAACTGCATTTCCTGCAAGGGGGCGGAATATTGGCTCATGGCAGGCGCTCCTTGGAAAGAACAGAATTTAAAACCGTAATTGAAAAACGGCGCGCAGAATTGAAAAAGCCATTCAGCTCACGCTGAATGGCTTTCAAAACTTACCTTAAAACCGGCGATCAGCCAAGCTCGGCAAGCAGCTCCGGAACCGCAGTGAACAGATCGGCGACCAGACCATAATCGGCCACCTGGAAGATCGGCGCATCGGGATCCTTGTTGAT
>JBPOIN010000066.1:0-15001 GCA_052034445.1 Pseudomonadota bacterium | reverse complement strand
ATCATCGCATTACTTCGCTCGTGCCGTATCACCACTCACCTGTCAGGCTACGGTGCGCCCCCCTCCTCTTTGAATCTCCTACCATTTATTCATGTCCAGCGTACGCCGATATTCGATAGATCATTTTCTCAACCGAGAGCTTTCCGTTCTTGCTTTCAATCGCCGGGTTTTAGCTCAAGCGGCGGATGTGCAGGTCCCGTTATTGGAGCGCTTGCGCTTTTTGTGCATCGTATCCAGCAACCTGGATGAATTCTTCGAGATTCGAGTGGCCGGGCTCAAGGAGCAGATCAAACTTGGTAGCCACACGCCAGGAACCGACGGTCTGCCGCCGCAAGAGGTTTTTCGGCGTATCGGACTGCAGGCGCACGCCCTGATCGCTGAGCAGTACGCGTTGCTGAATGACACGATTCTTCCGGCATTGTCGGAAGAAGGCATCGTTTTTTTGCGTCGCAATGCATGGAATGAAGCTCAACGCACCTGGATACGCGATTATTTCTTTCGCGAAGTCATGCCACTGCTGACACCGATCGGTCTGGACCCTGCCCATCCATTTCCACGTGTGCTGAATAAAAGCTTGAATTTCGCTGTCGAACTTGAAGGTATGGATGCCTTCGGTCGAAGTTCCGGTGCTGCCATCGTGCAAGCTCCACGCGCCCTCCCCCGAGTAATTCTTCTGCCCAAGGAGCTGACAGGTTGCGAACACGCTTTTGTATTTCTCTCATCGGTATTGCATGAACATGTCGAGGAGCTCTTTTCCGGCATGAAAGTCTTGGGTTGCCATCAATTCCGGGTTACCCGAAATTCTGATCTATTCGTTGATGATGAAGAGGTCAAAAATTTGCGAACTGCTTTGCAGGGAGAACTCCCTCAGCGTCATTTTGGCGATGCGGTACGCCTTGAAGTCGCCGACAGTTGTTCCGAATCGATGTGTAACTTTCTGATTCAACAGTTCGATTTGCAGCGCTCCGATGTTTACCGGGTGCCGGGAATCGTGAACCTGGTCCGGCTGATTTCGGTTCCTGACAAAGTCGACCGTGACGATCTGAAGTACCCGCCTTTTCAGCCCGGTTTGCCCAAGGTTCTGACCAAACGCTACGACATTTTTGCCAGCATCAGAAAGCAGGACATTCTGCTGCATCATCCGTTCCAGTCTTTCAGTCCGGTCATCCAGTTTCTGCAACAGGCCGCCGACGATCCACAGGTCGTTGCCATCAGGATGACCGTTTATCGAACGGGAACCGATTCAGTATTGATGGAGCATCTATTACGGGCAGCCCGGCAAGGCAAGGAAGTCACCGTTGTCGTGGAACTCATGGCGCGTTTCGACGAAGAGGCAAACCTGAATATCGCCGCGCGTCTTGAGGAAGTCGGCGCACATGTCGTATATGGCGTCTTTGGTTACAAAACGCACGCAAAAATGCTGCAGGTACTGCGGCGCGAAGAGATCGACAAAGTCAGCGGTTATCGACGCTATTGCCATTTAGCCACAGGAAACTATCACCCACGGACAACGCGTTTTTACACCGACTTTGGTTTGCTGACCTGTCACGACGAAATCAATGCCGATGTTAATGAAGTTTTCAAACAGCTGACCGGCTTAGGCAAGGCGAACGCTCTGCATCATCTGTGGCAGGCGCCCTTTTCATTACACACCAATATTTTGGCGGCGATTCGAAGCGAAACCGAACAAGCCTTGGCGGGCCACAAGGCGCAGATCATCGCCAAGATCAATTCCCTGGTCGAACCGGAAATCATCGAAGCGCTCTATGCGGCCTCCCAAGCCGGAGTGCAGATCGACCTGATTGTACGTGGCGTCTGCACCTTGCGTCCGAATGTAAAGGGACTCTCGGAGAATATACGTTTGCGCTCCGTAATCGGTCGTTTTCTCGAGCATTCGCGGATTTTCTATTTTCATGCCAATGGCCAGGAAAACATTTACCTGTCGAGTGCCGACTGGATGGAGCGCAATTTCTTTCGCCGCATCGAAATCTGTTTCCCCATTCTGGATGCAAAACTGAAGCGCCGAGTGGTTAATGAAGGTTTGAAACCATACCTCGCGGATAACACGCAGGCCTGGCAAATGAATGCTGATGGCGAATATCAGATCAAGCCATCGCGTCGCAAGCAATACAGCGCACAAATCTCGATGCTTGGCGACATGGCTGTGCTCGCAGTTCCTTCACATACAAACTCCGTTGCTGGCTAATCACCCTTTTTGAAGTCAAAGGAAGATCACGATGAAACTGAAACTCGAAACGCTCGCCGTCCATGGCGGATACACGCCCGATCCCACCACCAAGTCTGTCGCGGTACCCATCTATCAGACAACCTCATATGCCTTCGATGACACCCAGCATGCGGCGGACTTGTTCGACCTGAAGGTGACGGGAAACATCTACACTCGCATCATGAACCCGACGACCGACGTACTGGAAAAGCGCGTCGCTGCGCTCGAAGGCGGGATCGCGGCACTTGCTCTGGCTTCAGGTATGGCCGCAATTACCTACGCCATCCAGACCATTGCCGAAGCCGGCGACAACATCATTTCGGTCGCCACACTGTATGGCGGCACCTACAACCTGTTTGCACATACGCTTCCGCAATCGGGGATTCAGGTACGCTTTGCCGATCATCGCGATCCGCAAAGCTTCAAAGCGCTGATCGACGAACGCACCAAGGCCGTGTATTGCGAATCGATCGGCAATCCCCTCGGCAACGTGGTCGATATCGCAGCCCTGGCCAAGATTGCGCACGAGAATGGCATCCCCCTGATCGTGGACAACACCGTGCCAACCCCCTACCTCTGCCGGCCCTTTGAGCATGGCGCAGATATTGTCGTACATTCCCTGACCAAATATTTGGGCGGTCATGGCAGCAGCATCGGTGGAATCATCGTGGATTCTGGCAAATTCCCTTGGGCTGAACACAAAACCAGATTCAAGCGCCTCAACGAGCCTGATGTTTCCTATCACGGCGTCGTCTATACGGAGGCACTGGGGCCAGCAGCCTACATCGGTCGCGCACGCGTCGTGCCGCTGCGCAACATGGGTGCGGCAATTTCACCGTTCAACTCCTTCCAGATTCTGCAAGGCATTGAAACGTTGGCTGTACGCATGGATAGAATTTGCGAGAACGCGCTGGCCGTTGCCAATTTCTTGCAAACGCACCCCAAGGTTGGCTGGGTGAATTACGCAAGCCTGGCGGATCACAGCGATAAGCCATTGATTGAAAAATACATGGGTGGTCGCGCCTCGGGCATTTTGTCATTCGGCCTGAAGAGTGTGGATGGCGATGGCATGGCAGCTGGAGCACGCTTTCAGGACGCATTGAAGTTGATCACGCGCCTGGTCAATATCGGCGATGCAAAAAGCCTGGCTTGCCACCCTGCCAGCACCACACACCGCCAATTGACTGCCGATGAAATGAAGAAGGCCGGCGTTAGTCCGGATATGGTGCGACTCTCGATCGGTATTGAGCATATCGATGACCTCAAGGCTGACTTGCGCCAAGCTTTAGATGCCGTTTAGGATTGACGCTTATAATTCCACGACCCGCCTCGGGGAGGACAATTTAATCGGTCATCCCTTGCCAAGCACCAAAGCTGAAGCGGCGCATGTTGTCTATGCGCCGCTTTCTTTATTGCTGCTCGCTTGAATCCCCAATTTCAGGTGCACGCAGCTTCAATCAACGAAAAAAAACCATGAAGCATATTGTTTCGCGTGAAAACCCGGGATTCAAGACCCTGAAGTCCTTGATCAATGATTCTCGTGAGCTGCGTCATCGCAATCTGGCCGTGCTTGACGGAATTCATCTGCTTTCGGCTTATCTTGAAAAGATCGGATTGCCTGCGCAGGTGATTGTCAGCGAACAGGGCGCGGCGAACCAGGAAATCCGACAAGTCTGCGATGCTCTTGTCAGCACCGAAATCCTCATGCTGCGCGACAATCTGTTTCGCACCCTATCGGATTTGACAACGCCAACCGGGATTCTGGCATTGATTGATATTCCGTCCCCAGCCGATTCCTTGATTCCCCAAAACTCCTGTGTTCTGCTCGATGCAATACAGGATCCGGGCAATGTCGGCTCGATTCTGCGCAGTGCAGCGGCTGCCGGAATTCGGCAGGTGTATCTAGGGACGGGATGTGCCGGTGCCTGGAGTCCCCGGGTTTTGAGAGCGGCTCAAGGTGCGCATTTTGATTTGCAGATTCAGGAACAAGCCGACTTGAAGAGATTGCTTGTTGATTTCAATGGGGTTTCATGCGCGGCAACGGCTCATGACGGGCAGTCCTTGTATCGACAGGACTTGAGCGGCAGTGTCGCCTGGCTGTTCGGCAACGAGGGCGCGGGAATCTCGCCCCACCTGGAAGCACTGGCCCGTAAACGCATCGGCATTCCGATGGCGGCTGGCAGTGAATCGCTGAATGTTGCTGCTGCTGCTGCAATCTGCCTGTTCGAACAGGTCAGGCAGAAAACTACGAATAATTATTGACATAAAAATCCAAAAGCATAATATCAATATGACAAGCCGTTCGTCTGACATGAACTCAAACCCGACAACATTAAAGTTTGCAAATCGCAATGTGCTGTCGTTGTTTCAACAGCATAAAGCGTCGGTTTCTTGTCAAATTGCCGTTATTGCTTTGGGGGGAGCCTTGATATCAGCTCCTGCAGTTGCAGACGATCCGGAAAAATCAGCGCCTGTGGATTATTTTGAGGATCTTCCCGTGGTTCTGACCGCGTCGAGAATGCGCCAATCCGCCATTGAGGCTCCGTCGGCCATCACGGTGATCGATCGGGAGATGATTGTGGCCTCCGGCGCCCGTCAGCTCGTCGATGTTCTACGCATGGTTCCCGGGTTCTATGTCGGATACGTAAGCGGAAGTTTCCCCGTTGTCGCTTACCACGGCCTTTCCGATGCTTATGCCCGAAGAATGCAAGTTCTGATCGACGGCGTATCCATCTATAGCCCTCTTTACGGCGGGATTGAATGGAGCGAAATCCCGCTGGCTTTGCAGGATATCGAACGCATCGAAATTGTCCGTGGCCCGAATGCAGTAACTTTTGGCGCCAATGCCTTCTTTGCTGTGATCAACATCATTACGCGCGATCCGGCAATTGAATTGCCGTTCCAGGCAGACATTGTCAGTGGCGGATCTGGCACTGGTGATGTAGTGCTGCGCGCAGCAAAACACGGCGAGGATCTGCGCTTTCGCTTCACAGCAGGACAGCGCAATGACCACGGCTTTCAGCAATTACCGGACAGCAATCGCTTGAACTACTTCAATCTGCGGGCAAGTCACCGGCTGAGCAGCGTGGATGAACTGACATTACAAGCCCGGGCAAGTCACGCGCATCAATTGCAAGGCAACTACGATGTCGGAATCGATGACAGCAACCGCGAACGTTTGCGCACTGTAGAACAAGCCACCCTGCAGTTGCGCTGGACGCATGCCCCCGCTGCCGATCAGGAGTTCTGGATCCAAGCCTATCACCATGATCGCAAAGCCAGAGAATCTGTAAGGTTTCAGTTTCTGTCGCTGGTGCCCTACTCCATCAACTACGATTTTGATCTGAAACGCGATGATATCGAGTTTCAGCATACGCTCAAGTTTTTCAGCCCGTTACGCATGGTTTGGGGCGGTCAATGGCGGGAAGATGGCGCTCAGGCAAAGTCGCTCCTGAATTCCGATGCCTGGAAAACCAATCGATTAACGCGCTTGTTTGCAAATCTCGAATATCGGCTGATTGACCGGCTGACATTGCATGGCGGCACGATGTTTGAGCACAACTCCATGAATGGCAGTTCGCTGTCGCCGCGGCTTGCCGCGACCTATCAGGTCACGCCCGGGCAAGTCCTGCGCGTCGGTATCTCGAAGGCCAACCGGGCCCCTACCCTGTTCGAAAACATGGCGAACCAGAGCTTTGATTTAACCCCTGCCGTTTTGCCGCTGTTGCCCCTGATCAGCGTTCACCCGGGTTTTCATCCGGCCCCTTTGCCCGTTCCCTACCTGGCCAGCTTGCCGTTGCTGATTCAATATCAAAGTTCAGGCAACCTGGAAGATGAAAAGATCGTTTCACGCGAAATTGGCTATGCAATAGAAGTCCCGGAATGGCGGTTGGGTGGAGACATCCGTCTGTTCAGCGATCAAATCAGCAATCTAATTGTTGCCGGAAAGACGCATCAGGTGTCCACTGTTCTTCAGGATCCGTTGAATTGTGCGCCGCCAACCCTGACCAAAAGCTGCGCCATGGATCTGACCAATTCCCCCCATCCAGTTCATCAACGTGGCATTGAAATCAGCGCCCGCTGGCGTCCTTGGTCGGGCGCGCAAATCCATGTTAACTCAGCAGGGATCCATATCGACTCGATCGCTGCCGACACGCTCAATACGGCTCCCGGGCATACGCGCAGCTTGTTGTTCAGCCAATCATTGCCCTATGAACTGGCTTTCAGCGCGGCTTATTACCGGATCGGCAGCATGAAGTGGCAAAGCTCGCCCAAAGCTATTTCAGCTTACGAAACACTCGACTTGCGTTTGGCAAAAAGAATCCGCTGGGACAATCATCATCTCGAACTGGCGCTTGTCACCCGCAATGCATTTGGACCATATGTCTCCTATCCGCGCCCGGATCGCGCCAACAACCCGGCGTGGCCCAATAACGATCAACGAACAACCTACGTTCAATTGAGCTTTGCTTATTAAACGTTACATCCTTCTCTCTGCTTTATTGATGACAAAGGCAATTTTTGCCTTTGCGGGTCCGCATGTGGCCATTTATTCGGAAGAAACCCCAGCCAGCCGGCTAACCGTTCAATCCTTTATTAACGATCTGCGCGCAGCGGGAGCTCCCGATTCGAACTTCACACTGATCCCCCAGGAAGTCTGGTTGGCCAATCCCTCTGCGCCCCACTCAGCCGGAGTCGATCAGGCGATTGCCGTTGGTCCCAAAGCCCTGCAACACGTTCTGACGCACGTTCCGGCGCGTCAAATCATCGCCGGTCTGCTGACCCGATCCGCGCTGGACGAAATTCTTGCCACTTCACCCTCACACCCAGGGCGAGAAATCTATTCCGTTGTTCTTGATCAGCCGCTCACCCGCTATTTGGACCTGATCCGATTTGCCTTACCCCAGAGAACGCGCCTTGGCGTCCTGCTGAGCGCCAACACAGCGGGCTTACAAAAGCCGCTGGAGAAGCTCGCAGCAGAAAAAGGTTTGTCCATCAATGCAATTCGCTTTGCTGACGAGGCATCGTTTATTCCACTGCTCGATCGCTTGCTGAGTCACAGTGACGTTTTGGTCGCCATGCCGGATCCTGCCATCCACAAGCGCAGCACCATTCAACCCTTGTTATTGTCGACCTACCGTGTCGGGGTTCCTGTCATTGCATATTCGGAAGCCTATACACAAGCCGGGGCACTCGTCTCGTTATCTTCGACACCCGCCCAGATCGCGCGACACCTTGCTGAAATCAGCGCAGAATCAGCGCAGGGTCGAGCGTTGTCCAGAACTCAGGCCCCGCGTTATTACTCGGTCAGCGTGAACACTTCAGTGGCGCGATCGCTGGGTTTGAATATCCCGACGAACGAAAAACTGCTCGATGCGTTGCAAGCCCGCGAGAAGCAGTAACCCCCCCCCCGCGTCCTCAGCACCTGCGGACCGTTGCAACCAGCAGAACCGGGCTAGCCACGCTCAACGCGGTTTTCCATGTGGCCTGAAAACAGGCTCGCCGTGATGATCATGGCGCCCCCGACCCATTCCTTGACGCCCATGGATTCATCGGTCAGCAGCCAGGAAGACAACGCGGCAACCACCAGCTCAAACAGGAAAATCACGATCGCCTGATTGGCTGGCGTGGTCGATAGGCCATGTTGAACCACCAGGTTGATAAACAGCAGGATCACGCCAACCAGCACCAACAGCCCCCAGTGCCACCAATGCATCTGCGTCATCCCCGTCATGACCGGTTTGCCGCTGCCCGAGACCAGCTCGAACAGCATGACCAGCAGCCCCAGCAACACCACGCCCAAAAACACGGCCATGGATTTGAGGGCAATCGACAACTGATGCGTCTGGCGCACGAGTACATTTGACAAGGCAAACAGAAATCCTGCCCCCATGCCGAGCCATTCAGCGCCGCAGGATGGCCATGGCGCCCCAAGCTCGGGACGCCACAACATCGTGATCGCACCCGATAAGGACAGCATCACGACCGCGATGCCAGCACGGTTAAGGCGCTCATCAAGCAGAATTCGCGACCAAACCACCGTCCACAAGGGGGCCAGGTAAAACAGCAACAGAACCCGCATGACCTCACCATGCAGTGTCGCGAGCACATAGCCAAGATTGCAGCCACCTGCCGCCAAGCCGATCAGGACCAGCTTTCCTGAAATCTGCCGGGAAAAACCGCGCAATTGGGCGCGCAACAACACCACTCCGCTGGCCGCCGCGATGGCATAGCTCAGCACCGAAGCGTACAACCCGGAAAGTCCGGCAAGCTCCAGCACCCTGAATGGATACCAGATCAATCCCCAGACCAGCGCGCCTGTGAGCAGTGCAAGCACGGCCACTGTCTTGTCTCTGCCTGCCATATAATCGCGACTTCCCTTCCGCTCCGATTTTCCGTGAATCCACATCTTTCCCGGCTACAGCCTTACCCGTTTGAAAAGTTGCGTCTACTGTTTGCCGAAGACGGCGATCCAACGGCCACGACGGGCCTGCAGGAAATCAAGCTTTCGATCGGCGAACCGCAACATGCAACGCCTGCGTTCATACGGCAGGCACTGGCAGAAAACCTGTCCGGATTATCCGCGTATCCTAACACGCAAGGCTCGGATGCATTGCGCGCAACGCTCGCCGCCTGGATTTCCCGCCGTTATGGCATCCCGCTGCTCGACGCGGCGACCCAGGTCTTGCCTGTCAATGGCTCCCGCGAAGCGCTGTTTGCCTTTGCACAAACCGTCATTGATGGCGCCAGGCCCGGAGCGCTCGTGGTGTGCCCGAATCCGTTCTACCAGATTTACGAAGGCGCGGCCTATCTGGCCGGCGCCCAGCCGGTGTTTCTCAACACCTTGCCGGAAAACGGCTTCGAGATGGACTTCGGCTCCCTCAGCGCGGCGGATTGGCAACGCGTGCAACTGGTCTATGTCTGTTCGCCCGGCAATCCGAGCGGCAAAGTCATCGGCCTGGAAACCTGGCGCAAGCTCTTCGAACTCTCCGACCGCTACAACTTTGTCATCGCTTCGGATGAGTGCTATTCGGAAATCTATTTTGACGAAGCCGATGCCCCGCTCGGCGGCCTGGAAGCCGCCAAAAAGCTCGGTCGCGACGATTACCGAAATCTGGTGATGTTCTCGAGCCTCTCAAAGCGCTCGAATGTCCCCGGTTTGCGCTCGGGTTTCGTGGCTGGCGACGCCGCCATCGTCAAGAAATTCCTGCTCTATCGAACCTACCATGGCAGCGCCATGAGCCCCCCCGTTCAGGCAGCAAGCATTGCCGCCTGGAATGACGAAGCGCATGTGCGCGAAAACCGGCGTCAGTATTCGGCCAAATTCGACCAGGTGACGCCGCTGATTGCCGAGCACCTCGATGTCGCCAGACCTGACGCGGGGTTCTACCTGTGGGCATCGACAGCGCGCTATACGCGCAACGGACGCCCCTTCAGCGATACCGAATTCGCCCGCCTGTTGCGGAGCCAATATAATGTCACGGTACTGCCAGGCAGCTTCCTCGCGCGCGAAACCAATGGCTGCAATCCGGGCGAAAATTTCATTCGCATTGCGCTGGTCGCCAATATCGAAGAGTGTCTTGAAGCCGCGCAACGCATCGCAGACTTTTGTAAAAAACTTTAACGGGGAAACTTCATCATGCATGAACTGCAGAAAATCATCGACCAAGCCTGGGAAAACCGCAACGAATTGCGCCCTGGCGAAGCGCCCGCCAAGATTGGCGAAGCCGTCGACCATATCCTGGCCGAACTGGATGCCGGCAAATTACGCGTCGCGGAAAAAATCGAGGGAAACTGGGTAACGCATCAGTGGATCAAGAAGGCCGTGTTGCTATCCTTCCGCCTGGAAGAAAACACGGTCATGGAGGGAGGCGGCACGACCAAGTATTTCGACAAGGTGCCGACCAAATTCGCCCATTACGACCAGCACACCTTTGAAAAAGGCGGCTTCCGCGTGGTGCCGCCAGCCACGGCCCGCCGCGGCTCCTTCATCGGCCGCAACGTCGTGCTGATGCCCAGCTATGTGAATATCGGCGCGTATGTCGATAGCGGCACCATGGTCGACACCTGGGCCACGGTGGGTTCCTGCGCGCAGATCGGCAAAAACGTCCACCTTTCCGGCGGTGTCGGAATCGGCGGCGTGCTCGAACCATTGCAGGCCAATCCGACCATCATCGAAGACAACTGCTTCATCGGCGCGCGTTCGGAAATCGTCGAAGGCGTGATCGTCGGTGAGAACTCGGTGATTTCGATGGGGGTATATATCGGCCAAAGCACCAAGATCTACGACCGTGCGACGGGCGAAGTCAGCTATGGCTACGTCCCCCCCGGCTCGGTGGTGGTTTCCGGCAACCTGCCTTCCGCCGACGGGAAATACAGCCTGTACTGCGCAGTGATTGTCAAACGCGTCGATGCGCAAACGCGCGCCAAAACCGGCATCAACGAACTCCTGCGCGGTGACTGAGTCGTCGAAGGTTTTTATTTCACCAATGATCTACTAGGAGCATGAAGATGGGCGCAATGCAACGCTTGTTTCAATTGATGGCGGACAAGAAGGCTTCCGATATCTTCCTGTCTGTCGGCGCCCCCATCAACATCAAGATCAACGGCACGGCCATGGCCGTCAATCAACAGGTGCTGGATTCGACGATCATCCATGGCCTGCTGCAGGAAATCCTGACCGAAGCCCAGTTCCGCGAGTTCGAAGAAAACCTCGAACTCAATACCGGCTATGCGCTCGAAGGCGTCGGAAATTTCCGCCTTTCGGTATTTCGCCAGAAAGGCGCCCCGGCGCTGGTCGTGCGTTACATCCCGGCTGAAATCCCCCAGCTCGAAACACTGAATGTCCCCGATGTGCTGGCCGAAGTCATCATGGAAAAGCGCGGCTTGATCCTGCTGGTCGGCGCCACCGGCTCCGGCAAATCAACGACGCTGACCGCCATGCTCGATTACCGCAACGAGCGCAAATCCGGCCACATCCTGACGCTCGAAGACCCGATCGAATTCATTTTCAAGAACAAGAAATCCATTGTGAATCAGCGCGAAATCGGCGCCGACACGCGAGATTTCAAAGTGGCCTTGAAAAATGCGTTGCGGCAGGCGCCCGATTGCATTTTCATCGGCGAAATCCGCGACAAGGACACCATGTCGCAAGCGATTGCCTACGCACAATCCGGCCATTTGTGCCTGGCCACGCTGCATGCCAACAACAGCTATCACACGCTCTCGCGCATCATCAGCTTTTATCCGCTGGAAAATCGACCGGCCCTGCTCGCCGATCTGGCCGTGACGCTCAAATCGATCATTTCCCAGCGCTTGGTCAAACGCCCCAACGGCATGCGCACGCCGGCGGTGGAAGTCATGCTGAACTCCCGGCACATCGCCGAACTGATCGAAAAAGGCGACATGAACGGCATCAAGGATGCCATGGAACAAAGCATGTCGCCTGGTTCGCAGACATTCGAACAGGCGCTGTTCAAACTCTACAAGCGCGGCATCATCAGTCTCGATGAAGCCACCTCGAACGCCGATTCGGCCAACAACCTGTTGTTCCTGATCAACAATGACCAAGGCGCTCCGCTGACGCAAGACACCAACGGCGAAACGCCGGCCCAGGAGCCGGCTGGCCCCAACTCCAGTTTCAGCGAATTCACCTTGACGATATAAATCCCATGAACCCAGTCCTGTCCCTGACCGAGGAACTGATCTCCCGCCCCTCGGTGACACCTGACGACGCCGGTTGCCTCGAACTACTCGGCGCCCGCCTGTCCGCCCTGAATTTTGTCCTGGAACGCATCGACAGCAATGGCGTTTCCAACCTGTGGGCGCGGCGCGGCACGCAGGCGCCGCTGGTTTGCTTTGCCGGACACACGGATGTCGTGCCAGTCGGCAACCGCGCCGCCTGGAGCAGCGACCCATTCGAACCCCGGATTCGCGATGGCGTGTTGTATGGTCGCGGCGCTGCCGACATGAAATCCTCTCTGGCGGCTTTTGTCGTGGCGATCGAGCGTTTCTTGGCAACCTCCCCGCAGCACGGCGGATCCATCGCCTTGCTGCTGACCTCAGACGAGGAAGGCGATGCGACGGATGGCACGGTGCGCGTCGTTGAAAGCCTCAAACAACGCAACGAACGCATCGATTACTGCATCGTCGGCGAACCGACCTCGGTCAACCGGCTCGGCGATACGATCAAGAACGGACGCCGCGGCTCACTCTCGGGGCACCTGATCGTCAAAGGCATCCAGGGACATGTCGCCTATCCTCAACTGGCGCGGAACCCGATTCATCAGGCGGCCCCGGCGCTGGCCGAACTGACAGCCCAGGAATGGGAT
Organism: Pseudomonadota bacterium; assembly: GCA_052034445.1. Taxonomy (GTDB): domain Bacteria; phylum Pseudomonadota; class Gammaproteobacteria; order Burkholderiales; family Rhodocyclaceae; genus Sterolibacterium. Next base: position 2,443 of record JBPOIN010000066.1, on the reverse strand, counting down.
ACCGGCAACGAATATTTCCCCCCCACCACGTTCCAGATTTCCAACATTCACGCCGGCAGCGGCGCGGGCAATGTGATCCCCGGCAGCCTGGAAATCCACTTCAACTTCCGCTTTGCCACCAGCAACACACCGCAAGCATTGCAGCAACGCGTGCATGAGATTCTCGACCGCCACGGTCTCGAATACGATCTGCACTGGAATTACTCCGGCAAACCGTTCCTGACCCCGCGCGGCCAGCTTGTCGACGCACTGGCCGCGACAATCGCCGCCGTCAACGGCGTCGAGCCCCAGCTTTCGACAACCGGCGGAACCTCGGATGGCCGCTTCATCGCCGATATCTGCAATGAAATCGCCGAATTCGGCCCACTCAACGCCACGATCCACAAAGTCGACGAATGCATTACCGTCGCCGACCTCGAACCACTCGCCCAAATCTATCAAGGCGTACTCACTCGCCTGTTGCCCATTCAACCATGAACAACACCAACTTGACCGAAGAGCTGGTAACCCTGCGCGACTGGCTGCGCTATGCCGTCAGCAAATTTCAGGAAGCCGAACTGTTTTTCGGCCATGGCTGCACGAACGCCTACGACGAAGCAGCCTGGCTGATTTTGCATACCCTGCATCTGCCGACAACTGCCGAGGAATCCCGGCTTGAAGTATTCCTCGATGCACGCCTGACACAAACCGAACGCCGCGCCCTGCAGAATGTGCTGCAACAACGCATCACCCAGCGCTTGCCAGCCGCCTATCTGACGCACGAAGCCTGGCTCGGCGATTTCCGCTTCTATGTCGACGAACGCGTGATCGTCCCGCGCTCCTATTTCGCCAACCTGCTCGCCGAAGGTTTTGCCCCCTGGATCGAATCGCCCGAAACCATCGAATCGGCGCTGGATCTCTGCACCGGCTCAGGTTGCCTGGCCATCCTCATGGCCCACACCTTCCCGGCGGCGCACATCGACGCGGTGGACCTCTCGCCGGACGCCCTGGCGGTTGCACAACGGAATGTGGCCGCCTACGGCCTTGAAGAGCAGATCCGCCTGATCGAATCCGACCTGTTCGCCAATATCGGCAAACAAAAATACGACCTCATCCTCTCGAACCCGCCCTATGTGACCAGCGCCTCCATGGCCGCATTGCCGCAGGAATATCGCCATGAGCCGGCGCTGGCCCTGGCCGCCGGCGCAGACGGACTCGACATCGTGCGCTGCATTCTCGAACAGGCGGCAAAACACCTCAATCCACACGGACTACTGGCCGTTGAAGTCGGCCACAACCGCGATCTGGTTGAAGCCGCCTTCCCCGAGCTGCCTTTGACGTGGATCGACACGGAAGATGACGAAGGCAAGATTTTCATTCTGCACCGCGAACAGCTGCCGCGCTGAAACCGGCAAATCTGGAGAACCCCATGACGCAGCCACTGAACCTGAAACGCCTGCTGATTCCAATAACCACGGTCTGCGCATTGACAGCCACGGCCTGCTCGCGCGAACCTCAACCGATGATCGAAGCCGTCAAGCCCGCGCAGCAGACCCTGGAAAAAGCCAGGGAAGTCGAACAAACCCTGCAAAAAGCCCAGGACAATCAGCAAAAAGCGCAGAAGGAATAAGGCTGAAAAGCGTGCGTTAATGGGTGCCCCTGTTTCTTGTGCGAGTTAGATCTGGGCGTGGTCAAGCTTCAACGCGCACAGGCGTCCATAAGCGACTTGCCGCAAGACCATAAAAAGACTATATTCAGTCCTTACCAATCAGGAGTAAGGCCATGCGCTACTCATCCCAAGTAAAGCCGATCAGCTACCTCAAGGCCAACGCTGCCGAGGTCTTAGCACATCTTGCAGAGCGGCGTGAGCCCTTGGTAATCACCCAAAACGGTGAGGCCAAGGCTGTCCTGCAGGACGTCGCTTCGTTCGAAGAGACGCAAGAAACGCTGGCCTTGTTGAAAATCCTCGCACTCGGTAACCAAGACGTGGCGGCCGGCACGGTTAAGCCCGTGGCCGAAGTCGTTGCCCGCCTTCGCGCCAAACGTGCCTCGGTCTGATGCCTCGCACAGCTGCCAAATTCGAAGTTCTGCTCACCCAGGGTGCGGAGCAGGACTTGGCGTCCATCCACGAATACCTCTCCGAGTTCGACTGTGTGGCCAACGCCAACTACGTCTTGGACGGGCTGATAGACATTGCGGAAAGCTTGTCGAAATTCCCCGAGCGTGGCAGCTACCCGAAGGAACTGGTCGGCCTTGGCATCAAAGAATACCGCCAGACCTTCTTCAAACCTTACCGCGTGATCTACCGCATCACAGGCAGCCAAGTCATCATCTACCTGATTGCGGATGGGCGCCGTGATATGCCATCGGTGCTGTCTCGGCGCCTGCTCGGTGCTTGACCCGCACCAGTCCTCATAAGCGCGGAAGCACAGTCGGCACGAGATCAAGCGTCCGCCACCAACAA
>JBPOIN010000179.1:0-36338 GCA_052034445.1 Pseudomonadota bacterium | reverse complement strand
CTTTCGATAGGGTTCAATATAGTACACCTCGGTTATTCCCGCAGCAACAATATGCCGCGCACAAGAATGGCACGGATATGTGGTGACGAACAACTTGCCACCCACTATCTCTGCCCCGGAAACTTTTCCAGCGTTCAAGATCGCATGCATCTCCGCATGAATCGATCTCGAAAATTCGATGAGTCCTCTGAGCTTGTTGAAGGACGCAATCGCCCGCCTGGCCTCATTAACGTTTTCGGCCGGAATGAACGTATTCAGTGCCTCCATTAGCTGGTCAGCAAAAAGCATCTTCTCTTCATCATTGAAGCACTTCCCACCATCACGGTTCCAGCATCTTTTATCCGCTTCCCCTGCGGGATCTTGAGGACAGGAAGCGTACAACCCTCCGCCCCTGCGGGGGACGTCATTCCATCCCGTACTAATGACCTCACCTTCACTCGTAGTAACGGCGGCACCAACCTGTCTTGAAAGACACGCTGAGTTTGCTGCTGCAGAGGCTGCTGCATACATTGCGGACTCATTCTGGGTCGGCGTGATGATCTTGGTCCCAAGAATCAGATTCAGGAACCGTTCGACACGCCGCTTGAGTTGTGAGTCCGTACCACTGTCCATCCGGAGAAAGAAGTCACACTGAGGGAACGTGTCGCGAACAGTCTGTCCGGTTTTGGCCTCCTCGCCGGAATCGCGGTCAATCAATTGATAGACTTGTGCAGGATCCAGCCCCTTGCGCTTGAGGTTTTCTTCACGCTGATCGAGTGGAGAAAACACGCCGACGACATACAGCATTTCCCGATAGACCATTCGGAGCAGATCTAGTTCTTCCTGGTTCTTGATCGAATCGATGATGTGGCAAACGCGCCTGGGGGCATATGACGTGCCACCTGTGCTCTCCTTGTGCTGTTCCCGGTCGAGCCGAATGGAATGCACCGCAAGCTCAGCAAGAATGCTCGCACCGTAGTCTTTCCTGAGGTCGTTGCCGACATCGATTTGCGCTTGAATCTTGTCAAAGCCTGCCTTAGTTGGAATCTCCTTTCGAACCTTGGCTGAGTACTCGGCTATCAATGCGCTGAGCCTGATCTTGGTGCATTGCTCATAATCGAATTGGCCGACGAGCATTTCCTCAATCGCAGACGCCACTTCATGAAGGGGCGATCCGATCGGACCGCACAAAGCGATGACCAGTTCGGTGGTGTGGGTCTTTGAAATAGTCGTTGCAGCCCGTTGACCAGAAAACAAATCGACGACAGCCGGTGGTTTTTCTTTGACAGCCTTCTTTACTGCAGTTGCCATTTCCTTATCTCCCCTGCTCTTGTTTTGGCAGACGGCATGAGCCATCGACAGCCGATGTCATTACTATCCAGATCAGGCTGGTAGTTGGTCGCAATTATTGCCGATACAGAATTATCCGCCAATCAAAATAAATATCTTTAATGCGATAAGGGCTCAGCATCGAATTGAAATTCGCCAATGCAGGAAATTCTGTTCAGCGCCCGGCCAACGCCAGGCGTTGCATTTTGCTCGAACGCTTCCTCTGATCGCTTCCGCTTAAACCCCGCAAATTGCCAAATTACTCTACAGCACTGCGGCGGCATGGAAGTCGCGCCAGATCAGCCGGTTGATGCCGGAGCGCCGATCAGGACGAGCCGCTGCGCGCGGCGATAATCATGCGGCGAATCGATTCGTTCGCATGGACGGAGATCAACTCGATTTCCGGATGCTGGCGGACAAATACCCGGAACACTTCGTCGGCAAACGCCTGGCCGATGGAATCGACGCCGCTGAAATCCAGCATGACGGTCTAGCATTTTTCTACGCGCTTCAAAATTCGCTTGCCCTGCGAGCGTGACACCAGACGCTCGCCTTCGTTCAAGGCGAGTTTGATCGGCACGACCATTTTGTTGAAGGCGAAATCCTCGTCTTCGCTGCCGGTGAATTGTTCAAACAAATGCGCGTCCAGGCTCAGGTCTTGCATTCAGGCATCCCTCTTTTCAGGTTCAAAGGCAATCTCAGTAGGGAGGCTGCCACGGCATGCGCGGTTGGATGGTCGGTGTTACGGCAGGGGGCGAATCTTGTTGGGCTGCTGATTGTGCGCGCATGGCTCCGAATCCTCCATGAGTTCGCTGCGATGTTCCTGCGCCTGCCTTAGCTGGCGCCAAGAACCCTCACCTCACGCTGCGGGAACGGGATCTCGATGCCGGCGGCCTGGAAGTCGCGCCAGATCTGCAGGTTGATGTCGGAACGCAGCTGCTGCGAGCCTTCCTGCGAATCCTTGATCCAGAATCCGAGTTCGAGATTGATGCCCGAATCGGCGAAGGCCAGCACGAAGGCCTTGGCGGGCGGGTCGGTGAGCACGCGCGGCTGGGCCTGGGCGGCGGCGACGAGAATTTGCATGGCGCGTTCGAGGTCAGCGCCGTAGGCCACCTGGATCGGCAGCGCGAGGCGCATGCGCGGGTCGTTGAGGGATTCGTTGAGCACCACCGAGCCGATCAGCACTTCGTTGGGGACGATGGCTTCGACGCCCGTGAGGCTCTTGAGCACCGTGTAGCGCGTGGTGATTTGCGTGACCTGGCCGCGTTCGTTGCCGACGGAAATCATGTTGCCGAGGCGGATCGAGCGGTCGAGCAGAATGATGAAGCCCGAAACGTAGTTGCTGGCGATCTTCTGCAGGCCGAAGGCGATGCCGACGCCGAAGGCGCCGCCGAAGACCGACAGCGTGGTGAGGTCGATGCCGACCAGCGGCAGGCCGATCAGGATCGCCAGCACCAGCAGCAGCGCGCGCGAAATGCGCGCGAACACCACGCGCAGGTTGGCGTCGAGGCCGCTCGACCGGGCGAGGCGGGCTTCTACCAGACCGCCGAACCAGATGGCGATCAGCAGTGTGACCAGCAGTGTGGCGGCAGCTTGCAGCAGCATCCACAGATCAAGGCGTTGCTTGCCGACCGGCAGGCTCACACTCTCCAGCAGCTCGATGAGCTCGGGCAGCAGGCCGAGGATATGCAAGGCGACGACGCTCCAGACCGTCAGCGCAAAACCGCGCTCGAACGGCGCCAGCCATGACGAGCTGCCGAAGCTGTGGCGCAGCACGTAGAACACCGTGCGGATGATGGCTAGTGAGGAGAACAGCGGGATCGCCAGGGCGAGCAGGTTGGTATGCATCGCGTGCTGCAGCCATTGGCGCGCCGCGTAAACCAGCAGCAAGGCGACGAGTGGAAAGGCCACGCGCTGCAGGCCGCCCTGACCGATGCGCCAGGCGTCTGGGGCGGCGGCATCCACCGGCTTTCTGTGGCGCAGGAAGCGGTCGGCGCCGAAGGCCAGCGCCATGCAGAGCAGGAGAACACCGATCTGTCGTAGTACGTCGGGTTGCTGCAGGTCGTGCCAGAAGTCGATCAACAGGTTCGAGAATTCGGTGGACATGTCGGTCTCGTGTGGTTGCTCAGGGTTTGGGGCGCGTCGGTTGGGCCAGCTCGGCTGCACTTGCGGCATAGCTTTGCGCTTCGCTGCGGTGGCGCTGCCAGTTGGCCAGGTAGGCACGCGCCAGCGCCGGGTTGCCGCGCAGAATCAGCAGGTTTTCGGCGTTGCGCGCCTGGGCCGAATAGGTGAAATTGTAACTGCCGGTGATGACGGCTGCATCGCTCTGATTGGCGTCGAGCAGCAGGATCTTGTTGTGCGCGGCGGCATAGCGGGTTTCGAGCCAGACCGGGATGCCAGCTGCGACGAGTTGCGGAATCTGCGAATTTTCGCCCTTGAGCATGGATTCCCGGTCGGCCAGCACTTCGACGCGCACGCCGCGCTGGTGGGCTGCGATCAGTGCGCGGGCGAGTGTTTTGCTGGTGAATAGATAGGCCTGGACGTGAATCGTCTGGCGTGCCTGCTGGAGCGCGTTGAGCAGCGCGCCTTCGGCGTCGTCCCAGGGCGTGAAGGCGTATTCGATGCTGCCGCTGGCCGGCAAGGGTTCACGCGCCAGCGCAGCAGGGCCGAATGTGGCGGCAGTGAGCCAGAGTGCTAGCAGCCAGCCGGCGCTGCGGCGGAAGGTCATGTACGTTCCAGCACGGCGGCATAGAAGCCGTCGCTGCCATGCACATGCGGCAACAGGCGCAGATCGGTCCCGCAGTCGAGCGCGATGCCCTGCTGCTGCAGCGTGGCGCACGCATCAAGGCGGTGGAATTCGGGATGCGCGGCGAGGAAGGCATCGACGATGTCTTCGTTTTCCTCGCGCAGGATGCTGCAGGTGGCATACACCAGGCGGCCGCCGGGTTTCACGAGGCGCGCAGCGGCGGCCAGGATGTCGGCCTGTTTCTGCGTCAGTTCGGCGATGCTTTGTGGCGTCTGGCGCCACTTGAGATCCGGGTTGCGGCGCAAGGTGCCCAGCCCGCTGCACGGCGCATCGACCAGCACGCGGTCGATCTTGCCGGCCAGGCGTTTGACGCGGATGTCATTTTCATTGTTGATGCAGATCGGGTGCACATTCGACAGCCCACTGCGCGCCACGCGCGGCTTGAGGCGCGCCAGGCGCTTGTCGGAAACGTCGAAGGCGTACAGGCGGCCGGTCGAGCGCATCAGCGCGCCGAGCAGCAGCGTCTTGCCGCCGGCGCCGGCGCAGAAATCCACCACCATCTCGCTGCGTTTGGGCGCCAGCAGATTGCCGAGCAGCTGGCTGCCTTCATCCTGCACTTCGACCGAACCATCGAGAAACAGCGGATGTTTCTGCAGCGCGGGTTTTTCCTTCAGGCGGATGCCCAGCGGCGCATATTGGCAGGCTGCGGCGCCGATGCCTTCGCTGGCGAAGCGCTCGAGCATCGCCTCGCGCGTGGCCTTGAGCGAATTCACGCGCAGGTCGAGCGGTGCGCTCTGGTTCATGCCGCGCGCGAGTTCGAGGATCTCGGCATCGCTGAGGCGGGTTTGCAGGCGCTCGACCAGCCAGTCGGGCAGGTCGGCCTGTTCGGCGAGCGTGAATTCGGGCTGCGGGCGCGACTTGAATTCGAGCAGCCAGTCCTTCTCGGTGGCCGTGACCTGTTCGCCGAGCTGGCGCTGCGCCAGGCCGCTGAAACGCAGCAGCGCCGCCAGCACCAGCCAACGCGGGCTGCGCGCCGGGGCGACCTGCTTTTCGAGCTGGCGCTTGTGGCGCAGCACGCTGTAGCAGGTCTCGGCAATGATGCCGCGATCACGACTGCCGAGCAGGCGATTCTCGCGGAAGTAGGCCGACAGCACGGCGTCGGCCGGCTGATTGAATTCGAGCAGCAGCCCGAGGACCTCGCTGCAATGGGAGATCAGGGCGCTATTGATGCGGCCGGCGCCGCCTTCTGGCTGGCTGGTGCTGTCCTGACGTGAGCGTGCGCCGGGCTGGCGCGCTGCGGTCGGGTTCTTGCCGGCGTAGGGCGCGCGCTGTGCGGAACGGCTGGGTGACGCGGAGCGGGATTTTTTGTGCGGTGTGGTCATGAGGGGAAACTTCTGGGGGCTAGGGGCTAGGGGCTAGGGTGGGCATGCCGTCGAATTCGATGTCTTCGGCGATCTGGTCGAAGCTTTCGCCTTGGCGGTCGGTGTAGCGGATTTTGATGGGCAGGGCGCGTAGATCGAGGGCCAGCCAGAGGTCAATGGCTTCGGCGCCGGCGGCGGTGCGCAGGTGTAGCGTGCGCTGGGCGCCGGATTTCAGGCGCAGCTTTTCCTCGCCGATCACGTCGAAACCATAGCGCTCGAACTTGCGTCCGGTGGTCACCATGATTTCGTGGCGTTCGCTTGTGACGCGCTGCGCAGCGTTGAGGCTGGCCAGCTGGTAGAACATGCTGAGCATGTCCTGTGCGCCGGGCTGCAGGGCGACTTCGCGCTGCGCGCCGCCGGACAGTGTGAGTTTCTGGTTGCGCCAGTCGAAGACCGCACTGTCGCCGGCCGCGCCATTCTTTTCGGTGTGGAAGGCGTGCGGGCGCAAGCCCTGCCGCGCATCGATCTCGCCATTGCTGGCTTGCGTGATGCGCACGGCGCGGAACATCGCCGCGATGCCGGTGGTTTCAGTGACCGTGGATAGCATGTAGGTCTTGCCGTCGTGCGTCCAGCGATGCAGCGCCTGGCCGACGACGAAATCCTGATCGCCGCGAATCACCGCAAAACGGATCACGCCGCGGCGCGGCAAGGGCGATTCGGTGGACGCGGCTGGCGCGGCTGGTACGGTCGACGTCGGTGTGGGCGCTGCGGGGATTGGCGTTTCGACGGCTGGCGGTGCAGGCGTTGCCGTTGTCGGTTCGGTTGGGGCGCCTGGCGCGGTCGCTGTGGCTGCGGTGGGTGTGACAGGCGGTGCTGGCTGGGCAGGCTGCGGTGCGGGCGTCGGCGTCGTGGGGCTTGGCGCGGCAGGCCGCAGTTGAGGCAGGGGCTGACTGAGGCGGGCGTCGAGACGCGCCGGCTGCGGCTCCTGCCGCAGTTCGTCGAGTAGCGGCAAGCGCCAGCCCGGAGAACCAAGCAGCAGCAGGTGCAGCAGTACCGATAGCAGGATTGCCAGCGTGATGGGCAGCTGGCGACGTTGACTCATGGGCGATCACTGGGCGGCGGGCGCAATCAGGGCGGCTGACGCCGGTGGTTCGTCGCGCAGCCGAACGCAGCCGTCGGATGTGAGTGTCAGACGGTCGGCGAGAAACCAGCGCAGCGCTTGCGGATAGATGATGTGTTCCTGCGCCAGCACGCGTGCGGCGAGCGTGTGTTCGTCGTCGTTGGCGAGTACCGGCACGGCGGCCTGGATCACGATCGGCCCGTTGTCGAGCTCGGGGGTGACGAAATGCACCGTGCAGCCGTGAATCTTGACCCCCGTGGCGAGCGCCCGGGCGTGTGTATGCAGGCCCGGGAAGGATGGCAGCAGGGAGGGATGGATGTTCAGCAGGCGGCCCGTATAGCGGCGCACGAAGGCGTCGCCGAGGATGCGCATGAACCCGGCGAGGATCACCAGGTCGGGCGCATGGCGGTCGATCTCGGCGGCCAGCGCGGCGTCGAATTCCTCGCGTGTGGCGAAGCTGCGGTGGTCGATGGCGGCAGCCTGTTTGCCGCGTTCGCGCGCATAGACGAGGCCTGCGGCTTCCGGGCGGTTGCTGATCACGTTGACCTGACAGTCGGCGGGGCAGGCGTCGAGCAGGGCGCGCAGATTGCTGCCGCGCCCCGAAATCAGGATGACGATGGATTTGACGTTGCTGCTCATGACGTGGCTTATTTGAAGGTGGTGATGGGAATGAACACCGCCGTGGCAATGTTCTGGATGACCTTGACAACGGTGCGATTACTCTTGTCGGCGATGATGCGCGCGAGCAGGTCGAGTTGCCCGATGACGCGGCCGAACTCGCGTTCGAAACTCAGGTTTTGCGTCAGGCCGTTGGGCTGCCCGGCTTCGTTGGAGAGCAGGAACAAGCGGCCTTCGGCGTCGCGGGCGTGCGACAGGCGCCAGACGGCGATTTCGATGTTGCGTGCGCTGTTGTAGATCTTCTGCGGATCGAGGTCGTCGGTCAGATAAAACTCGGTCTTTTCGTTGAAGGCGCTGTGCAGCATACCGCCCAGGCCGCCGATCAGCGCCAGCACGCGGTCGCCACGGTAGTCGTCGCGAAACGCCAGTTGCAGCGCATCGCTGGCGTATTTGCCGTCGAGTTCGGGGTAGCGCCAGCCGGCGGCAGGATCCATGATCCGATTCACGGCGGCTTCGGCATCCACAGCGCCGGATTTTTTCCACTCGCGCGGATTGCGGCGATACAGTTTCTCGGCCAGCATGCGCAGGCTTGTGCGCAGTTCCTGAAGATGCGCATCGGCGACGCGGTCGATGTCGGATTTGATGAGCTGGCTGGCATCCAGGCTTTGCGTGCCGGACGACGCATCGGACGTCTTGGCGCCATTGCTGCGTCCGCCGCCGGGCGGCGTTGTGACGCAGGCGACGAGCGCCAGCACGGCGACAATAGGGAGCAGTCGGAACGATCGGGAAAGCATGCGGCATGATAGCGCAAAGCCAATTGCCGCGCAGCCGGCCTGCTGCACACTGGCCGTCGCCAGTCTTGCTGGTAACATGCGGTTTTGAGCTGCGGAGCGTGTCATGGATGCTTGCACGGATTTTGGTAATGGAATCATCGGCATCGATTCCGGCTGCGACCGGGCCGGCTTGAATGCGGTGCATCTGATCAAGCAGGGTGCGCGCGCGGCGCTGGTCGATACGGCGACCAACAGCTGCGTGCCGCGCATCATGGCGGCGCTTGCGGAGCAGGGCGTGGCGCCCGAGCAGGTCGATTACATCATCCTGACGCATATTCATCTCGACCATGCCGGCGCGGCCTCGACGCTCATGCGTCTGCTGCCGCAGGCGCGGCTGGTCGTGCATCCGCGCGGGCTGCGCCACATGGCCGATCCCGCCAAGCTCATGGCGGCGACCATCGATGTGTATGGCCTGGCCGAGGTGCAGCGTGTGTATGGCGAGATCCTGCCGATCGACGAGCAGCGCATCCTCGCCGCGCCACTCGGCGAATCGCTTGATCTGAATGGCCGTGGTCTGCTGCTGCTCGATACGCCGGGCCATGCGCGCCATCACCTGTGCATTCACGATAGCCGGACGGGGCATATTTTTTCCGGCGATACGTTCGGCTTGTCGTACCGCGATTTTGACCGCGATGGCCGGGCGTTCATTTTCCCGACTTCGAGCCCGACGCATTTCAGCCCCGGCGAGTTGCACCAGTCGATCGATTTGCTCATGAGCCATGCGCCCGCAGCCATCTACCTGACGCATTTCAGCCAGGTGCGCGATACCGCACGGCTGGCCGCCGATTTACATCGCCTGATCGATGCCCATGTCGCCCTCGCCTTGCGCGTGCGCGATCAGGGCGTGACGGGTGAAGTGCGCCATGTGCAGCTCAAACAGGCCATCGTCGAACTTGCCGAGCAGGAAGCCAGGGAGCAGGGTTGGGCCTTGCAGGGCGCCGATCTGCTGCCGATTCTCGGGCTGGATATCGAGCTCAATGCCCAGGGCCTGGCCTGCTGGCTTGATGGCCAGGCCAACCCGGGCGCTTGATCCGGCGACACGCAACGTCAACCTGAACGCTTTCCCCATGGCCCACAAACTTCTGCAGCTGCCGCCATTCGCAGCGCTGCACAGCATCGAGCGCCCACTCTCGGTCACCGAGTATTACCACGCCTGTGTCGGGCGTAATCCGCGCAGCCTGATCCGCCAACGCGAAGTCGTCTTCGTGATCGAAGGCGAGTGCCCTGCCGCAGCGGTGGATTGGCGGACTGCGCTGGATCAGGCGGCGGCAGCGAACCCCGGCGCACGCCTGCGCATGCTCGGCAAGCGCCAGCATGCGCGCTGGGTCAGCGATGGTCAGACGCCGCAGGTCCGCATCCTGCCGGAATGCGAATGGGATGGCCGCTCGGAACACGGCGAGGCATTCATTTATGCCGTACCGCTGTCGCTCGAAGAGGGACGGACGGCCGAACTGATCGTCGCTGGCCGGCAACAGCCCAAGCTGATTTTTCGCGTGCTGCATGCGGTGATGGACGGCATCGGTGCGCTGCATTTCCTGCAGGACATGTTTCGCGCGCTGCGCGGCGAGCCCTTGCTGGGCAGCAACGCCACCTACAGCGACAGCGAACTGATGCAGAGCATCGAATCCGCGCGCGTCTGGGCCAAGCCGCTGCAACTCGCCTGCATCACCGGCGGTGTGCAGGGGGATCAGCGCGGCGGCGGCTGGCGTCGCATCACGATCCCTGGGCCGCAGCCCAACCTGATGGCGCGGATCGTCCTCAACCTCGTCGAATATGCGCGGCGGCACAGCGAACTGCCGGTGCGTCTGGCGATTCCGGCCAATCTGCGCCGCTTTGCGCCGCAGTTGCTGGCGACAACAAACTTCACCAGCATGCCGTATATCGATTTCGAATCGGCAACCAACCTCGATCTCGAAACCGTCAAGGCGCGCATCAAGGACATCCAGACCCACAACCTCGACGTGAATTACCTGAAAATCTTCGAGCTGGTGCGCTACCTGCCCTTCAGTTGGCTTGATGCGCTGCTGACGCTCAACGAAAAGAATTACACCGCGCCGAAGCTGCATGAATCGGCGGTGCTGACCGTGCTCGGCGCCTTCAAGAAGAACCTGTTCAGCGGCGGTGGGTTCTCGGCCCGCTGCATTTACGTGCTGCCGCAGCTCGACAACGTGTTCATCACCGTCACCGGCGTGCAGGGGAAATTCGAAATCTGCGTCGGCATGCCGCAGGTGTTCGCCAGCCATGGGCGCATGGACGCGCTGCTTGATTTTTTGACCGAGCGTCTGACGCCGGGGAATGAGTGACTGGTCGGCGACAGAAATAACATTGCGCCAGAAGCTGATATGACAATGTTGATTTTGTTTCTGTTCCGATTCTGCATTGCCCCTTGCGGCGTGGGCATTTCCCTCTGGAAAAATCAGTGCTGCCGAATTTTTATCGAACACCATCAATCCATGCAAAGGCTGGCGGCGATTCGCGCGTGATTCGAAAATTCCAATCAAATAACAAGATCCTGTCCGCCACGCCGCAGTGGTCGGTGCGGCCGCCGGCCGTCAACCCGGTCGCGTGAGTTGCGAATACAGCAGCGGCAGGCGGCGTGAGAGTTCCTCGGGGTGGCGCAGCACCGAGAAGCCGGCGGGGCCGAACAGGTGCGGCAGGTAGTCGGCGCCTTCGCGGTCGATGGTCAGGCAGAACGGCTGGATGCCGGCGCGGCGCGCTTCGATGAGGCTCATGCGCGTGTCTTCGATGGCGTAGCGGCCTTCGTAGGCATCGATGTCGGTGGGCTTGCCGTCGGAGAGGATCAGCAGCAGGCGCTGGGATTGCGGCTGTTCTTCGAGCAGCGCGGTGGAGCGGCGGATCGCGGCGCCCATGCGCGTGTAGAAGCCGGGACGCAGCGCGGCGATGCGGCCGCGACTGGTGGCGTCGTAGGTGGCGGCAAACGATTTGATTTCGTGGAAGCGCACGTTGCCGCGCTTGAGCGAGGAAAAACCATACATGGCGAACAGATCGCCGCTGGCGCCGAGCGCTTCGGCGAACAGCATCATGCCGTCGCGAATGGCGTCGATGACGCGCAGATTGTCGGCGATGCCGGCGTCAGTGGATAGCGACAGGTCGGCCAGCAGCAGGCAGGCGAGGTCACGTTCGCGGCGCGTGCGGGCCTGGTAGATGCCCGTGCCGTCGGCCTGGCCGGCATGGCGGTCGGCGTGAGCGCGCACGCAGGCGTCGATGTCGAGTTCTTCGCCTTCCGGCTGGTTTTTTTGCCCGCGTCGCGCCGGGGCCAGGGCGCCGAACAGCGCGCGCAGACGGCGCGCCGGGCGTTGCAGGCGTTCGGGCAGCGGCGTGGGGGCGGCGTCGCGCGCCTGCAGGGTTTGCAGGCGGCACCAGTCGGTCTTGAGTTCGCGGCGCTTCCAGTCCCATTCGGGCAGGGCGATGCCCTCGCCGAGCGGTTCGTCGTCTTCGGCGGCCGAGGGCAGGTCGAGGTCGAAACGGATTTTGCTGGCGACGGCCTTGTTGTCGCGTGCGACGGTGAGCTTGTCGAGGTCTTCGGCCTTGGCCGCGGCGTCGGGATCGGGGTCTTCGTCGGTGTCGCGATTGACCTTGATGTATTCGGCGAATGACAGCAGGCTTTCGGCGCGAAACATCAGGATGAACGGCGATTCGTTTTCGGGCATGTCGGTGCGTTCGGCCTGGTAGCGCTTGTCGCCGCCATCCTGGGTGACGCTGCTTTCCGGGTTGTGCTCAGGGTTGCTGGCGCCAGGCTTGCTGGTCGGGGTTGCTGGCGCCGAGCCGGGCAAGGCCTGCAGCCACATGAGCACGGGTTGCAGGTCGAGCGCGCGTTTGCGCGTCAGCGGCGGCAGCGTGGCGACGCTGCCGGGGTTGGTCAGCGCCTGGCGGATGGCGATTTCGCGCGCGGCTTCGTCGGCGGGCAGGCGGGCGGGGTCGTGGCGCAGCGCGATGCTGGCGGCCACCAGGCGCTCGTAGCGGGTCTGCAGCCCCGGGTAGGCGGCGAGCACGTCGAGTGTGGCCTGCTGGTTGCGCCGGAGCCAGTGATCGGTGTCGTTGGCGCGTTCGAAATGGCTGCGCGCAGCGAGCGCGGCGAGCCACAGGTAGAGATCGCGGTTGAGGGATTTCTCGGCGAACACGGCAATCGTGGGCGGCAGGCGCAGCGTGGCGTCGTCGCGGGCCGCCAGGGCCGTTTTTTCACCGGCGCCAGCCAGACGTTCCATGAAACGCCGGCGGCCGCCGTGGCGCTGGTCGGCGGCCGGGGCGACACGCAGGCCGGGATCGCCGCCGAAGGCGCGGAACATGACGCCGGCGCTGCGTTCGATCTCGTCGAGCGTGACGACGGCTTCAGGGTGATCGCGCCGCGCCGCATGCGTGATCATTCGATGCCAGAGACCGCCGATGTACTCTTCCATGTTCGTCCCTCAGGGTGCGTTCTGCGCGCTGCCGGTGTTTGACTGAAGCGGCATGATCGGGATCTGCCGTCGGGCTGTCGTTTCTTTCTCTTCGCGCAGGCCGGTCAGGCTGACCGTGGCTTCGTTCTGGCGTGCGGCGGCGCCGTCGATCCAGTGCAACAGGCCGTCCCGCGGTTGCGCATGGTGCATGCGCTGCACGGTGTCGCAGGCCGCCACGCATTGGGCGCACTGGGTGCAGGTGAACATCTTGTTCTTGGTGGTGCGCGGACGCAGGCGCATCGGGCAGGCCGCTTCGCAGGCGGCGTCGCCGGGACCGCTGGCGACATAGCAGCTCGCGCAATCGGCGGCGCGCGCACGCTCGAATCCGATCACCATGGCGCCGCGGTTGCCCATCCAGGCCAGGCTCTGGAACAGGCCGACGGCGCAGGCATAGCGGCAGAACAGGTGGCGCGCGAAGAGGAATTCGATGCTCAACACAATGGTGCCGGCGCTCAGGAAGATGCTCTGGTTGCGCGTCGGGCTGAGGTTCCACAGGTTGTGGTAGATCTCCTGCGGCGGCAACAGATAGGTCAGCAGCACCACGGCCCAGACGAAGGCGAAACCCACCGCCATGGGGATGGTGACCAGCCACCAGCGCGCATCGGTGTGGCGCGGGCTGCCGTCGGCATGGCGCACTGGCAGGGGCTTTTTTTCCCAGATGCTGGGCTTGCCCGCGGCGCGCACCATGAGCTGGTTGATGGTTTCGACGACGGAAAAGTGCGGACACAGCCAGCCGCAATACAGCCGCCCCCAGCGCCAGGCGATGGCGATGAAGAGCGCCGCGCCGCCGAGGATCGGCAGGAACAGGCGCAGCAGGATATTCAGGCTGGCTTCGAGCGCGCCGATGCGCTGGGCGAGGAAGTCGTCGATGCCCAGACGCCAGGGCAGGCCGAGAATGAAGGCGTGGCCGAGTGTGAGGTCGTAACGCAGCACGTCGAACAGCGGGGCGAGCGCGAACACGACGAAGAAGCCCATCTGCCAGTAAAGACGCTGGCGCTGGGTGTCATTCACTACGTACTCCGATGACGGGGTAGATGTATTTGCGCCCGGCCATGGCCTTGGACAGGCCGACTACGCCGAGCAGCACGAGAGTCGAATGCACGCAGGTGAAATACAGGATGACGACGACCCAGGTCCATTCCGAATGCAGGCCGCCGAGGGCGATGAAAATGAGTGTGGCGATGATCAGCAAAGCGCCGCCCCACAGGCTGACGAAGAAAGTCTGGGCGAAATGGCAGCGCACCAGTGGGCTGGCGCCAGCGTTGAAGCGTTGGCGCAGCCAGCACAGCACCAGAAACGCGATGCCGGGGGCCAGCAGCAGGTTGATGAGGAACAATGCTTCGGCGGCGACCGCGAGATGCTGGTCGGCAGCCGGTGGCTGTTCGGGCAGCGGCGCGGGCTGGCGCTGCTCAGCGGCCGAATGTGGCAAGCACCACCTCCATGAGCGCGGCGGTGATTTCGACATCGTCCGACAGGCTTTCGACGAGTGCGCTGCGGCAGGCTTCGACCGGGTCCATGCCGTGGCCGATCAGTACGGCGGCATAGACGAGCAGGCGCGTGCTAGGGACTTCTTCGAGGTCCACATCCTTGAGGCTGCGCAGGCTGCGGCCGATCGACACCAGCCGTTTGGCGAGCATTTCGTCGCAACCGGTTTCGCCGCGCAGAATGGCTTCCTCGCGGTCGGCGGTCGGGAAATCGAAGCGCAGGGCGACGAAGCGCTGGCGCGTCGAGGGCTTCATGCTCTTCATGAAATTCTGGTAGCCGGGGTTGTACGACACGACGAGCATGAAATTGTCGGGGGCGTGCAGTACTTCGCCTGTGCGGTCGATTGGCAGGATGCGCCGATGGTCGGCGAGCGGATGCACGACCACCGTGGTGTCCTTGCGCGCCTCGACGACTTCGTCGAGATAGCAGATGCCGCCTTCGCGCACCGCGCGCGTGAGTGGTCCGTCGCTCCAGTAGGTCGCGCCGTCGCCCATCAGGTGGCGGCCGACGAGATCGGCGGCGGTCAGGTCGTCGTGACAGGCCACCGTGAACAGCGGCAGGTTCAGGCGCGCGGCCATGTGGGCGACAAAGCGTGTCTTGCCGACGCCGGTCGGCCCCTTGATGAGCAGGGGCAGGTGATTGCGCCAGGCTTGCTCGAAGAGTTCGATTTCGTTGCCGGCGGCTTCGTAGTAGGGGGTTTCCTGCGGCGTGCTGGTCATCGTGGGATTCTCGACAAATGAATGAGTTCGCGCAGTTTATTGGCGGGTGATGGGGGATGCCTTGATGTGCGACAAACTCAGGCGTGGGGTGTGAGACCGCTGCGGTAAGCCAGGCCAATGAAGGTCAGTACCGCGATTAACCAGAGCAGCACAATCAGGCGCCAGTGAAGCGCCGTGTGGCGCAGCGCCATGAATTCGTTGGCGACCCACCAGCCCTTGATGCCGGCGAGTACTAGCAGTACTGCAACGACCAAAGGCCCGGAGGCGCCCTGTTCGCCAATCAGCCAGGTGATCAGGGTGGCGACCAGCAGGCCGGCAAAAGTCAGATCGAGTGTGCGTGGGTTCATCAGCGCATGACATACACAAGTGGGAAAAGGATCAGCCAGACCAGGTCGACCATGTGCCAGTAGCTGGCGCCGGTTTCCATGCCGTGATGATCGGCGGCCGAGTAGCCGCCGCGGCGCGTCTTGAGCCAGACTGCGCCGAGGATCACCATGCCGAGGATGACATGCATGAAGTGAAAGAAGGTCAGCGACAGGTAGAAAAAGTAAAAGGTGTTGGTCGTCAGGTCGATGCCGGCGGAAAATTTTGCCGAATATTCGAAAATCTTGACGACCACAAAACCGCTGCCGGCCAGGATGCCCCAGCCCAGCAGGCGGGCGGCGAGATCGCTGCGATCGATCTTGATGGCGGCGACGCCGCGCGCCACGCACCAGCTGGCGGTGAGCAGGAATACGGTGTTCAGTGCGCCGGCATTGCGATCCAGCGTAGGTTGCAGGGCGTTGAACATTTCGATGTTTTTTGCGCGCACCACGGCGTAGGCGGCGAAGAAGATCGCGAATACCAGCAGTTCGGACCAGATGAAGACCCAGATTGCCAGATCGCCGGGCAGTCCGGTCTTCTCACGTTGCGCTGGCGGCTGATTTCGCGATGCAGCGATGGGTTCGGCGCCGAGGAGGGGTTCGTTTGCAGCAGTCATTGATTTCGTGTCAGTCAAATAACGTCTTGAACAGCATGGTTTTCGTTCGCTCAAATGGAAACCCCGGCCGGAGCCGGGGTTTCGGTCAGCATTGAATCAGACCAGATCAGGCGGTCTTGCCCTCACCCTTGAAGAAGCTGCAAAGGTAGACAATCAGACCGATCAGGAAGACCACGCCACTCCACTCACGCATCCAGTAGAACAGTTGAACCTGATCCTGGGCTGCCATGAAGGACATCGGCGATTCCGCTACGCGCTGCAGCCAGACCTGCAGGATGCCGGCGGCGGTGAGGAACAGCGTGATGAACACCATGGCGATGGTCATCAGCCAGAAGCCCCACATTTCCATGACCTGGGCCGCATTGCTGTTGGCAGCGCGGCCGCGCATGATGGGCATGGCGTAGGAGATCATGGTCAGCACCACCATCGCATAGGCGCCGTAGAACGCCATGTGGCCGTGGGCGGCGGTGATCTGCGTGCCGTGGGTGTAGTAGTTGACCGGGGCCAGGGTATGCAGGAAGCCCCACACGCCGGCGCCCAGGAAGGCCATCACGCCGGTGCCCAGCGCCCACAGGGTGGCGGCGCGGTTCGGATGCTCGCGACGACGACGATTCACCATGTTGAAGGCGAACAGCGTCATGGCGAAGAACGGGATCGGTTCGAGCGCCGAGAACACCGAGCCAATCCACTGCCAGTATTCGGGGGTGCCGATCCAGAAGTAGTGGTGACCCGTACCGAGGATGCCGGTGATCAGCGTCAGCGTCACGATGACATACAGCCACTTTTCGATGACTTCGCGGTCCACGCCGGTGATCTTGATCAGCACGAAGGCCAGGATGGCGCCAAGGATCAGTTCCCACACGCCTTCGACCCACAGATGCACGACCCACCACCAGTAGAACTTGTCGCGGACGGCGTTGTGCGGGTTGTAGAAGGAGAACAGGAAGAACACCGCCAGACCCCACAGGCCGAGCAGCAGCACGGTGGAAATTGAGGTCTTGCGGCCCTTCAGCACGGTCATGGTGATGTTGAACAGGAAGCCCAGCGCGACGATGACGATGCCGATCTTGGTAATCAGCGGCTGTTCGAGGAACTCGCGGCCCATGGTTTCGAGCAGGTCGTTACCCGTCATCCTGGCCAGATCGGCGTAGGGCAGCGCCAGATAGCCAACGATGGTCAGCGCACCGGCGACGAGGAAGATCCAGAACAGCGCCAGCGCCAGTTTCGGGCTGAAGAGTTCGGTTTCGGTTTCCTCCGGCACCATGTAGTAGGCCGAGCCCATGAAGCCGAAAAGCAGCCAGACGATCAGCAGATTGGTGTGCACCATCCGCGCCACGTTGAAGGGGATCGCCGGGAACAGGAAATCCCCGATGATGTACTGGAGGCCCATGATCAGGCCGAACAGGATTTGTCCGACGAACAGACCAAGCGCCGCGATGAAATACGGTTTGGCAACCGATTGAGATGAATATTGCATGATGAGTATCCTTATCCCTCGCTGTTGGGCGGCCAGTTGTTGGTGTTGATCTCTGACATGTACTTGAGGAAGTTGGCGATATCCTCAAGTTCCTGCTCCGTCAGATTGAACTGGGGCATCTGGCGCCGGCCGGGCACTTTGGTCGGCTGCGCCTTGATCCAGGCCTTGATGAAGTCCTTGCCGCCGGCATCGCCACCGCGACGCTTGTACACATTGCCGAGTTCGGGGGCGAAATAAGCGCCTTCACCGAGCAGCGTGTGGCAGCCGATACAGTTGCGGGTTTCCCAGATCTTCTTGCCGGCAATCACTGACGGCGTCAGGTTGGCCCGATTGTCGCGGGTTGGTAAGGCCTTTTCGGTTTGGTACGTGAGAGCCAGAAACATCAGGAAGAAGAAAACCGTTCCCCCATAAAAAATGTTTCGGGCCATCGACGTGGTGAATGTTCCGCTCATCTCGTCTCCCTTAAAAAAACTGCAAACACAAAAAAACAACAAAAACTTTACGCATCTCCAAGGCTTCTATGCGCAATGTCCCGGCACTTTAGGCAGGTGCAAGCGCTGCCGCCTTGATTTTCGTCAAGGCTCGTGCAGTAAAGTTGACCAATTTGGTCGTATTTACCTTCTGGGGTGGGTGGCCATTGCGACCATGCGCGTTAGACTCGCCCTTTCGACCGCCGCAATCCACCTCATTTCGCCATGAATCAGATCGAACGTTTTTATAAAATCGAGCAGATGTTGCATGACCGGCACTCGGCCAGCTTTCAGGAGCTGCTCGCCGCGCTGGAGATTTCGCGCGCCACGCTCAAACGTGATCTGCAGTATTTGCGTGACCGGCTGCATGCCCCGATCATCTATGATCGCGAGCTTGCCGGTTATCGTTTCAATACGCCCGACCGTCATGCGCCCAAGCATCAGCTGCCGGGACTGTGGTTCAACGCCTCGGAAATCCATGCGCTGCTGACGATGCAGCATCTGCTCGCCGAAGTGCAGCCGGGTTTGCTTGGCCCGCATATTGCGCCCTTGCAGACACGCCTCATGAGCCTGCTCGGCAGTCATGAGGACGCCCCCGAGGAGGTTGCGCAGCGCATTCGCATCCTGCATTCCGGCAAACGCAGCGCGGATTTGCGGCACTTCGATCTGATCGCCGCGACGCTGCTCAAGCGGCGGCGGCTGTTCATTCAGCACTACAACCGGCGCAGTGATCAGGTCACGGCGCGCGAAGTCTCGCCGCAACGCCTGATTTATTACCGCGCCAACTGGTATCTCGACGCCTGGTGCCATTTGCGTGCGGAAATCCGCAGCTTTGCGGTCGACGCGATCCAGCAGGTCGAACTTGTCGATAAACCAGCGCACGAAGTCGACAAGCAGGCGCTGGATGCTGTGCTCGGTGCGGGCTATGGCATCTTTGCCGGCGCCGAGGTGCAGTGGGCGCGGCTGCGCTTTACCACGCAGCATGCGCGCTGGGTGGCCAGCGAGCAGTGGCATCCGCAGCAGAAGGGGCAATTCGCGGCCGACGGGCAGTATCTGCTTGAAGTGCCGTATGCCGAGCCGACCGAGTTGATCATGGACATCCTGCGCCACGGCGCGGGGGTCGAGGTGCTGGCGCCGCAATCCCTGCGCGATGTCGTGCGTCAGACGCTGCAGGCGGCGCAGGCGCAATATACGCAATCGGCGCCGTAGCGGCGGGCCAGCCGATTCCGGATGGGGTTGGCGGTATGTTGAATGAATAGGCGGTTCTGGCCTGGCCTGGCGCCAGGCCAGGTGCTGCCCGGTGTCGCGTTCTGAATTTCTTGCCGGTGCTGAAATGGCGCGACAGATGCCGACGCAAAAAGGCTTTACGCCGGGTCGGCGAGAATCAGGATATGCACCCGGTATGGGCCGTGCGCGCCCAGCACGATGGTCTGCTCGATGTCGCCCGTGCGCGAAGGTCCGGAGATGAAGTTCATCGCGCGCGGCGCGGCGCCCAGTTCGCTGCGCATGAGCTGCCAGGCGGCTTCCATGTCCGCCACGATGCGTGCGGCGGGCAGGATGGCGATATGGGTTTCGGGCAGCAGGCTTGTCGCGGCGGGCGTTTGCGCGCCCGAACATAGCAGTAGCGTGCCGGTTTCGGCAATCGCGCAGAAGCAGCCCGTGATGCCGACCATATCCACTCCCGTGGCCGGCCGTGCGCTGACGTCGAGTTGCGCCGCGCGCCAGTCGAGTGCGGCAAACGTCGGCCAGCAGACGGCTTGTTGGGGTAACTGCTGCTGGCGCAGATATTCAGCGATGCGGCCGGGCGCCGCCGCCAGTGTGTCGATCGAATCGCTGGTGCTCGACAGCTGGGCGGCGCGGCTGCAGAAGCGTTCGCGCAGTTCGGTGGCTTCGGCCTGTTGGCGAGCGGCCGGCCGCGGGCCTGCGGCATGCGCCGCAATGCGGGCCTCGACGGCGCTGCGTCCGCTGACGGCATTGTCGGCGGTGCGGCCGAGCCTGCTGCGCAGACGGCCAAGGATGTGTTCGCGGCTGTTCATCGTTGGTTTCTCCGAATCGGTTTCATCGGTGAATTGGCATTCAGGGGCAGCAGTTCTGCGGCTGACCGGCGACAAAGGCTTCGATGTTGTCGATGAGCTGATCGGCGAGCGTCTGCATGGCCGTCTCCGAGGCCCAGCCGATATGCGGCGTGAGAATCAGCCTGGGTTGCGCCAGCAGGTCGGTGGCCAGTAGCGGGTGATCGGCTGGCGGCGGTTCCTGATCCAGCACATCGATGCCGGCGCCGCCGATGCGCCCCTGGCGCAGTGCGGCGGCCAGGGCTGTGGCATCGACAAGGCCGCCGCGGGCGGTGTTGATGAGCAAGGCGCCGGGGCGCATGGCCTGCAATTCGCTGGCGCCGATCAGGTGGCGTGTCCCGGCCGTGAGCGGGCAATGCAGCGAAATGACATCGGCTTCGGCCAGCAGCCGGGCGAAACTCACGTAGCCGGGCCGCACGCTGGCCGCGCCCTTGCGCTCACCCCACAGGATGCGCATGCCGAAGGCGCTGGCGCAGCGCGCAACTTCCTGGCCGATGCAGCCGCGCCCGAGCAGGCCCAGCGTGCTGCCCTGCAGGTCGCGGATCGGGTGGTCGAAAAAGCAGAACGCCGGCGCCTGCGACCACTTGCCGGTCGCGATATCGGCGCGATAGGCGAGCAGCTGCCGACGTAGCGCGAGCATGAGCATGAGGACGTGTTCGGGCACGCTATGGCGCGCGTAAGCGCGGATGTTGCTGACGACGATGCCATGCCGTTGACACCAGTCGAGATCGATATGGTCGGTGCCCGTGGCGGCGACGGCGATCATTTGCAATTGCGGCAGCTGGGCGAGCAGATCGCCGCGCAGCTCGACCTTGTTGCTGATGGCGATGCTGGCCGCCGTAAGGCGCGCGCGGACCTCCTGCGCCGTGCTGGATGGATATTCTTCCCAGCAGTGCGGGAATTCCGGGCGGCGGATTTGGGCGCGGATCGAGGCGCGGTCAAGAAAGACGATGCGCTGCGGCGTCATTTGGCTTGCTCGTTGTTGCGTCGCTGCCGGTACAGCGCGCGGAATGTCTGGCCCTGCGGTGCCGGCAGGTCGCGCCCGGCGGTCCATTCGGGCGCCAGACCGAAGACGCGAATCCGGTCGTTGCCTGCGCCGTCGCGCGCCAGCCAGGCCAGGTAGCGCACTGCATGGCCGGTGACCATGCCATACAGGCGCGGCTGGCGCGCGAGCCAGCCCCAGAGCTTGATGAACAGGCGCTCGGGCCAGGGGCGCAGTGCTTGCTCGACCTGGGCCTGGCGCAGCTTGCGCAGCAGGTCGGGCAGCGGAATCCTGACCGGGCAGACGCTGCCGCACTGGTTGCACAGTGTCGAGGCTTGCGGCAGGTCAGGCGCCGTGTCGAGCCCGGTCAGCAGCGGGGTGAGGATCGAGCCCATGGGGCCGGGATATACCCAGCCGTAGGCATGGCCGCCGACGCTTTGATACACGGGGCAGTGGTTCATGCAGGCGCCGCAGCGGATACAGCGCAGCATGGCGGCGAATTCGCCGCCCGCCAGATCGGCGCGACCGTTGTCGACCAGGATGAAATACATGTGCTCGGGGCCGTCGGTTTCGTCGGCATCCTTGGCGCCCGTGAGCAGCGAGAAATAGTTCGAGATCGTCTGTCCGGTGGCCGAACGCGGCAACAGACGCATCAGTGTGGCGAGATCTTCGAGTGTCGGTACGACTTTCTCGATGCCGGTGATCGCGACATGTACGCGCGGCAGCGTGGTGGTCATGCGGCCGTTGCCTTCGTTGGTGACGAGGGCCACCGAGCCGGTTTCGGCGACGAGAAAGTTGCCGCCCGAAATGCCCATGTCGGCCGTCAGGAAATGCGGGCGCAGTATTTCGCGCGCTTCGCGCGCCATGGCCTGGATGTCGCTGAGCGGCGGTTTGCCGTGGACGCGCGCGAATAGCGTCGAGACTTCTTCCTTGCTCTTGTGCAGCACCGGGGCGACGATGTGCGAGGGAGGTTCGTTGTCGTTGATCTGCAGGATGTATTCGCCCAGATCGGTTTCCACGGGCTGGATGCCGGCGGCCTCGAGAGCGTGATTCAGCGCGGCTTCTTCCGACACCATGGACTTGGACTTGATGGCCTTGCGCACGCCATGGCGTTGGGCGATGTCGACCGTGAGGCGGCAGACTTCGGCGCCATCGCGCGCCCAGAGTACCGTGGCGCCGCGCCGCGTGGCTTCCTGTTCGAATCTTTCGAGCCACAGGTCGAGATCGTCGAGCGTGTCCTGGCGCAGTGTGCCGGCGCTATCGCGCAGCGTCTCGAAATCCGCCTCCGGGCCCAGGTCGGCATTCAGTGCGGCGACCGCATGGGCGCGCTTGTCGACGAACTTGCTTTTGGTTTTGCGCAGGTTTTCCTGCAGCACGATGTCAACGAGTTTGTCGCTGGCGCGCTGCTTGAAACGGATCGAGAGATTTTCCATGGCGCGCGGGCGTTCAGTCGCTGTCCGTCATGCCGGCGAGGATCTCGGCGACATGCAGCACGCGTGTGGTTTCGTCGCCCATGCGGCGCAGCTTGCCTTCAATATTCAGCAGGCAGCCGAGATCGCCGCCCGCCACGACGTCGCAGGTCGTGGCGCGAATGCCGTCGCATTTGCGTTCGGCGATGGCGCTCGAAATTTCGCCAAACTTGACCGCGAAGGCGCCGCCAAAGCCGCAGCATTCCTCGGCGTTTTGCATTTCCTGCAGGCGTAGTCCGGGCAGTTGGCCAAGCAGGGCGCGCGGCTGGGCCTTGATGCCGAGCTCGCGCAGGCCGGAGCAGGAGTCGTGGTAGGTCAGGCTGCCCTGGAAATTTCCCGGCAGGGTGTCGGGCTTGACGATGTTGGCGAGAAAGTCCGTGAGTTCGTGGGTTCTGGCCGCGAGTGCGGCGAGGCGTTGGGCAAGGGCCGGATCGGCGTTGGTCGAAGTGCTATCAACGAGTTCTACGTAATGGCGGCGGATCATCGCGGTGCACGAGCCCGAGGGGATGACGAGGTAGTCGCAGGCCTCGAATTCGCCGAGCAGCTTGAGCGCCAGGGCGCGCGCGGTCGGCTTGTCGCCGGCATTGTAGGCCGGTTGGCCGCAGCAGGTCTGGGTTTCCGGCACGATGACCGTGCAGCCGGCGGCTTCGAGCAGTTCAAGCGCGGCAAAACCGATGCGCGGTCGCATCATGTCGACCAGGCAGGTGACCAACAGGCCTACGCGCAGGGGATTTTTCTCGTCACTCATTGTCGGGTTATGTGTTGGTCATGATGGTGGCGCGCTGGCAGCGGCGGGCGGCACGCGCGATGCGCGGCAGACCTGCTGGCGATCGGCAATCGTTCGGCAATCTGAGGTAGTATTCCGCCATTGTTTGTCTTGAGAGTCCCGCCTTGCCTCAGTCCTCCCCGCAACAGCCATCCGCGCAGGCCTCGGCCAAGAATCCGATCCAGGTCATCGAGCGCATGATGAAGCTGCTGGATGTGCTTTCGTATTATCACGATCCCGTGAGTCTCAAGCAACTTGCGCTGGAGACCGATCTGCATCCGTCGACGGCGCATCGCATTCTCGGCGCCATGGCGGCGAATGGCTTCGTCGAACGCGGCGATGGCGGCACCTATCAGTTGGGGATCCGGTTGCTGGAACTCGGCAATCTGGTCAAGTCGCGCATCAATATCCGCGATTCGGCGATGCCGCTGATGCAGCGTCTGCATCGCGAGCTGGGCGAAAGCGTGAATCTCGGCGTGCGGCAGGGCGACGAGATCGTGTATGTCGAGCGGACTTCGAGTGGCCGCTCGTCGGTGCGTGTGGTGCATCTGGTCGGTGCGCGCGCGCCGCTGCATGTTACGGCGGTGGGCAAGCTGTTCCTGCTCGAAGACGGTGTGCCGAAAGTTCGTGAATATGCCAAACGCACCGGGCTGCCCGGTTTTACGCCGACGTCCCTCACCGATCTGACGGCGCTTGAACGTGAACTGGATCGCGTGCGCCGGCATGGCGTGGCCTTCGATAACGAAGAAATCGAACAGGGCCTGCGCTGCATTGCCGCGCCGATTCGTGATGATGCCGGCGAGCTGGTCGCCGGTTTGTCGGTCTCCGCGCCCGCCGAGCGGCATAATCCGGACTGGGCCAGGATCGTGCGTCAGGCGGCGGACGAGATTTCGGCAGCGATCGGTTACGTGAAGTCACAGAAATAAGCCAGCCTGCCCGGCCAGGTCTGAAATGCATCGGGCCCATCCTCAAACGAGGGTGGGCCCGATGATTTTCCGGAGCCGCTGAACGCTTCAGCTGACGCGTGCGCCTGCCGTCGGCGTCAGCGCAGCGCTCTCGACCCAGCGTTTGATGCGATTGGCATCGCCAAGGCGCGTCATTTTGCCCAGTGAATCGAGCAGTACGATGATGGTTGGTTTTTTGTTGAGCCAAGCCTGCATGACCAGGCAGCGGCCAGCTTCGTTGATGAAGCCGGTCTTCGACAGGCCGATTTCCCAAGTGCTGCTGCGTACCAGACCATTGGTGTTGCGGAAGGTCTGCTGGCCGCCCGGGAGCATGACTTCATATTCGCTGGTCGTCGAGAATTCGCGGATTAGCGGGTATTGGTGGGCTGCATTGACCATCTTGACGAGATCGCGGGCGCTCGAAACGTTTGCCGCAGTCAGCCCAGTGGGATCGGAGAAATGCGTATCTTCGAGACCGAGCGCTTGGGCTTTTCGATTCATTGCGGCAATAAAGGCCTCGCGGCCGCCCGGGTAATGGCGCGACAGCGCAGACGATGCGCGGTTTTCCGACGACATCAAGGCCAGGCGCAGCATGTCTTCGCGCGACAGCTGTGTGCCAACCTTGAGGCGCGAATGTGTGCCTTTCAGCGTGTCGACATCGGCCTCACCGATTTCGAGAGTGGCTGACAGGCTGGGCTGGGCATCAAGGGCCACCATCGCGGTCATGAGCTTGGTGATCGAGGCGATCGGCAGGACTGCGCCGGCATTTTTTTCAAATAGCGTAGCGCCTGTCGTTTGGTCGATGACCAGCGCAGCGGCGGATTGCACCACCAGATGGCTGTTTTCCTGAAAGGCGGATTTGTGCGCAGTTGTTTTTTTCGCGCTAGCCTGTTTATATTTTTTGGCGGCAGCGGGTCTGGCTTTCTTTTGTGCGGCTACCGCATTTTCTGCAACGACTCCAAGACCAAAACTCAGACTCAGCAGTGCAATCAGCAAGCGTGCTGCTTTTTTCATTTGCATACTCCTGTGCATTCGTACGGCCGGCCGGAACAGGATCGGGCATCAGCGCCATGGTCCATGCCATGGACAGACCGTAACTAATTTAACATTAGTTTAACAGTGGTTTGCGCTATCGCCAAATCTGTCTACGGCATTCCATTCAATAAATTAAGTAGTTGCCGCGCTTTTTTCGTTAAATTTCGAGGAATGCGCGGACTTCATCCTGCCTCTCCTCGGTGTCGCGGTAGCCGAGGTCGATGAGTGTTTGTGTATAGGATTGTTCAAACAACAGGTAGCTGGTCAGCGCGCCGCCTTGCTTTCTCATGGCGCCGATGTTGCCGAGCAGTCCGCGAACGGGCCAGGGCAGCGAGCGGGCGTGGCGCGCGGCGATGCGATCGAGGCGCTGTGATGGCAGCATGACCAGAACTTCGATCGGCCGCAACGGCGTCGGGCTTGTGGCGCGGATGGCTTCCGGGATCAAGCTCAGGGTGTGATTGATGCGTGTGATGCGTTCGAGGTCGACCGAGAGACTGTCGAGGAAGATGCTCGACAGTGCATGGCCGGCGATTTGCGCCAGCGATGGATAGCGGTCGCTGCGTTCGCGATAGCTTTCTGCCGATGATTTTTGGCCGGCGCCAATCACGAGAATTTTTTCCGCACCCAAATGGATGGCCGGTGAAATGGGCGCCATCTGGCGCATCGAACCGTCGCCGAAATATTCGCGGTTGATGCGCACGGCCGGAAACAGGAACGGAATGGCGCTTGAGGCCATCAGGTGGTCGATGTCGAGTTTGACGTGGGCGCCGAAGCGTTGCGAGCGTTGCCAGGGTTCAAGGTCGGCCCGACCTTGAAAGAAACTCACGCTTTGCCCCGAGTAATAGCCCGAGCAGGTAATGCTGACGGAGTGCAAGGCGCGATTGGCAATTGCGGTTTCGATGCGATCGAAATTCAGATGCTTGGTGAGCAGATTGCGCAGCGGAGTGTTGTCGAGCAACGAGGGCGGACTTTGCGCGCCGGCCCAGCCGAACATCAGGGCGGCGAGCCAGCGCGCCCCGCTGATGCTGATGCCGAGCGGGTCGGCATGGTAAACGTCGTTCGCGTGGAATTTGCTCCAGACAGCATGCAACTGGGTGACGCCATCACCGAAATCCTCGGCACGTGTGGCCAGGGAGGCGGCATTGATCGCACCGGCCGAGGTGCCGCAGAGAATCGGGAACGGATTTTTGCGTGGATCGGGCAGCATGTCCCGAATTGCCGTCAGTACCCCGACCTGATAGGCGGCACGCGCCCCACCGCCGGTTAGAATCAGTGCGGCTGTGGGGCGTTCCGGGGGCATCAGCTGCCTGACTTGGCCTGGCTGTTTGCGGCTTCGACCGAGAGCAGCGCCGTGACGTTGACGATGCGGCGCACGGTGGCCGTCGGCGTGAGAATCTGTACCGGACGTGCGGCGCCGAGCAGCAGCGGTCCGACAGTCAGACCGTCGCCGGCCGCCGTCTTGAGCAGGCTGAAGGCGATGTTTGCGGCATCCAGCGTCGGCATGACCAGCAGGTTGGCTTGCCCCTTGAGATGCGAGTTGGGGAAGACCTGCTGGCGGATTTCTTCCGACAGTGCTGCATCACCATGCATTTCGCCGTCGACTTCGAGTTGCGGTTCGCGCTCCTGGATGATGGCGAGCGCCTGGCGCATCTTGATCGAGGTCGGGGTGTCTTCGGTGCCGAAGCTGGAGTGCGACAGCAGGGCCACTTTCGGCGTCAACCCGAAACGACGCACGATGTCGGAACCCAGCATGGTCATCTCGGCCAACTGCTCGGCGCTCGGGTCGTAGTTGACATAAGTGTCACCGATGAACAACGTGCGCTTGGGCAGCATGAGCATGTTTATTGCATAGAAGCTGCCGACGCCGGGCTTGCGGCCGATAACGTTGGAGATGTAATGCAGATGCTGCGAGTGGCGGCCGATCGTGCCGCAGATCACGCCGTCAGCATAGCCATGCTTGACCAGCAGGGCGCCGATCAGCGTGGTGCGACGGCGCGCTTCGCGTTTGGCGTATTCGATGCTGACGCCCTTGCGTTCCATGACCTTGTGGTAGTCGCTCCAGAAGTCGCGATAACGCGGGTCGGAGTCGGGATTGACGAGTTCGAAATCGGTGCTGGCGCGGATGCGCAAGCCGAATTTGGCGATGCGGGCATTCACGACGTCCGGGCGGCCAATCAGGATCGGCTTGGCCAGGCCTTCATCGACGATGGTCTGAATTGCGCGCAGCACCCGCTCTTCTTCGCCTTCGCAAAATACGATGCGCTGGGGGTTTTTCTTGGCGGCAGCGAATACCGGGCGCATCTGCAGACCGGAGTGGTAAACAAATTCGTTGAGCTGTTCGCGGTAAGCTCCCATGTCAGCCATCGGGCGCGTGGCGACCCCGGAATCCATGGCGGCCTGGGCGACAGCCGGTGCAACTTTCATGACCAGGCGCGGATCGAAGGGCTTGGGAATCAGATAATCCGGGCCGAATTTGACGTCTTCGCTGCTGTAGGTCGAGGCGTTGTCGGGCTGTTCGGCGTGGGCCAGATCGGCAATCGCATGGACTGCGGCGAGTTTCATGGCTTCGTTGATGGTCGTGGCGCCGACGTCGAGTGCGCCACGGAACATGAACGGGAAGCAGAGTACGTTGTTGACCTGGTTCGGGTAATCCGAGCGTCCGGTGCCGATGATGGCGTCGGGGCGTACGGCCTTGGCCTCTTCGGGCATGATTTCCGGCGTCGGGTTGGCCATCGCGAGGATGATCGGTTTCTCGGCCATGCCCTTGACCATTTCGGCTTTCAGGACGCCAGCCGCCGAGAGTCCGAGGAATACATCGGCGCCCGGCATGACGTCACCGAGGGTGCGCGCGGCGGTTTCCTGGGCGTAACGTGCCTTGGATGGGTCGAGTTGGGCGTCACGGCCGATATAGACCACGCCCTTGCTGTCGATGATGGTGACGTTTCTGGGGTTCAGGCCCAGACTGACCATGAGGTCGAGGCAGGCGATCGCGGCGGCGCCGGCACCCGAACAGACGAGCTTGATTTCGCCGATTTTCTTGTCGACGATGCGCAAACCGTTGAGTACCGCCGCGCTGGCGATAATGGCTGTGCCGTGTTGGTCATCGTGGAAAACCGGGATCTTGAGGCGTTCGCGCAGTTTTTTCTCGATATAGAAACATTCCGGCGCCTTGATGTCTTCAAGGTTGATCCCGCCAAATGTCGGTTCGAGGGCGGCAATGATGTCGACGAGCTTGTCAGGGTCGTTTTCGTTGATTTCGATGTCGAAAACATCGACGCCGGCGAACTTTTTGAACAGCACGCCCTTGCCTTCCATGACCGGCTTGCCGGCCAGCGGGCCGATGTTGCCGAGGCCCAGCACGGCGGTGCCGTTGGTGATGACAGCCACCAGATTGCCACGCGAGGTGTATTGGTAGGCATTGGCCGGGTCGAGAACGATTTCCTCGCAGGCGGCGGCAACGCCTGGGGAGTAGGCGAGGGCCAGGTCGCGCTGGGTGGTCAGCGCCTTGGTTGGTGTGACGGCGATTTTGCCCGGCTTGGGCAGACGATGGTATTCGAGGGCTGCGGCGCGAAAACTTTCATCCATGATCTTTTCCGATAGCACAACTTGAGGGGAGGTCGGGCTGTTTGTATGATTTTTGGCCTCAACCGGACGCACTATTGTATAGCGATGGGCGGAATGTTGCGAATTACTCCGTGTTGCGGCCATTTTTGCGGGGTTTTTGTAATTCGGAACGCTTTTGATCGGAGGTTCAATGGAGATGTCATTAAAATGACTACGGCATTGCGTGAGCGCGCATTTGTAGTACTTCTGCGGCCTGCCGGGCGGATGCCGATGCAATAGGATTTGCCGGAAGGCGGTAAAAATGGCATAATGCAGGGCTTCGGTGCAGCAGGGTTTTTGCTGCCCCTTCCGCGCCCGGTTACCCCTTGTGTGACGCGGAAAGCTGGAGGCCCACCGATCACCACCCTTCGATCGATTGACTTTCAGGTGCTTTCCCCATCCCTTTTGGAGAGTCCCTCATCATGAATCAATCTGTTGCAACGCTTGCCGCTCCCGATTATGTTCGTAATGCCAAGCTCAAGGCTTGGGTCGCCGAGGTTGCGGCGCTGACCCAGCCGGACGCCATCGTC
This sequence comes from Pseudomonadota bacterium, assembly GCA_052034445.1. Taxonomy (GTDB): domain Bacteria; phylum Pseudomonadota; class Gammaproteobacteria; order Burkholderiales; family Rhodocyclaceae; genus Sterolibacterium. The sequence continues at coordinate 7,364 of JBPOIN010000179.1, read as the reverse complement.
TGGGCTGATGGTTCGCAGGAAGAGTATGACCGTCTGTGCGCCGAAATGGTCGCCGCAGGCAAGATGATCAAGCTGAATCCGGCCAAGCGCCCGAATTCGTTCCTGGCTTGTTCCGATCCTTCCGATGTGGCACGCGTTGAAGATCGTACCTATATCTGTTCGGCCGACAAGGAAGATGCCGGTCCCAATAACAATTGGGAAGAACCGGCCAAGATGAAGGACACGCTGCGTGGCTTGTTCAAGGGCTGTATGCGCGGTCGCACCATGTATGTCATCCCGTTCTCGATGGGGCCGCTGGGCTCGCCGATTGCGCATATCGGCGTGGAAATCTCCGATAGCCCATACGTGGTCGTCAATATGCGCATCATGACGCGCATGGGCAAGGCAGTCTATGACGTGCTGGGCGAACAAGGCGAGTTCGTGCCCTGTCTGCATTCGGTCGGTGCGCCGCTTGAGCCCGGCCAGGAAGATGTGCGCTGGCCCTGCAATCGCACCAAGTACATTGTGCATTTCCCCGAAACGCGCGAAATCTGGTCGTTCGGTTCCGGCTATGGCGGCAATGCCCTGCTGGGCAAGAAGTGCTTTGCGCTGCGCATCGCTTCGACGATGGCGCGCGACGAGGGCTGGCTGGCCGAACATATGCTGATCCTCGGTGTTGAATCGCCGACCGGTGAGAAGAATTATGTCGCGGCGGCTTTCCCGTCAGCGTGCGGCAAGACCAACTTCGCCATGCTGATTCCGCCGCAGTCGCTGGGTGGCTGGAAGATCACGACCGTGGGTGATGACATTGCCTGGATCAAGCCCGGCAAGGATGGCCGTCTGTATGCCATCAACCCTGAAGCCGGTTATTTCGGTGTTGCTCCGGGCACGTCGGAAAAAACCAACTTCAATGCCATGGCGACGCTCAAGGAAAACATCATTTTCACCAACGTTGCGCTGACGGATGATGGCGATGTGTGGTGGGAAGGCATGAGCAAGCAGCCGCCCGCGCATCTGATCGACTGGACCGGCCAGGACTGGACGCCGGAAATCGGCAAGAGCAGCGGCCGCAAGGCGGCGCACCCGAATGCACGTTTTACGGCGCCAGCGCATCAGTGCCCGTCGATCGACACGAACTGGGAAGATCCGGCGGGGGTGCCGATCTCGGCGTTCATCTTCGGTGGTCGTCGTTCCACGACGGTTCCGTTGGTGTACGAAGCCTTTAACTGGAATTTCGGCGTCTATATGGCCGCCACGCTGGGCTCGGAAACCACCGCGGCTGCGGCCGGTCAGATGGGTGTGGTGCGCCGCGATCCGTTCGCGATGCTGCCGTTCTGCGGCTACCACATGGGCGATTACTTCAATCACTGGATGCAGATGGGCCACAAGGTTGAGCATGCACCGCGGATCTTCACGGTGAACTGGTTCCGTCAGGACAAGGACGGCAATTTCATGTGGCCAGGTTTTGGCGACAACATGCGCGTGCTGAAGTGGGTGGTCGATCGCGTCAAGGGGCGTGTTGCAGCCAAGGAAACGACGCTGGGCTGGATGCCGAACTATGAGGACATCGACTGGACCGGTTTCGAAGGTTTGACGCGCGAGCAGTTTGTCGAGCTGACAACCGTCGACGCGGCGATGTGGCGCGAGGAACTCAAACTGCATGCCGAATGGTTCGACAAGCTGAAGTCGCGTTTGCCGCGCGAACTGGCGCTCAAGCGCGAGCTCTTCGAATTGGCGTTGGTTGATTAATACCCTATTGCCCGTACGGTTGTGTGCAGTCAGCTTGTTGAGTGGCTGCCACAGTGAAATGAAAAAGCCGGCACATTTCTGTGCCGGCTTTTTTTCTGGTTGCGTCGTCTGGACGCAGATCGGATGATTAGTGGAACTGGTCTTCTTCGGTCGAGCCCGTTAGCGCCGTGACCGAAGACTTGCCGCCCTGAATCACTGTCGTGACATCGTCAAAGTAGCCTGTACCGACTTCCTGCTGGTGCGAGACGAAACTGTAGCCACGCTCGCGCGCTGCGAATTCGGGCTCCTGAACCTTTTCAACATACGCCGACATGCCGCGTTTGGAGTAGTCCTGCGCCAGATCGAACATGTTGTACCACATCGAATGGATGCCGGCGAGCGTGATGAACTGGTATTTGTAGCCCATGGCGCCAAGCTTTTGCTGGAACTCGGCGATCGTGGCATCGTCGAGGTTTTTCTTCCAGTTGAAGGACGGCGAACAGTTGTAAGCCAGCAGCTTGCCGGGGAATTTGGCGCGAATGGCTTCGGCAAACTTGCGCGCGAATTCGAGGTCCGGGGTGCCGGTTTCGCACCACACCATGTCAGCATACGGTGCGTAGGCCAAGCCGCGTGAAATGGCCTGTTCAAGGCCATTCTTGGTGCGATAAAAACCCTCCGCCGTGCGGTCACCCGTGACAAACGGCTTGTCGTTGGCATCGAAATCGCTCGTCAGCAGATCGGCCGCTTCGGCATCGGTGCGGGCCAGGATGAGCGTCGGAACACCAAGAACGTCGGCCGCGAGACGTGCGGCTGTCAGTTTCTGCACGGCTTCCTGCGTCGGCACCAGAACCTTGCCGCCCATGTGACCACATTTCTTCACGGAGGCAAGCTGATCCTCGAAATGCACACCGGCAGCGCCGGCGCGAATCATGGCTTTCATGAGCTCGTAGGCGTTCAGTACGCCGCCAAAACCGGCTTCTGCATCCGCCACGATGGGGGCGAAGTAATCGATTGCGCCAGCATCGCCAGGGTTGATGCCTTTGGCCCACTGGATTTCGTCGGCGCGCATGAAGGAGTTGTTGATGCGTTCGACCACTTTGGGTACGGAGTCGACGGGGTACAGCGACTGATCCGGATACATCGACATGTAGCCATTATTGTCGGCCGCGACTTGCCAGCCAGAGAGGTAAATGGCCTTGACGCCGGCCTTGACCTGCTGCATGGCTTGGCCGCCCGTGAGGGCGCCAAGGCAATTCACGTAGGGCTGGTTGTTTACCAGATTCCAGAGTTTTTCAGCGCCGCGGCGAGCCAGTGTGTGCTCGATGTGCAGGGAACCCCGCAGGCGCACAACATCGGCAGCAGAGTAATCGCGCTTGATGCCTTTCCAGCGCGGGTTTTCGGCCCAGTCTTTTTCGAGTTTGGTAATTTCCTGGTCACGGTTGTTCATGTTCATTCCTCTTGGTCTATGAGTTGGATGTGAAATTCAAAGTCCAGCGTGCTTGCGTTACCTTGAGGGCGCTACAAACAGCTTTCATCCACGAGGCGGCCAGAGATCCGATCTGACGAACCATTGAAGGAGGGCGAGGGTTGGTGCCATCCCTGACGCGGACTCGACGACTACGGTTGCCATCGCCGGGTTCGTGATGAAATAAGTATAAGTCTTATTGTGCGTAGCAGCGAAGGCTGGAAGCCCTATGTGTATAAATAATTTATCAAAATAAAACAGTTTGTTAGTGTTTTTGTTTTGCAATGTGAAATGTTAATTGCGCTGGTGAAATGGTCGGATGCTGCGCCGCCGCATTTTTGTCCGGTTCGAGGTGCCCAAAAGAAAAACGGCAACCCGTAAATCGGGTTGCCGTTTTGCTGGTTTTGCGTTGATTCAGGTTAGATGGTGTTCTCGAGGGCTTCTTCAAAAGTCAGTTTTACTTTCTGTTCCTCGTCAATGTCGATGATGACCTTGCCGCCGTTGGCCAGGCGGCCGAACAGCAATTCGTCAGCCAGCGAAGCGCGCAGCGTATCCTGAATCAGGCGTGCCATCGGGCGAGCGCCCATCAAGGGATCGAAGCCATGCTCGGCAAGCCAGGCGCGCAGGGCATCGGTAAAGATGGCCTCGACTTTCTTGTCGTGCAGTTGGGCTTCAAGTTGCAGGAGAAATTTGTCGACCACCTGCAGAATTGTTTTTGCATTAAGCGCAGCAAATGAAATGATGGCGTCGAGGCGATTGCGGAACTCGGGTGTGAAGGTGCGCTTGATGTCCTCCATTTCATCCCCTGCCTGCTTTTTGCCGGTAAATCCGATGCTGGCTTTTTGCAATGCTTCAGCGCCAGCATTGGTGGTCATGATGATGATCACGTTGCGGAAATCGGCCTTGCGGCCATTGTTGTCGGTCAACGAGCCATGATCCATAACCTGCAACAGAATATTGAATATGTCCGGGTGGGCCTTTTCAATCTCGTCCAGCAGTAGCACGGCATGCGGTTTCTTGGTGATGGCTTCGGTCAGCAGTCCTCCCTGATCGAACCCCACATAGCCCGGCGGGGCCCCGATCAGACGGCTGACCGCATGACGTTCCATGTATTCCGACATGTCGAAGCGAATCAGTTCAATTCCGAGGCAGTAAGCTAGCTGACGCGCGACTTCGGTCTTGCCGACGCCCGTCGGGCCGCTGAAAAGGAAGTTTCCGATTGGTTTCAATGGGTTGCCTAGCCCTGAGCGCGACATCTTGATGGCTTTGCCGAGCGCTTCGATAGCTTGGTCCTGACCGAAGACCAAGTTTTTCAGATCGCGTTCAAGATTGCGCAGAATGCCCTTGTCGTCAACCGAGACGTGTTGTGACGGAATGCGCGCAATCCGGGCAACAATTTCTTCGATCTCGGTTTTGCCGATGGTTTTTTTCTGCTTCGATTTTGGTAACACGCGCTGGGCCGCTCCCGCTTCATCAATGACGTCGATGGCTTTGTCAGGAAGATGCCGGTCATTGATGAATTTTGCTGAGAGTTCTACCGCGCTGGTGATGGCGGCAGCTGAATATTTGATGCCATGATGTTCCTCGAAACGCGGCTTCAGACCACGCAGAATGGCAATGGTCTCATCGATCGAGGGTTCGTCGACATCGATTTTTTGGAAGCGGCGTGTCAGTGCGTGATCTTTTTCGAATATGCTGCGAAACTCTTGGTAAGTCGTTGCGCCGATGCATTTCAGATTGCCGTTGGAAAGTGCCGGTTTCAGCAGGTTCGACGCATCCAGGGTGCCGCCAGAAGCTGCCCCGGCGCCAATCAGGGTGTGAATCTCATCGATGAAAACGATGGCATCCGGATTTTCCTGGATCTGTTTCAGGACGGCCTTTAAACGTTGCTCGAAATCGCCGCGATATTTGGTGCCAGCCAGTAGCGTGCCCATGTCAAGAGCGTAAATCGTTGCGTTGGCAAGAACCTCCGGGATGCGGCCTTCCACGATACGTAATGCGAGACCTTCGGCAATCGCGGTTTTCCCGACGCCAGCCTCTCCAACCAGTAGCGGATTGTTTTTGCGGCGTCGGCAGAGTGTCTGAATGACTCTTTCAAGTTCCTTGTCGCGGCCGATCAAGGGGTCAAGCTTTCCTTCCAGTGCAAGCTCGTTGAGGTTCTGGGCAAAGTTTTCCAAAGCCCCAGAGCCAGTCTGGCTGTCTTGATCCTGTTCGCTGTGCTCAGCATCGCCACGCGTAGCCGGTTGTGGAGTCTTGGTTTGTCCGTGAGAGATGAAATTCACGACATCGAGTCGCGAAATGCTTTGCTGTTGGAGAAAATACACGGCGTGTGATTCCTTTTCGCCAAAGATGGCGACGAGAACATTTGCCCCCGTCACCTCCTTTTTGCCAGAGGACTGAACATGCAGAATCGCCCGTTGAATGACGCGCTGAAAACCGAGCGTTGGCTGGGTGTCGATTTCTTCCGTGCCTGCAACGATCGGCGTGTGTTCGGTGATGAAAGCGATCAGCTCTTTGCGCAGGTCCTCGATATTTGCGGCGCAGGCACGCAAGACTTGTGCTGCTGAAGGGTTGTCCAGCAGGGAGAGCAGCAAGTGCTCGACAGTGATGAATTCGTGGCGTTTCTGGCGGGCGTCAACGAATGCCATGTGCAGGCTGACTTCGAGTTCTTGGGCAATCATTTCAGTTCTCCTCCAATACACATGCCAGCGGGTGTTGATGCTGCCGGGCAAAAGCTCGAACTTGCTCTACCTTTGTGACTGCGAGGTCATATGGATAGGTTCCGCACAAACCCTTGCCCTCTTTATGTACTTTGAGCATTACAACCGTTGCTTGTTCGCGGTTCATGGCGAAAAATTTTTGCAGTATCACCACCACAAAGTCCATAGGTGTGAAATCATCATTCAAAAGCAAAACTTTATACAGCCGCGGTGGCTTTGTTTTGCTGCGCGCGGGTTCAAGTACGGCATTGCCGCTACGTTCGACTTGTTTGCGAATTGGCATGGGGGAATTTTAGTGAGATTTGTCGAATCTGCAACATTGATGGCAATAGGGCTAAGCCCTGTGTAAAACGTCGAGCGTGGGGGCTGGAATGACTATGTTTTGGTATGTATTTTATGGCTCTTCTCGCGAATTGCGTGGGTGGCTCATGTAGCGAGCCCGTGTGAGAGGAAACTGGCGTCACAGCGCGAGAGCGTGGACACCAGGAGAAGGCGATGCGAAAGCGGGAGATGGCGAAACTGACGGCGCTGCTGGACCGGATGACGCGCAACCAGCGACGGATGCTGGCAACCGAGTTGGCCGCTCGGGAGGCGGATGCCTCGTCGGTCGAGATCATCGAGGACCAACTGCCTGCGCGGCCCGACTGCCTTCATTGCGGGAGCCGGCAGGTCGTCAAGCATGGACATGGTGGCGGCTTGCAGCGGTTCAAATGCCGGGGCTGCGGCAAGACCTTCAATACCTTGAGTGGCACGCCGCTGGCCGGGCTCCATCACCGGGACAAGTGGCTTGGCCAGGCTGCTGCGATGCGTGACGGCCTGTCCCTCAACCAGGTCGCCGAGCGGCTGCACATCGCTCAGAGCACCGCCTTCCGCTGGCGCCACCGCTTTCTCCAACTGCCGCAGACGGTGCAGGCGCAAGCGCTGGTCGGGATCGCTGAGGCCGACGAGACCTACTTCCTCCAATCCGCCAAGGGCAACCGTGGGCTGGTGCGCAAGGCCCGCCGCCGCGGGGGCAAAGCCAGCAAGCGCGGCACGTCCAAGGAGCACACCGCTGTGCTGATCGCCCGCGACCGGACCGGCAACACGGCCAACTTCATTCTGCCCTCGACCTGCGCCAGCGACATCCGTGCCGCCCTGCGGCCGATCCTGCCCGCCGACACGGTGCTGTGCACCGATGGCAGCACCGCACTGGCGGCTGCGGCCCGGGACCTTGGCATCGAGCATCATTCGATCAACGTATCCGCCGGCGTCCGCGTCCGGGGCGCCTGGCACGTGCAGAACGTCAATGCCTTCGGCAGCCGTCTGCGCCAGTGGATGCTGCGATTCAAGGGCGTGGCCACCAAGTACCTCGCCAACTACCTGGGCTGGTTCCGCACCCTCGACCGGTCGCCAGGATTCGCCCCGGAACCCCCATCGCTGCTGGCGGCGGCGGTCAGGGTATGAGTGCAACCACATTATTCGCGAGAAGAGCC
>JBPOIN010000187.1:0-2875 GCA_052034445.1 Pseudomonadota bacterium | reverse complement strand
GTCCCCTGCCGCCGCCGTGATGGTCAGGACATTGTTCGCATCAATGGTCCAACTACCGCTGCTCAATGCCCCTCCACCGACATAGGTGCCAGACACACTCAAAGCATCGTCAGTTGGGGAATATTGGCTCAAGGTCATCTTCACGACATATGGCAAATTCGGGTGCGAGGGAAGCTCCATCGATCCATTCTGGTCGAAGTCAAAATGCAGTCGTTCACCGGCATCCACCAGATTATTATTATCAACCCCAATACCATTGGTGCTCGGCTTCACATTCACTTGCGTTGTCCCTCTATACCCCGTTAATTGGAACACCCTGTCAGTACTAACGCTGGGTATGTCGATGGGGACATAAAGATTTCCGTCAGCACAGCCGTACCATGTTTTTGCCCCGGCACCGCCATGGGAGCCAGAATCACCATCAAAAGACAGACGGCTCAAATCCAGCGGACGCACAGTCGTCAGATCATAGGTGCCCACAGCATTGGCCTTGACCGTAAATACTGCGCCATCCGTTGTCGCGGCCGTCACAGTATCGCCGGATACACTGAATGTCACCGCCTTGCCACTCGAGGTCAGATTCAATGCATTCAAAGAGGCCGCCGAAGTGGTCCACTCCACTTTCGAAGCACCGCCGAAATCCGCACCGATCGAGGCCAGATTGCCCGTCACATGCATATTGGCCTCGTTCGCAAAATAGGCGTTCTGCACGTTCAGAACCGGCACATCGTCAATAACATTCACACTCAGACCGAAGTTGATCTGACTGCCATCGGTGTCCTTGCCAACGATCGCGAAGGAAGGAGCAACCTGAGTGTTCTCACCAGCGCCAGTCTGAAGAAGATTATCGTTCAGGGTGTAACTGTAGGCGCCCGAAGAGGCGGTCACCACCAAGGTTCCCGTACCATCGTTCACCGTGATCGTATCGCCAACAGCAATCTGACCATTGACGCTGACGATGCCACCGAAGCCATCGCCACCCCAATTGGCATTATTGGCAAACGAGCCGTTAATGGCCTTATAGCTATACCCATCGCTGGTCTCATCATTGCCACCAATGCCGGGAATCGACTCCTCCTCGACCGTGATCGAATCATTGGTCGGGCTGGACGGAGTCCGATCTGTGGTCGTCAAATGCAAAGTTGCACTCGACGTTGAACCATCGCTATCACGAATGGTATAGGGCACATCAATCGAGACATCGGAGGCAACATTCACGGCAGCAGTGAAGGTATAGCTACCATCGCCTTTGATGTTCAGCTTTCCGACAGCGCCCAAATCGATTTCATGTTGAGTGCTCGCACTAGCAAAGGTATAGGTCGTACCGGCGACCACAACCGAAACCAGTGCAGGCACACCAGCCCCGTCATAACCAAAGCTATCGTTTGTGAAGAGATTGCCGGTTGTCGTGATTGGAATCGTACTGATCAATGTTGCAGTCAGGTCATCCAGATTCGAAACCAGATAAACATGATCGTCGGTGTCGCCTGTTGCGCCACCGGGGGTGTGTGCTACCTGCTTCAAATCGGCATCGGAGGGCAAAGCGCTGCCGATACCGATCGCATACGAAACCGAGAAATGTCCATCAACATAACTCTCCCAGCCAGACTGCGCACTCGACATATTGCCGCGATTCGGCTCACCATCCGAAATGAAATAAGACACCGAATTCGCTGAAGTGGCGCCAGGAATGGCCGCAGCAGTCCATGCGGCTTGTGCGGCCACAATGGCTGCCTGATAGTTGGTGTAACTACCCAGATTGTCATTGGCGATGCTGGTGTCGGTCACCGTACTCAACCATGAATTCACTGCATCAACCGTCGTAAATGTAGCCGTCGCCGAGGCACTCTCAGCAAAGGTCACAACTTTCAAGTTGAAACCGCCGTTTTCCTGATACGCATCCACCAATGCGGCCACAGACTGTTTCAGCGCAGCCAGATTGGCGCCGGCCATACTTCCGGAAAGATCGAGAATCATCAATACGTTGGTAACAGATCCTGTTGTGCCTTCTACCAAGGTTGCGTAGTCATCTTGTGCGCTCGGCGCATGATCGGAAATCGCGTAAGAAAATGTGTTCGACTCCAGCCGCTCGTAATTACCACCGACCGAACTAGCAACGCCGACAGTAACCGTCGAGCCGCCATCCGGGGCATTCGGTGCAGTCACCGTGGCCGTTCCGCTATGTGCGCCTGCAGAAATTGTGATCGTTGTCTGTGCTGCATCATTGAGCGTCAGGACCAAGTCCGACCCTTGCGGCGCATTGTCGACGGTTGCCGTATAAACAATCTGCCCCCCTTCAACAACAGTCGATTGATTCACACTCAAAGTCACATTCGACGCATCGCTGTCGTCCACCACGGTGTTGGCGACCGTGCCTTGTGTGGTCACGGCTTCGTAGTTGCCGCCGCTGGTGCCGGCAATATTCACCGACAGGCTGTCCGTGCCCTGGATATACGGGTCATCCGCACGCACGGTGTAGGTGACGCTGCCGCTCGATTCGCCAACGTTGATCGTGATTGTCTGTTCGTTGCTCAGGGTCACCACCAAGGCGCTGCCTGTCACCGGGTTGTTCACCGTCGCCGTATACACGATGCTGCCGCCTTCCGTGATCTGGCTCGGGCTTTCCGAGCTCAGCGTCACCATCGTGGCGTCGTTGTCGTCCACCACGGTGTTGGCGACCGTGCCTTGTGTGGTCACGGCTTCGTAGTTGCCGCCGCTGGCGCCGGCAATATTCACCGACAGGCTGTCGACAGTTCTCAACAAAAATCTATTGCCCTGAAGGGCATGACATGCATTCTGGTTGATCGCTGAACATAACAACTTGCCGCAGATCAATTCTCGATTTCAATATCGGCATCACAGCCCTGCCCTGCGG
>JBPOIN010000090.1:0-5021 GCA_052034445.1 Pseudomonadota bacterium | reverse complement strand
CATGGGTCGCCTGGTGGCTGGGCAATTCGCTCGGCCAGATCATCGTCACCCCGCTGATACTCTCGCTGCATGGCGCACGCAGCGCCTTGCGCGCCTCCCTGCTCAAGGAATGGCAGCCGCTGATTCTGCTGACATTGATGTGCATTCTGTTGTGGCGCTCGCCAAATTTTTATGGCGCCAACGTAGGTTCCGCGCTCGCCCCGCCGCTCGTGGCCCTGCTGGCAGCGCGCTGGGGCATGCGCATCACGACCGTGGGACTGACCCTCGTGATGATCTGCCTGCTGGCGGCCAAGACAGGGGCATCACTATTTGTCCTGTCGCTGGACAACAGTTTTTTCACACTGGATATTTACCTGTTGAGTCTGGCCTTGATCGGCCAATTCGTCGCCGCATTGTTCGCCGAACGGCAACACGCCGAGCAGGCCATGGCTCTGAGTTACGAACGCCTCAACGAAGCCCAGCGCATCGCCAAAACCGGTAGCTGGACGCTTGATCTGCGCAGCAACCGCCTCGACTGGTCGGATGAAGTCTTCCGCATCTTCGAGATCGATCCACACCATTCTGCTGCCTCCTATGAGGGATTTCTCGCCGCCATCCACCCTGACGACCGCGCCATGGTCAATAGCGCCTATCAGGCTTCGCTCGCCAACCGGACCCCCTATGCACTGATCCATCGCCTGCTGTTTCCCGATGGGCGCACCAAATACGTTCAGGAACGTTGCGAAACACACTTTGACGAAAATGGTGCGCCACTCATATCGCATGGCACCATATTTGATGTCACGGCCATCAAGCAGGCAGAGGAGCTGCTGCACATCTATGCGACCGTCTTCCTGCACAGCCGCGACGCCATCGTGATCACGGACAGAAACAACAACATCATCGAAGTCAATCCAGCCTTCACCGCACTGACCGGCTATTCGATCAACGAAGTGCGCAACAAGAATCCGCGCATTCTGGCCTCCGGACTGACGCCCCCCGAAACATATGCAGCCCTCTGGCAAGCGCTGCAGACTCATGGAGTATGGCAGGGCGAGCTCTGGGATCGGCGCAAGGATGGCAGCGTCTATCCCAAATGGGCAACGATTTCGGCCATCCACGACGCCACCGGAGCCATCGCGAATTACATGGGTAGTTTCGTCGACATCACCGAACGCAAGCAGGCTGAAGAACGCATGCAACGCCTGGCTCATCACGATGCGTTGACCGGACTATCGAACCGTTTCAGCCTCGAATCGCGGCTCGAGCAAGCCCTGCTTGCCGCCCACCGCGAATCGCTGCGCCTGGCGGTAATGTTCATTGACATGGACCGTTTCAAGAACATCAACGACACCCATGGCCATCATGTCGGCGATTTGCTACTCATCGAAGTCGCCAGCCGTCTGCAAAACATTGTGCGATCGAGCGACATCGTCGCGCGTCTGGGCGGCGACGAATTCGTCGTGATTCTGACCGGCAATCCGGACGAGGCCTCCGTGACTCACATCGCCGAAAAAATCGTCGAGCATCTGGGGCAACCCTACCTGCTCGACGGAGTTGAACTGAACTCCAGCCCGAGTGTCGGCGTCAGCCTTTACCCCGATCAGGGCGAGGACGCAAAACAACTCATGAAGCATGCCGATGCGGCAATGTACTGCGCCAAAAAAGATGGACGCAACTGCTTTCGCCTCTGCTCGGACGCCTTGTCCAGGGAAGCGGGTGAAACCCTGACCAGCCATTGATCAAACCGGCAGTCCTCCAGCTCAATAACGGTGTTGCCACTGGAAAATCCAGTCTCCCGGCCGGACAATCGCCGAGACGACGATGCCCGAATTGCGCTGCCTGCGCCCGGCGACGCGCTTGAACACCTGACCTAGAACCTGAACGCGTTTCGTCACAGACCAGACAGGTATTCAGGTAGCCATCGGCCTGGTTCGGGGCTTCGCCTTTCAGCCACACGGCCACATGCAGGTAGCGAAAAACTGGCGTGCCGTATTAACTGGCGTTGTACTGCCAGGTTTCAGCGCAGGTATCGCTGAAACCGATCACCTTGAGACAACGCATGCCGTAGCGGCGCACGGGGCCGTGAGATCAGGCAGGCGCAGACACGCAGCGCCAGCAGCAAACCGCGCTGCAACATGCCGGGATGCGCCTTCAACCGGCCGTGCCGGCGGCCAGGAACTGTGCGCGCAGATCGCGCTTGAGAATCTTGTTGGTCGGGTTGCGCGGCAGCGGCTCGGCGCGGATCACGACATGCGCGGGCGCCTTGAAGGCCGCCAGATGTTCGAGAATGTGGGTGCGCACTGTGGCCGCATCGAGCGTGCAACCCGGGCGCGGATGCACGGCCACGGCCAGCGCCTCGCCGTACTCGGCGTCGGGCACGCCAAAGGCTGCGGCCTCGGCGATCGCCGGATGCAGCAGCAGGCAGGATTCGATTTCGGCGCTGGCGATTTTCTCGCCGCCGCGATTGACGATGTCCTTGAGGCGATCGACGATGAACAGGAAACCATCGTTGTCGAAATAACCGATGTCGCCGCTGCGGAACCAGCCATCCTGCAGCACGGTGCGCGTCGCCGCCGGCTGATTCCAGTAGGACTGCAGGTTGCAGATGCCGCGCATCCAGACCTCGCCGCGCTGGCCGGCGGGCAGCGCGTTGCCGGCGGCATCGGCAATGCGGATGTCGAAGATCGGTGACTGCGAACCGTTGCTGTGCGGCTGATGGAAAAATGCCGCGCCGGTGCAGGCCGCCGCCGGACCGTTGGTTTCGGTCAGGCCATAGCCGATGCCGGCCATCGCCAGCGGCTTCTTGGCCTGCAGGATTTCGATGAGCTTGTCGGGCACGCCCGCACCGCCGAAGCCGATCCAGCTCAAGCTACGCGTATCGGTACGCTCAAAGGCCGGGTGCGTGAAGAGTTGCAGGATCATGGCCGGCGCGGCGCTGAGCTGGGTGATGCGTTCGGCCGCGATGGTTTCGAGGGCCTGTGCGACATCCCACTTGTACATGATCACGATGCGCCGCCCGCCGCGCAATGCCGCAAGAAACTGGGCGTGCAGGCCACTGGCATGAAACAGCGGCACGGCCATCAGCGTGGCCATTTCAAAACCCGCAGCCATCATGGCGCCGATGCGGTCGGGCGAGGTCATGGCCGACAAGGCGCCGAAATAATCCAGATTCGCCATGGCCTGACCAAGCATGCGATGCGTGGAGACGACGCCCTTGGCATGGCTCGACGTGCCGGAGGTATACAGGATCATGGCCACATCGTCGGGCTCGACCCGGGCGGCCGGCAGCGGCGCCGACGCCGCGGCGATGATTTCGTCATAGTAACCGACGCCCGGCGCCGGTTCGACGGCATCGGTGACGATGACCTGCAGGTGCAAGGTGGCCAGATCAGCCGCCACATGCGCGTAGCGGGGCGCATCGCAGAACAGCAGTTTTGGCGCGCTGTCGGTGAGGCCATACACCAGCTCTTCGCGCTGCCCCCAGCTGTTGAGCGGCACCGCAACCGCCCCGCTCAGAATGATGGCCGCATAGGCCGCCATCCACTCGGGACGATTGCGCATGGCGATCGCCACGCGATCGCCCTTGCCGATGCCGTAGTCACGGCGCAGCACGGCGGCGAGCGCATCGACGTGCGCGAAGAAGCGCTCGAAGCTCCAATGTTCGCCCTGATACACGAGAAAGGTCTTGGCGCCGAAAGCGCGTCCCTGCTCGATGATCTGCACCAGATCCGCGGGCGCATTCTTGAAGATGCGGTAGCGCTGACCGGCGAGATCGAGCTCGGCCAGTTCGAAAGGGGCGCCGGGGCCCGTGAGCTGGGCACGGACGGCTTGCAACTGGGTCGAAATGGATTCAGTCATCGTGCGCTCCAGATGTAAAAAGCGCTGTAGGTCGGGTTTCAACCCGACATGTCGGGCTAAAAGCCCGACCTACAAAGGATCCTCTCGACACGCCGCGACTTACAGTCCGCTCATGCCGGCAACGCGGTCGCGGTGGAACGGGATATCGCCGAAGGCGGCGACGCAGACGCGGCCGCGCTTGAGGTACAGGCCGACATCGAGCTCGTCGGTGACGCCGATGCCGCCATGCATCTGCACGGCTTCGCTGCTGACCAGTTCGAGCACTTCGCTCATCTTGGCCTTGGCCGCGCTGGCGTAGTAGGGCAGGAAGGCCGGATTCTCATCGACGCAGGCCAGTGCAGCGAGCACGGTACTGCGCGCCAGCTGCATCTGCACGAACATCTTCGCGGCGCGATGCTGCAGCGCCTGGAAGGAGCCGATCAGCACATCGAACTGCACGCGCTGCTTGAGGTAGTCGATGGTGGTGTCGAACAGCCACTGGGCGATGCCGAGCATTTCGGCGCACAGTGCGACACGGCCGCGGTCGAGGATCTGGTCGAGAAGCTCGTTGCCGTTACCGGGCTGGCCGAGCACGGCGTTGGCGCCGACCGCAACATTCTTGAACACGATGCGTGCGGCATTGCGCGTGTCGATCATCGACAGCCGATGGCGCGTCACGCCCGCCGCCTTGGCATCGACGATGAACAGCGTCGGGCCGGCTTCGCTGGTGGCGGAGACGATCAGCTGGTCGGCGCAGGCGCCGTCCATGACAAACAGTTTCTCGCCGTCGAGCGTGTAGCCGTCGCCGCTTTTTGTTGCCGTGGTCTTGCAGACCTTGGGATCGTGACGCGGAGTTTCGTCAACCGCCAGCGCGAAGCGCGCTTCGCCGCCGATGATCTTCGGCAGCCACTCGGCGCGTTGCGCGTCGTTGCCGCCAAGCTGGATCGCCGAGCCGCCGAGCACCACGGTGGCGAGGAAGGGCGAACCGGCGAGGGTCTTGCCGGCCGGTTCGAGCACCGCACCGACGCCCTTGAAGCCGAAGCCGAGACCGCCTTCTTCTTCAGTGGCAAGAATGCCGGTCCACCCCATCTCGACCATCTGCTGCCAGAGTTCGGGCACGTAGCACAGCGCGTCGCGCTCTTCGCGCATCTGGCGCAGCGTCTTGGTGGAGAAATTGTTCTGGAAATAGTCCTGCGCGGTTT
>JBPOIN010000123.1:0-14887 GCA_052034445.1 Pseudomonadota bacterium | reverse complement strand
TCACGGCGCGCCTCAGGCAGCTCGGCAAGCGCCATGACGTGACGCTGTTCATGACGCTGTACACCGGCTGGGCGATCCTGCTGGCGCGGCTGTCGGGGCAGAACGATGTGGTGATCGGTGCGCCGGTCGCCAATCGTCAGCGCACCGAACTCGAAGGCCTGATCGGTTTCTTCGTGAACACCCTGGCATTGCGTGCCGATCTGAGCCGTGCGCCGAGCGTTGGCGAACTGCTGCAGCAGGTCAAGGACATGACGTTGGCGGCTTACAGTCATCAGGATGCGCCGTTCGAGCAGATTGTCGAAACCCTGCAGCCGACGCGCAGCCTGAGCCACAGCCCGCTGTTTCAGGTGCTGTTCGCGCTGCAGAACACGCCGCACACCGAGCTCCAGTTGCCGGGCCTGAATCTGGCGGCCGAGGCCATGCCGCGCACCACGGCGCAGTTCGACCTGACGCTCACGCTGCAGGAAGTCGGCAGCGAAATCACCGGCAGCATCGAATACGCCACCGATCTGTTCGAGCGCGCCACCATCGAGCGCTGGATCGGTTATCTGCAGACGCTGCTGGGCGCCATGACGCAGGACGATGCGGCGCGCGTGCATGCGCTGCCGTTGATGACGGCGGCGCAGCAGCACGAACTGCTGGCGGATTTCAACGCCACGCAGGTCGACTTTGCCCACGATCGCTGCTTCCAGCAGCTGTTCGAAGCGCGCGCCGCAGCGCAGCCCGAGGCCCTGGCGCTGGTGTTCGAAGACCAGCAGCTCAGCTATGGCGAACTCAACGCGCGCGCCAACCGGCTCGCCCGGCATCTGCGCACGCTGGGCGTCGGTCCCGATGCCCTCGTGGCGTTGTGTGTCGAGCGCGGCATCGAGATGATCGTCGGCCTGCTCGGCGTGCTCAAGGCCGGTGGTGCGTATGTGCCCATCGACCCGAACTATCCGGCCGAGCGTATTGCCTACATGCTGCAGGACGCCGCGCCCGGCGTGATTCTGACGCAGCAGCATTTACAGTCCGGGCTTGCCGGCGCTCATGCCAAGGTCATTGCACTGGACGCCGAACCGGCGCCGTTTGCCGCGCTGCCGGCCGACAATCTGGCGCCGCAGGACATCGGCCTGAGTCCGCGCCATCTGGCGTATGTGATCTACACCTCGGGCTCGACGGGCCAGCCCAAGGGCGTGCTGCTCGAACACCGCGGCCTGTGCAATCTGGCGCAGATGCATCAGCGCCATTTCGGCGTGCAGGCCGGCAGCCGCGTGCTGCAGTTCGCCTCGTTGAGTTTCGACGCCTGCACCTGGGAATGCGCGATGGCGCTGGCCAGTGGCGCGAGCCTGCACCTGGCGTCACGCGAACGCCTGATGCCTGGCGCGCCGCTGCTGGCCATGCTGCGTGACGCCCGCATCACACATGCCACGCTGCCGCCCGTGGCGGTGAGCGCCTGGTCAGCGGCTGAGGCGGCGACGCTGCCCGATCTGCAGACGCTGGTGGTGGCCGGCGAGGCCTGCCCGATGGCGCTGGCGCGCGTCTGGTCGCGCGAACGGAATTTCTACAACGCCTATGGGCCGACCGAAACCACGGTATGCGCCAGCATGTATCGCTGCGATCCGGCAAAGCTGGCTGTCTCTGCCGCCGCGCAGCCGCCGATCGGTGCGCCGATCGACAACATGCGCGTCTACATCCTTGATGCGCAGGGCCAGCTGGCGCCGCTCGGCGTGGCCGGCGAGATCGTCGTCGGCGGTGTGGGCGTGGCGCGCGGCTATCTGAATCGCCCCGAACTGACGGCCGAACGCTTCATCGCCGATCCGTTCAGCGACGAGCCGACGGCGCGGCTGTACAAGACCGGCGACCAGGGGCGCTGGCTGGCCGACGGCCAGATCGAATATCTTGGCCGCAACGACCATCAGGTCAAGATCCGCGGCTTCCGCATTGAACTCGGCGAGATCGAGGCCCAGCTGCAGCGCCAGCCCGGCGTGCGCGATGTCGCGTTGCTGGCGCGCGAGGATCGCCCCGGCGACCGGCGTCTGGTGGCCTATCTGACCACCACGGTGACCGCCACGGATTGCGCCGCGCTCGATCTGGATGCCGTGCGTCAGGCACTCCGGCACAGCCTGCCCGACTACATGCTGCCGAGCGCATATGTGGTGCTCGACGCGCTGCCGCTGACGCCGAACGGCAAGGTGGATCGTCAGGCCCTGCCGGCGCCCGAACTCGACGCCTACCAGACGCGCGAATACGCCCCCCCCGTGGGTGTGCTGGAAGAAACCCTGGCCGGCTTGTGGCAGGAACTGCTGCAGGTCGAGCGCATCGGCCGTCACGACAGTTTCTTTGAGCTCGGCGGCCATTCGCTGCTGGCCGTGCAACTGATTGCGCGCATCCGTCAGCACCTCGGACGTGAACTGGCGCTACGCACTTTGTTCGAACATCCGCAACTCGCTGCGCTGGCGCAGCAGCTGCAAGCGCCGGGTGCAGCGAGCGCCGGCTTGCCGGCCATCGACCGCGCCGACCGCAGCCAACCGCTGCCGCTGTCCTGGGCGCAGCAGCGCCTGTGGTTCCTCGACCAGCTCGAAGGGGCCAGCAGCGCCTATCACATCCCCGGCGCCTTGCGTCTCACGGGGCAGCTCGACACCGTCGCACTGCAGGCTGCGCTCGATCGCATCCTGGCGCGCCATGAGGCGTTGCGCACCAGCTTCCCGAGCGTTGACGGCCGCGCCCAGCAGGTGCTCGCAGCGCAGGCGCGCTTCCCGCTGCAGCACATTGATCTGAGCCACGATCTTGGCCAAACCGCTGCCGATCTCCAGCGTCAGCTGGCCGAGGAGGCCGGCGCGCCGTTCGATCTGGCGCATGGCCCGCTGATTCGCGGCCGCCTGATTCGCCTCGCTGCCGATCTGCATGTGCTGGCCATCACGATGCATCACATCGTCTCCGATGGCTGGTCGGTGGGCGTGCTGGTGGACGAGTTCGCCGTGCTGTACTCGGCGTATGCGCAAGGTGCTGCAGCCGATCAGGATCCGCTGCCAGCGCTGACGATCCAGTACGCCGACTATGCGGTCTGGCAGCAGACCTGGCTGACCGGGCCGCTGTTGCAACAACAGCTGGCGTTCTGGAAGCAGCAGCTCGGCGGTGCGCCGGAGCTCATCGAGCTGCCGACCGACCGGCCGCGCGCGCCGCTGCTGAGCTATGCCGGCGCGACCGTGCCCTTCACGCTGGATGCCGAACTCACGGCCGCCATCAAACAGCTCGCCAAGCGCCACGACGTGACGCTGTTCATGGCCCTGTACTCGGCCTGGGCGATCCTGCTGGCGCGGCTCTCGGGGCAGAACGACATCGTGATCGGTGCGCCGGTCGCCAACCGGCAGCGCAGCGAAGTCGAGCGCCTGATTGGCTTCTTCGTCAACACGCTGGCGCTGCGCTGCGATCTGAGCGCCAATCCGACGCTCGGCGAACTGCTGCGCCAGGTGCGCGAGATGCTGCTGGCGGCGTACACGCATCAGGATGCGCCGTTCGAGCAGATCGTCGAAGCCCTGCAGCCGGTGCGCAGCCT
Source organism: Pseudomonadota bacterium (assembly GCA_052034445.1). Lineage (GTDB taxonomy): Bacteria > Pseudomonadota > Gammaproteobacteria > Burkholderiales > Rhodocyclaceae > Sterolibacterium. The sequence goes on along the minus strand of JBPOIN010000123.1, from coordinate 11,352 downwards.
GAGTCACAGCCCGATCTTCCAGGTGATGTTCGTGCTGCAGAATACGCCGCTCAACGCCATCGAGTTGCCCGGCCTCACGCTGGCGGCGCAGGAGCAGCCGCGCACCACGGCGCAGTTCGATCTGTCACTGGAAATGCAGGAGAGCGACGGCCGGTTGTACGGCAATATCGAATACGCCACGGCGTTGTTCGAGCGCGCCACGATTGAGCGCTGGGTCGGCCATCTGACCTGCCTGCTGCGCGCCATGACCAGCGCTGACGATGTCTGCCGCGTGCAGGCGCTGCCGCTGCTCGACGCCGTCGGCCGCCGCGAGGTGCTCGAAGCCTTCAACGCCACGCAGGTTGAGTATCCGCAGCAGCGTCTCGCCCACGAGCTGTTCGAGGCGCACGCCGCGCAAGCGCCGGACGCCGTGGCACTGGTATGCGGCGCGCAGCAGCTCAGCTATGGCGAACTCAATGCGCGTGCGAATCAGCTGGCGCGTCATCTGCGCAAGCTCGGCGTCGGTCCTGACCAGCTGGTCGGCATCTGTGTCGAACGCAGCATCGAGATGGTGGTCGGCCTGCTGGCCATCCTCAAGGCCGGCGGGGCGTCTGTGCCGCTCGATCCGGCGTATCCGGCCGAGCGCATCGAATACATGCTCGACGACGCCGCGCCGCAGGTGGTGCTGGTGCAGCAGGCGCTGCTGGCGCGCCTGCCCGGCGTGCTGCCCGACAGCGTCAAACAGGTGCTGGCGTTCGACCGCGACTGGGCGCAGATCGCCACGCAGGACACGGCGAATCTGGATGCCGCCGCACTCGGTTTGAGCCCGCGCAACCTGGTGTATGTGATCTATACCTCGGGGTCGACGGGCCAGCCCAAGGGCGTGATGCTCGAACATGGCGGCCTGGTGAATCAGGTCGTCGCGCTGAATCAGCGTTATCTTGTCGACGCTGACCAGCCGCGCAGCGCCAACCGCCTGCTGCAATTCGCCTCGATCAGTTTCGACATGTCGGTCGAGGAAACCTTCGGTGCGCTGTGCAGCGGCTTCACGCTGGTGCTGCGCGGCGACGACTGGCTCGGCGACGCGACAACCTTCTGGCGTCATTGCGCGCAGGCGCAGGTCAGCATCGTGGTGTTGCCGACGGCGTTCTGGCATCAGCTGGCGCTTGATGCGCAGGCGGCGATTCCGCCCGGCGTGCGGCAGATCATCTTCGGCGGCGAGGCCGTGAATCCGCAGATCGTCGCCCAGTGGTTCGAGCGCAGCGACCATCTGCCGGTGCTCATGAACGGCTACGGGCCGACCGAAGCCACCGTGAATGCGACCTTCAACACCATCGAGCGCGCCGACGGCTGCGCCTCGCTGATCGGCCGGCCGGTCGCCAACACCCAGGTCTATATTCTCGATGCCGCCCTGCAGCCCGTGCCGCTCGGCGTGGCCGGCGAGCTCTACATTGCCGGCGCCTGCGTCGGGCGCGGTTATCTCAAACGTCCCGAGCTGACGGCCGAGCGCTTCGTCGCCGATCCGTTCGGTGATCTGCAGCGCAACCCGACCGGGCGCATGTACAAGACCGGCGACCTCGGTTGCTGGAAGGCCGACGGCCAGATCGAGTATCTGGGCCGCAACGATTTCCAGGTCAAGATTCGCGGCTTCCGCATCGAACTCGGCGAGATCGAGGCGCAACTCAGCCGGCATGCGGCCGTGCGCGAGGTGCTGGTGCTGGCGCGCGAGGACCGCCCCGGCGACAAGCGTCTGGCAGCCTATCTGGTGCTGCAAGGGGACGCGGAAGCCGAAGTGGTGCTGCTCGAACTGCGCGCGCTGCTCAAGGCGCAGCTGCCTGAATACATGGCGCCAAGCGCCTTCGTGCTGCTGGATAAACTGCCGCTGCTGCCGAACGGCAAGCTCGACCGCAAGGCGCTGCCGGCGCCCGATGCCGCCGCGTATGGCGCCAATGGCGCCTCGACACTGCAGCATGTGGCGCCTGAAACCGATGCCGAATGCCTGATCGCTGGCATCTGGCAGGAAATCCTCGGCCATGAGCGGATCGGCGTGCATGACAGCTTCTTCGATCTGGGCGGCCATTCGCTGTCGGCGATGCAGTTGTCCGCGCGGCTGAGCGCGGCCTTCAAGCGCCAGGCGCCGGTGCGCCTGATCTTCGAGGCGCCGACCATCGCCGCGCAGGCCGTGGCGCTGCTCGATCTGCAGGCCGCCTTGCCGCCGATCCGCAAGGCCGCGCCGGCCGACTACTATCCGCTTTCGCATGCACAGCGCCGCCTGTGGTTCATCTCGCAGATCGGCAATGCCGAGTCGGCCTACAACCTGCCGTCGGCGATCCGCATGCGTGGTCGTCTCGATGTGCTGCGGCTCGGCGAAGCGCTGAATGCGCTGGTGCGCCGGCATGCGCCGCTGCGTACGGTGATCATCCCGATGGGCGACGAGCCGATGCAGTGGGTCGGCGAGCCGTATGCGGTCGAATTGCCCGTCACGCAGCTGGAAGTTCCGGGCGGCGATGTTGCGGCGCTGGAAGCGATTCGCGGCGCGCTGACCGAGTTCGCGCTCGAACCCTTCAATCTTGAAACCGGACCGCTGCTGCGTGCGCACTTGTACCGCTTCGGCGCGGACGATCATGTGCTGGCGGTGTCGATGCATCACATCGTCGCCGATGGCTGGGCCATCGAACTGGCGATTGCCGAAGTCGCCGCGCTGTATGTCGCGCTGTGCGAGCGCGGCACGGCCGACGCGGCGTTGCCGGAACTCGACATCGACTATGTGGACTTCACGCTCTGGCAGCGTCAGTTGATCGACAGTGGGGCGCTCGATGCACAGCGCGACTACTGGCTCAGGCAGCTGGGCAGCCAGGGTGGACAGAGCGGTGGCGAACTGCCGATCCTGCAGCTGCCGACCGACCGGCCGCGCCCGCTGATGCAGAATTTCGCCGGACGCCAGTACTGCCTGCGGCTCGACGAGTCGCTGCGCGTGGCGGTCGAGCGCTTCTGCAGTGCGCATGAAGTCACACCGTTCATGCTTCTGCTGGCGGTGTATGAGCTGTTGCTTTCGCGTCTGAGCGGCCAGCACGACATCCTGATCGGCACGCCGCTGGCTGGCCGCCAGCAGCCGCAAATCGGTGCGCTGATCGGCTTCTTCGTCAACACGCTGGTGCTGCGCGGCGACCTGTCGGGTGATCCGCGCTTCGTTGATCTGCTGGCGCGCGTGCGCGCCGATGCGCTTGATGCGTATGCGAATCAGGACTATCCGTTCGACCTGCTGGTCGAGGAACTGTCGTCGCGCCGTGACCTGAGCCGTCAGGCGCTGTTCGACACCACCTTCACGCTGCAGGCGGCGCCGGTGCTGCGCGTCGCCGAACTGGATGCCGATCTGGCGCGCGCCGGCGTGCAATTGTCAGCCGTGGATATCGAGTTGCCGCGCGCCAAGTTCGACCTCAGCGCCGTGGTGGCATTCGATGCGCAATGCCTGGCGATTTCGTTCGACTACAGCACCGATCTGTTCGACGCGACAACCATCGAGCGTTTCGCCGGCTATTACGCGAACCTGCTGGCCGCCGCCGTCGCACAGCCGGAACGGCGGATTTCCGCGCTGCCCATGCTGGGCGCGGCCGAGCGTCAGTTGCTGCTTGACCAATTTTCCGGCAGCGGCAAGACCTATCCCGAGCTGCTGCAGGGCTGCGAGGATCTGTCGGCGCGCATCGCGCGGCAGGCGCAGCTGCGGCCGAAGCAGATCGCCGTGACCTGCGAGGACGCGTCGATCACCTATGCCGAGCTGGACAAGCGCGCCAACCGGCTGGCGCATCATCTCGCGGCGCTGGGCGTCGGGGCCGAAACGCCGGTGGTGCTGTGTCTCGAACGCTCGATCGACATGATCGTGGCCATCCTCGGGGTGCTGAAGGCCGGCGGCTTTTATGTGCCCATCGAGCCGGGCCTGCCCGACGAGCGGATTCATTACCAGATCGGCGACTGCGGCGCGCGCTGCGTGATTACGCATCGCAGTGTCACAGCGCGCCTGCCGGGCGCCGCGAATGCCGCGGTGCCGGTGGTGTGTTTCGACCGCGATGCGGCCGCGCTGGCCGCACGCCCGGCCAGGGCGCCGGGCGTGGCCGTCAATGTCGGTCAGCTGGCGTATGTAATCTATACCTCGGGCTCGACCGGCAAACCCAAGGGCGTGCAACTGGCGCATGCCAATGTGCTGCGCCTGTTCGCGGCCTGCGCCGAGCATTTCAGTTTCGACGAGCATCAGGTGTGGACGCTGTTCCATTCGTATGCCTTCGACTTCTCGATCTGGGAGATCTTCGGCGCGCTGCTGTATGGCGGTCGTCTGGTGATCGTGCCGCAATCCGTCACGCGTTCGCCGCAGGCGTTCTGCGCGCTGCTGGCCGAACAGCAGGTCACGCTGCTGAGCCAGACGCCGTCGGCCTTCGTGCGTCTGCTCGAAACCACGCAGTCCGGCGTCGCTCCGGCCTGGGCCAAGGCGCTGCGCTATGTGGTGTTTGGTGGCGAGGCGCTCGAATACGCCAGCCTGCGTCCGTGGTATCGCGGCCGGCTGAATCCGGCCACGCACATCATCAACATGTACGGCATCACCGAAACCACGGTGCATGTGACCTGGCGCGCAGTCACCGAATCCGACGTCGAGGACGGCGGCGGGCGCAGTATCGGCCGGCCGCTCGCCGACCTGCGCAGTTACATTCTTGACGAGCATCTCGAACCCGTGCCGATCGGCGTGACGGGCGAGCTGTTCATCGGCGGCGCGGGTCTGGCGCGCGGCTATCTGAACCGGCCGGCGCTGACGGCCGAGCGCTTCATTCCCGATTCGTTCGGCGCGACGGCGGGCCACAGCGGGGCGCGCCTGTATCGCACCGGCGACCTGGCGCGCTGGCGTGCGGACGGCGAGCTTGATTATCAGGGGCGCATCGACCATCAGGTCAAGATCCACGGCTATCGCATCGAGCTTGGCGAGATCGAGGCGGCGCTGGCGCGTCATGCCAGCGTGACTTCCTGCGTGGTGATGGCGATCCGCGACCAGCGCACGTTGCAGGACCGCCTGGTGGCGTATTACTGCGCCAACGAGACGCTGACGGCGACGGTGTTGCGCGCCTATCTGGGGCAGACGCTGCCCGAGTACATGATTCCCGGCGCCTTCGTGCAGGCGCCGGTCATGCCGCTGACCGTGAATGGCAAGGTCGATCGGCAGAAGTTGCAGAGCAGTTTCGGCGCCATCACCGAGCGGCCGCAGCTTGACGTGCCGTATGTTGCGCCGAGCACGCCGATGGAGATCCAGCTGGCGAAGATCTGGGGTGAGGTGCTGGGCGTCGACCGGGTCGGCCTGCAGGACAACTTCTTCGACCTCGGCGGCGATTCGTTCAGCGCCTACCGGCTCATGGCGCGCGTCTCGGACGAGGTCGATCGCAGTCTGCCGCTCGAAGCCATCTTCCGCCTGCAGACCATCGAGGCTTTCGCGGCCGAACTGCTCAAGGAGGCCAGCGAGCGCGAGGATACTTCGCTGGTGCTGATCGAACGCGGGACGCCCGGGCGGCGGCCGTTCTTCTGCGTGCATCCGGCCGGCGGCGATGTGATCGGCTTCCAGCAGCTCGCCAAGTCGCTGGGGCCCGAGCAGCCGTTCTACGGCATCCAGTCTACGCCGCGCGCGCTGGGCGAAGAGCGGCGCAACACGCTCGAAGAGATGGCCGCCGAATACCTCAAGGACATCCGTTCGGTGCAGCCGCACGGGCCGTATCTGCTCGGCGGGCATTCGATGGGCGTCATGGTGGTGTACGTGATCGCGCGCCAGGTCGAGCAGGCCGGCGAGCAGGTCGGCGTGCTGGCGATCTTCGATACCGACATCATCAAGCGCGAGGAGTCGATGATCGACGCCATGATGCTCATCAACGAGGCCTTCCAGCTCGGCCTGAAGCGCGAGAATCTGGTCGGCCGCGACGAAAAGTATCTGCTCGAATACGTGCTCACGGTCGGCAAGAAGCGCTTCGCGCGGATTCTCGACATGGCCTACCAGATGAACGTGCTGCCGCGCGGCTTCAAGACCCGCGACGCGGAGATCTTCCTGGCGCGCATCGCCGGCAATGTGCATATCTCGGACGCCTATGCACCGCAGCCGATCCATGCGCCGATCTCCCTGTTCCTGGCCAGCGAGATGCCCGAAGGGGCGCTGGAGATCGATGTGGATTCCTGGCGGCGCATGGCGCTGGGACTCATCGAGATCCGCCATGTACCGGGCAATCACCTGACCATGGTCAGCCAGCCGCATGTGCGCGAACTGGCGGCACAGGTGGCGGCGCTGATTGGGGCGGTGAGGAGTGAGGAGTGAGGAGTGCCCCCTCCCCTTTGCCCCGCAGGAAATCCCCTTGGGGGACAAGGGGAGGGGTGGGGATGGGGGATCCAATTGGCATTCTTTCGATTGCCTCGATGGCTCGGCTGAGCTGGGGCAAATCACGCGGTTGCGGGTAAGATGGCGGTTTGTCATGGTGCCGCATGGCAGCGTGAGATGCATCAATTTGAAGTCGGGTCAAACGAACGCGCGCAGCGAGCAGTTCCGTCATCTCCGCCGCGCGGGGGAAGATGGGTGGGGGTGGGCGCTAAATCTGGCGCTAGTTCATTTTTCGCAGGTGTCGCATGCGCTCATGCGCGTTAGATGAGGGATGGTTATGAGTCTGAGTATCGAAACCCTGGTCAATCTGGGCAAGCAGGTTGGTCTGAAAGTGGATCTCGCCACGCTGGCGCCCGAGCATTCGTTACAGGACATCGGCCTGGATTCGCTGGCGCTGGTCAAGCTGTTGTACGCGGTCGAGGATGAGTTCGATGTGACCCTGAGCACCGAGGAAATGCTTGAGCTCAAGACGGTCGGCGATCTGCGCAAAATGCTTGAGGCCAAGCTGGCCGGGGCCTGAACTTCTGCACCGGGCGCTCCCGCCCGGGGTTTTCCCGATGCTTGTCGCCATGCCGCCACGGCCTTGTGGCTTGCCGCGGCGCAAGCCAATGTCCTGTTCGATAAAGGGTTTATCGTGTAATCTGCGCGGCTTGTCTGGCGCCGTGGGCCGTGCGCCCGGTGCAGGAAACGATACAGCAGGACCGGAAACAAGGACTGGGGATACGTGGCAAATGCTGATTGACCGCCGGAAAGTTCCGTCGACGCAGGAGTCGTGGCTGTGCGCCCTCGGGCCGGCGCGCGGCCGTGTGCGGCTGGTCTGCTTTCCGTATGCGGGCGGCAGTCCCTCGGTGTTTCATGGCTGGCGCCAGACCCTGCCCGAGGAGGTGAGCCTGTATGGCGTGCATCTGCCCGGCCGTTCGCGCCGCATCGTCGAAAAGCCGGTCGAAACCGTCGAGGAAATGGTCGATGCCACGGTGCAGGCGCTGAATCCGCATCTTTCCGCGCCACTGGTGTTTTTCGGCCACAGCATGGGCGCCGTGCTGGCCTTCGAGGTGGCGCGCATGTTGCGTCGCCGCGCCGGCATCGAGCCGGCGCATCTGATTCTGGCCGGCTATGTGGCGCCGCAGTTGCCGCGGACCAACGTGGTGCGGCGCGATCTTTCCGACAGCGCGCTGAAGGACAAGCTGCGCGAACTGGGCGGCACGCCGCCCGAGATTCTCGACGATCCGCGCATGATGGACATGTTGCTGCCAAGCCTGCGCGCCGATTTCAATGCCATCGGCGCGTATCAGTTCCGCCCCGAGCCGCCGCTGTCATGCCCGATCACGACGATTGCCGGCGATGCCGACACGCATTGTAGCCCCGCCGAGATCGAGCAATGGCGCGTGCAGACGCGCGGCGAATTCACGACTCATGTGCTGCATGGCGGGCATTTTTTCATCCAGAGCGCCGCCGCACCGCTGCAGGAAATCATCGCCGAAATCGTGCAGCGCTACTGAACGCCGCGCGTTCCCGGGACGGAATCAGCGCCCCAGATCTTCGAGCGCATCGACCACCATGCTGGCGCCAATGGTGATCAGCAGGATGTCCGAGGCGACGCGCACATAACGATGGCCTTCGGGCGGCTGGCCAAGGCGCACAACGACGCTGTCGGGCACGCCGTAATAGCGCACGTCATGCGGCAGCGGCTGGCCGACGCGCCATTTCTTGGCCTGTCCGGGCGGCAGGCAGCCATTGCGCTTCTTGGCCAGACCGGGCGGGCAGCGTTTGCCGTGAAACTGCCGGTAGTAGTAATCATGGACGGCGGCGCGATGCTGGTCGGTGAAGTACACAAATTCGCGCTGCTGCGGCCGGCCCTCGCCCTCGTAGTGGCCCTGCTGGTCGTGGCCGCGCTCCATCGGGGCGCCGGCGCGGCTTGCGCGGGCGCCATCGTTGCGCCCCGGCGGATCCGCAAGTACCGTACCGCTTGTCAGCAGGCCGGCCAGCAGCAGGGGCAGGAGGCGCAGATGGGGATGGCGGTGTGTTGTCGTGAGATTTTTCATGACGTTGCTCCTGTACCGTGGGGGTGAAAAGACAGTTGCAAACAGGCGGAGGTTTGAAAATGGCGCTGTTTTCTCTCTGGGCGAAATGGCTTGTGCAGTGCTTGTAATATGGGCTGGCGATAAAACGCCCCAACTTCTTTAGAATAGCCGAATTCAATCGCTGTGCATTGATCTGGAATTAATTCTTACAATTTTGGAGTATCCGGCGTCGTGAGTCTGCTTGCGCCATTTCATCTGCTTGCCCGCGTGGCGCAACGTATTCGCACCGAACGTTACGCGCAGGCGGCAGCCAGCCTGTCGTTCAGCACCTTGCTGGGCCTGGTGCCGCTGATCGCCGTGTGTCTGGCGCTGATCTCGAATCTGCCGTTCACCGAGGGATTGAGCAAGGCGCTGGAAAAATTCCTGCTCGCCAACCTGTTGCCCGACAAGGCGGGCATCGTCATTGCCAAGTATCTGTCGCTGTTCGCCCACAAGGCCACGCGCCTGACGCTGGTTGGCGTTGCGATTCTCGCCGCGACCGCGCTGACGCAGATGCTGACCATCGAACATGCCTTCAATACGATCTGGCGCGTCAAGGTCAAGCGCCCTTTGTGGCGCCGTGTGGTCATGCATCTGCTGGCGCTGTTGCTTGGCCCCCTGCTGTTCGGCGCCAGTCTGGCCTTGATCGGTTTTCTGGCCGGCGTGTCGCTGGGGCTCGTCGATGAGCCGCGCTGGGTTGCCAAGCTGGTATTCGAGATGCTGTCGCTGCTGTCGATGGCGACGCTGTTCGGCCTGCTGTATTACTTCGTGCCGAACCGCGACGTTTCGCGCTGGCATGCGGCGCTCGGCGGCGTCCTGGCGACCGCGGGTTTCAGTCTGATGCACCGGCTGTTCGGCCTGTATGTCGCCAATTTTCCGGCCTATGCGGTGCTGTACGGCGGTTTCGCGGCGATCCCGATCTTCCTCATCTGGCTGTATCTGTCCTGGAGCGTGGTGCTGGTCGGCGCGCTGGTGGTAGCCGAACTGCCAGGGGGGGCGGGTGGACGCGCGGTTGGCTCCAGGCGGCGGGAGGTCGGGTGATATTCCTGATTGTCGGCTGTCATGCCTGCCTTCTTTTACAGTGAGTTCCCTGACGCAACCATTCCATTCTGACGCCACTGCGGTTGTGTATGTCCGGATCTTGAAGGCCGGAATGGGTTGGTTGTTTGTCTGCATGACCCGCTGCATGGCCGTTCTGGATCAATGGGCGGAGCCGGATCATGGTGTGGATGAAAGGGAGAAGAAAGCAAGCGGGAAGCGTGGGTCAAGAAAGGCGCGCACCCCCAGCAGCGCGTGTGGAGATCGTCGATGCACGTCATCACCGGTTAAGACTTTGGACTTCAGCCGCATCGGGTGATGCTTTGGAAATCAATTCGACGCTGATCCCGAGGGTTCATATTATCCAGCCACGGCAAATCCGCCTCCAGCACCTCGCGATATAAAAACAGCAAAGCCGAAAGCGCCTGCGTCTGCGTCTGCGTCGCAGCCGCCACCCCGCCCTCCACCGCCAGATGGGTCAAGAATGCCTCGACCTCTGCCGCCCCCATGTCGCGCGGATGGCGCTTGCCATGAAACAGAATAAAGCGCTTGATCCATTGAACATATTGATGCTCGGTACGTATGCTATAGTGCTTGACCCGGATGCGATCCCGGACTTGATCAAGCAGCTTCGGCGCTGCAGGTGTGTCTGGAGGTGTAGTTTGCATCGGCGACCTCGACATTAGCATTGGTTTTACTATGAATATTCATATTTCATTTTTAGTATACACACCGAATCGGCTACGTCTACACCGATTTGTGCGTTCACTTAAACTTAGGCAGTGTGCACCAGCACTCAGAGCATTTGTTCCTGCTATGCTCGCTTCTGCTGCCGGAGAAATTCCCAGTTCTTCCGCACAAGTACCGTGTTGGTGGTGTTTCATAGGGAACATACTCCGCGAGGTGGTATTTTTTATCCCATGAGGTGTAAAACTGACCAATTGTTTTACCATCGTCGGTTATCAGCCGTAGCGGGCTGTTCATACTGTCATTCAACCAGTTCATCCCAGTCTCCTTGCCTAACATTTGCGTCAACGCGGACGCTTCGCAAGCTCAGCGCCGGTTACGCCAGCGTTAGGCCACTAAGAATGGTCCGCCTCCATCTATTTGCGTCGCTCCTGATCGCCGCTGCCAGTTTCACTGCGGCAGCCGAGAACGCCCCTGACAGCATGGCTCGTAATTTCATGACCGTCTATTTGAAGCCGAACCCGGCTGGCCTTCCGCTGCACGAAGCGCTTAAGGATCACGTCTCCTCTGGTCTCTCGTTTCAACTAAGGGCACTCGAGGCAGCAGGAAAAATAGCAAGCGAGTGTGATCCCGGCCTTCCGATCTACGAAGGCGATCTATTCACTTCATACGCTGAGAGTGCCGAGCAATTCAAAGTTCTCTCCTGCCGGGTCCAGAAAGCCACAGCCCGCTGTTCAATTGCACTCGAAGCCGGCTCACCAAAAGACATGCTCCGCTGGCGCGACACGTTAGTTCTAGTCAAGGAAAACGGTCACTGGCGAGTTTCAGACGTCGATCGCTCTGCCCGGCCCGCTCCCAAGCTGGCGAGCACTGAGATCTCAGCAATGATTTGTGGGGTTGCGGCTACCTGTCCCGATGCAAAGTGGCCTAACCCTGCAATGCACCGGACCTGCGCAAAAAGCCGCGCAGGCCGGTGATTTTGAACGTTGAGGCTGTAGAAAAACCCCATTCCAGCCGGATTCCGGCCAAAAAAAAAGCGCGGCAAACTGACCGCGTTTTTTTATTCTTTGATCAAATCGTCATGCTGCCGCGCAGCCCTTCTGCCGCGCCCCGATCGGCGAGTCTTTCCACCCCTTCGCCTCCCTACTGCGCATATCCGTGATGCGCCAGTTTCTCGATGTTATGGACCAGGCA
>JBPOIN010000025.1:0-11247 GCA_052034445.1 Pseudomonadota bacterium | reverse complement strand
CATATTCTATCGACATTCCCATGCGATTTGACAGTCATACGGCCTTGCCATCCTGCGTGAGTAGATGTGGTGGAAAGCCTCGTCGGGCGTATCCGTCACCGCCTTATTCACAAACCGATAATAATCAACCGGGCCAGGCTCGAATTGATTTTTCATGGCCGTAAAACTCGGCGCTGGCTAAACAATAGGGGACATCCATTAGCCGACCGGTGTCAAGCGACTAAGCGAACCCATGGCGGTGTGAGCCGCCGGTTTTGGATCTCTCAGGCCGTTTGCTGTTGCCGAACACGCCCGTTTCTTCGAATCATGGTTGCGACGAATCGCGCCAGAACCCCTCAGGATCAAGCGAGCGGCGATGGAATCTGCCTGTCCCCCTGACAGCTTGGCCGCCCCAGAAGAATGTTGGTGACGCAGCGTGTCCAATGGTTTCATCACAGCCCCGTGGCGCCGACATCCAGTGGGTCGAAACCTCCCGTGACGATGATCGACTGTGTTCCTGAAGGCGTCTGTCGTTAGAATGCCCGGTCTGCAATCGTTTCGATACCGTTGTGAACAGCCCCGCTAACGCCCAAGAGCACCAACACCCCGCCGTCGAGCCAACGCTGATCCTGACGCCGCAGGGGCATTTGTTGCTGGAGGTCCCCGCCGCCGCCGCACAGGTTTCGCTCCCCTTGCTGCCTGGGTTATGGCCGCCGTTGGTCGCCGCGTTCGCCCAAGGTGCCGGACATGGCTTGCTGCATCTGGGCGCGGTGGAGGTCGGTACGATCCTGCCGCCCGTGCTTGCCTGGTGGCGCAGCTTCGCTGCCGGCTATGTGACCGCATTGTGTGCGCTGCCCGACACCGAGTCTTTCACCGGTCTTGCCGCTCCCGATGGGGAGGCGCTGGATGCCCTGATTGCCGATGCGCCGCCGATGTCAGGTTTGGAGTATCTGACGCCGGAGGTGCTGGCCCGGTTGTGGTTTGACCTCGACGCGACGTTGTGTCGCGCGCTGGCGGCTTCCGGGGATTCGCTGCAGGCGTTTCTGAAGGTGCGTCATCCGGCCTGGAATCTGGTCGGTCGTGTGCATTTCAATCTCGCCGAAAATCGCAAGGATCCGGCGGCGCCGTTTGCTTTTCTCGCCACCTATACTGCGCGTTTGTCGGCGCATGGCAAGGCGCAACATCAGCCGTTGTCGCGGGCGCTGACGGAGTTTTCCGACGGCAAGCGTCAGGCGCGCCTGCTTTCCTTGCTGGTTCCGGTGCAGCGCGCGGCGGAGCAGTGCGACTGGCTGCGCGCCATGGTGGCGGACGGTGAAATTTATCACCCGCTGCGTTGGTCGCCCGCCGAGGCCTTCCGGTTTTTGAACGACGCAGCCAAACTGGAGGCCGCCGGTATCGTGCTGCGCATGCCTGCGGCATGGCAGGCGGGGCGCCCGGCCCGTCCGCAAGTCAGCGCGAGCGTGGGGAGTCGGCCGCCCTCGTTGCTGGGCAAGGGGGCGCTGCTGGATTTCGACATGGCGGTCACGCTCGATGGCGAGCGGCTGGATGCCGGCGAGATCAAGGCGCTGCTGGCCGGCGGCGATGGCTTGCAAATGATTCGCGGGCGCTGGATCGAGATCGACCGCAAGAAACTCGGCCGGGTGCTGGAGCGGTTTCAGGCGCTCGAACAAGCGGCGGAGCAGGGGTTGTCCTTTGCTGCAGCGATGCGCCTGGTGGCCGGGGTTGCGCTCGAAGACCCGGCGGACGCCGCCGACGCCGACTGGTCGCAACTGGTCGCCGGCCCCTGGTTGGCCGAAACCTTGCAGAACCTGCGGCAACCCGAAGGGTTGGCGTGCGTCACACCTGGTGGCGCGCTCAAGGCCTCGTTGCGGCCGTATCAGGAGGCGGGCGTGCGCTGGTTGTATCTGCTCACCCGGCTCGGTCTGGGCGCGTGTCTGGCCGATGACATGGGGTTGGGCAAGACGATCCAGGTGCTGTCGCTGCTGCTGATCCTGAAACGCGAGCAGCAGCGCCCCAGCCTGTTGGTCGCGCCGGCCTCGCTGCTGGCCAACTGGGCGGCGGAAGCCGAACGCTTTGCACCGGGGCTGCGTCTGCTGATCGCCCATCCCTCGGCCGCGCCGATGAGCGAATGGCGTGCGCTGGACGCCGAGCGCCTGCACGCGGTGGATCTCGTCATCACCAGTTACGGCGCCTTGCTGCGTTTGCCGGCGCTGGAGACGATCGCCTGGCGTCTGGTGGTGATCGACGAGGCGCAGGCGATCAAGAATCCCGCCGCCAAGCAGACGCGGCAGGTCAAGAAGCTTCAGGCCGATGCACGCATCGCGCTGACCGGTACGCCGGTCGAGAATCGACTTTCCGATCTGTGGTCGATTTTTGACTTTACGCACCCCGGCCTGTTGGGTTCCCCCAAGGTGTTTGGCGATTTCGCCAAGCGCCTGGCGCAGACGGAACATTATGGGCCGCTGCGCACGCTGGTGCGCCCTTACATCCTGCGTCGCCTCAAGAGCGATAAGCGGGTGATCGCCGATTTGCCCGACAAGACGGAACTCAAGGCCTGGTGCCATTTGAGTCCGCCGCAGGCGGCGCTTTATCAACGCGCGGTGAAGGAGCTGACGGCGGCGCTGGAGGAGAGCGACGGCATGCAACGCAAGGGGCTGGTGCTGGCGTATCTGATGCGCTTCAAGCAAATCTGCAATCATCCCTCGCAATGGCTGGGCGATGGCGCGTGGGATGCGGACGCGAGCGGCAAGTTCGGGCGTTTGCGCGAACTCGTCGAAGTCATCGCCGCCAAGCAGGAAAAACTGCTGGTGTTCACCCAGTTCCGCGAAACCACGGAGCCGCTGGCGGCTTTTCTGGGGTCGATCTTCGGTCGTGCCGGCCTGATTTTGCATGGCGGCACGCCGGTGGCTAAACGCCGTGAGTTGGTCAAGCGTTTCCAGGAAGACGAATTGACGCCGTTTTTCGTCTTGTCGTTGAAGGCCGGCGGCGCGGGGCTCAATCTGACTGCGGCATCCCATGTGATCCATTTCGACCGCTGGTGGAATCCGGCGGTGGAGAATCAGGCCACCGACCGCGCCTTCCGCATCGGTCAGCAGCGCAACGTGCTGGTGCACAAGTTTGTCTGTCGCGGCACCGTGGAGGATCGCATCGACCAGTTGATCGAAGCGAAGCAAAAGTTGGTGCAGGATGTGCTGGAAGGCAGCGTCGAACTCCTGCTGACCGAGATGAGTAACCGAGAATTGCTCGACTTGGTCAAACTCGATATTCATGCAGCGCAGGACCACTGATTCTGGAGAGGAGAACGGTGTGAGCGATTACGGATGGAAACCCTACGTACCCGTGGCCGAGCGGCGCAAACAGGCCGAGAAGGCCGCCGCCAAGGCCAGAAAATCCGGCGCCGATTACACTCCGGTCGCCGCAGCGCGCGGCGCCATCGCCAAGACTTTTTGGGGTAAGGCCTGGTGCGAAAATCTGGAGCGATATAGCGACTACGCCAATCGCTTGCCGCGTGGGCGCACTTATGTGCGCAACGGCTCGGTGATCGACCTCAAGATCGGGGTCGGCGAAGTGCGGGCGCTGGTGATGGGATCCAGTCTCTATCAAGTTTCCGTCAGCGTCACGGTGCTTCCTGGTCCGCAATGGCAGGCGTTGGGCGCCGATTGCGCCAGTTCGATCGATTCACTGGTCGAGCTGCTGCAGGGGCGCTTGTCCAAAGCCGTGATGGAGCGCATTTGCAGGCCGAAGACGGGGCTCTTCCCGGCGCCCAGGGAAATCGATTTCAAATGCAGTTGTCCGGACTGGGCCTCCATGTGCAAGCACGTCGCCGCCGTGCTCTACGGCGTCGGCGTGCGTCTCGATCAGCAACCCGAGCTGTTGTTCAGCCTGCGCCGCGTCGATGCCAAGGAGCTGGTCGCCCAGGCGGGTGCAGGGGTTCCAGGGAAAGGCAAAGCCCCGGTTGCCGACAAGGTGCTCGACGAAGATTCGCTCGCCGATATCTTTGGTATCGAGATGGAGGCCGCCGCGCCAGCGCCGCGCATGGCTAAGATGCCCAGGAAAACCGCCATGACGCCAGGCGATAAACCAACGGCCAAATCCAAGGCCGTGGTGGCACCCAAGAAGAAAATCGACGCCAAGCCCCAGCAAAAAACCAAACCCACGGCGACAAAAACTGTAAAGGCCGCAAAGGCGACCAAGACCGGGAAAAGCCAGGTGGCGTAATCCCCGCACAGGATCAGTGCAAGATCGCTGCTAGGACATGCATTGGAGCACTGGAGTATTTTCCGGAGTATCGACGCGGATTGTCCGGATAATGCGTTGCGGTTTTCGAACGCGTCGGATGCTCACTCGCAATGCGGCTTGGTGTTTCCCGTGCTTGAAGCGGCTCAGGCAACGTTCCGTGTCAGTTCGCTACGACCACCTCACCGCGCAGTGTGTGCGCCGTGACGGCGCTGATGCGTACGTCCACGAAGTGGCCGATCAGGCGCGCCGGGCCGGGGAAATTGACGATGCGGTTGTTGTCGGTGCGGCCGGCCAGTTCGTTCGCGTCCTTCTTCGACAGACCTTCAACCAGCACGCGCTGCACGCTGCCGACCATGGCGGCGCTGATGGCGTTGGCTTGCGCGTCGATGCGTTGCTGCAACTGCTGCAGACGCGCCGACTTGACGTCGTGCGGCGTGGTATCGGGCAGATCGGCGGCCGGCGTGCCGGGGCGCGCGCTGTAGAGGAAGCTGAAGCTGGCGTCGAAACCGATGTCGTCGATGAGCTTCATGGTGGCGGCGAAATCGGCGTCGCTTTCGCCCGGGAAGCCGACGATGAAGTCCGAGGACAGCGATAGATCGGGACGCACGGCGCGCAGCTTGCGCACCAGGCTCTTGTATTCGAGCGCCGTGTAGCCACGTTTCATGGCGACGAGAATGCGGTCGGCGCCGGACTGCACGGGCAGGTGCAGATGCGAGACCAGTTTGGGCACGCGCACATACACGTCGATCAGGCGCTGGCTCATTTCGCGCGGGTGCGAGGTGGTGTAGCGGATGCGCTCGATGCCGGGCATTTCGGCGATGACTTCGATCAGGAAAGCCAGGTCGGCAATGTCTTCGTTATCCGCCGCCGCGTCGAGTTTGCCGCGATAGGCGTTCACGTTCTGCCCCAGCAGCGTGACTTCCTTGACGCCCTGGGCCGCCAGCGTGGCGACTTCGGCCAGGATGTCGGCCAGCGGGCGCGAGACTTCCTCGCCGCGTGTATAGGGCACGATACAGAAGCTGCAGAATTTCGAGCAACCTTCCATGATCGAGACAAAGGCCGTCGCGCCTTCGATGCGCGCCGGGGGCAGGTGGTCGAATTTCTCGATCTCGGGGAAGGACACGTCGACCTGCGGGCGTCCGCTGTCGCGTCGTGCGTCCAGCAGTTGCGGCAGACGATGCAGGGTCTGCGGCCCGAACACCACGTCGACATAGGGCGCGCGCTTGATGATGGCGTCACCCTCCTGGCTCGCCACGCAGCCGCCGACGCCGATCAGCAGCGCGGGGTTTTTCTGCTTCAGGTGGCGCACGCGGCCGAGGTCGTGAAACACCTTTTCCTGCGCCTTCTCGCGCACCGAGCAGGTGTTGAACAGGATGATGTCGGCATCATCGGGTGTGTCGGTCGGTTCGGTTCCTTCGGCGCCGGCATGCTGCGCGAGCACATCGGCCATCTTGGCCGAATCGTATTCGTTCATCTGGCAGCCAAAGGTGCGGATATAGACTTTCTTGACCATGGTCGCGGGCGCGGAGCGCTGGGTGGGTGAGGCAAACGAAAAGCCGCGAATTATACCGCTGCGGCTAAAATACCGGTCTCGCGGCCCGCAGGGCGATGATATGCATGATGCCGATCATTAATCCCCGTAGATTTGAAATTGCCTTCAGGAAGCCCCCACGAAAGTTCGTCCATGTTGCGTCTCACCGAAGTCAAACTGCCGCTCGATCATCCGGAGTCCGCGCTGCGCGCGGCGATTCTGCAACGTCTCGAAATTCCGGCGAATCAGTTGCGCAGTTTCACGATTGCGCGGCGCGGCTACGATGCGCGCAAGAAATCGGCAATCGCGCTGATCTATTCGCTCGATGTCGAGGTGGCGGACGAAGCAGCCTTGCTGGTGCATCTGAAAAAAGCCGGAACATTGCGCAATGTCGGGCCGACCCCCGATACCAGCTATCGTTTCGTCGCTCAGGCGGCCAGCGCACCCGGACCCGGGCAACGGCCGATCGTGATCGGCGCCGGGCCATGCGGCTTGTTCGCGGCGCTGATTCTGGCGCAGATGGGGTTTTGCCCGATCGTGCTTGAACGCGGCAAGGCCGTGCGCGAACGCACCAAGGATACCTGGGGGCTGTGGCGCAAGGGTGTGCTGAATCCCGAGTCGAATGTGCAGTTCGGCGAGGGCGGCGCCGGGACGTTTTCGGATGGCAAGCTGCATAGCCAGGTGCGCGATCCGCTGCACCATGGCCGCAAGGTGCTCAGCGAATTCGTCAAGGCCGGTGCGCCGGCGGAGATCCTGTATGTCAGCAAGCCGCACATCGGCACCTTCAAACTCGTCACGATGGTCGAGAACATGCGCGCGAACATTGAGGCGCTGGGGGGCGAGATCCGTTTCGGCTGCCGCGTCGATGATCTGCTGATCGAGCAGGATGGCCAGGGCATTCGCCGTGTCTGCGGCGTGCGTCTGGCGAGCGGCGAACGGATCGATAGCCGCCAGGTGGTGCTTGCCGTGGGGCATAGCGCACGTGACACTTTTGCCATGCTGCATGCGCGCGGCGTGACTCTCGAAGCCAAGCCGTTTTCGATCGGCCTGCGCGTCGAGCATCCGCAATCGCTGATCGACCGTGCGCGTTTCGGCAAGTTTGCCGGTCATCCGCTGCTCGGCGCGGCCGATTACAAGCTGGTGCATCACGCCAGCACGGGGCGCACGGCGTACAGCTTCTGCATGTGTCCGGGCGGCACGGTGGTTGCGGCAGCCTCGGAAATCGGCCGGGTGGTGACCAACGGCATGAGCCAGTATTCGCGCAATGAGCGCAACGCCAACAGCGCGCTGGTGGTCGATATCAGTCCGGCGGATTTCCCGGGCGATGCCAGCACCGATCCGCTGGCCGGTATTGCCTTGCAGCGCCACTGGGAGGAGCGTGCGTTTGCGTGTGGCGGCGGCACTTACGCGGCGCCCGCCCAGCGGGTCGGCGACTTTCTCGCCGGCCGGCCGTCGACGGCGCTCGGTAGCGTGGTCCCGTCCTACACGCCGGGCATTCATCTGACCGATCTGGCGCAATGCCTGCCCGATTACGTGACGGCCACGCTGCGCGCAGCCCTGCCGGCCTTCGCCCGGCAGATTCACGGTTTCGACATGCACGATGCGCTGCTCACGGGGGTCGAAACCCGCACTTCCTCGCCCGTGCGCATCACGCGCGACACGCACTGCCAGAGCCTGAATACGCTGGGCCTGTTTCCCGCCGGTGAAGGCGCGGGTTATGCGGGAGGGATTCTCTCGGCGGCCATCGACGGCATCAAGGTTGCCGAGGCGGTGGCGTTGAACATGATCCCTGGCGCTTGATTCGGGGAGTGGGGCCTAGGTCGGGTTTCAACCCGACATGTCGGGCTCAAGCCCGACCTACCCCTCACCCCCTGCACATCAGGGCATGATCTCGACGTAATCGTAAACCTCGCAGTCGGTCAGCTGCTTGCGCAGCGGCAACGGCAGGCGGCCGAACCAGGCTTTGGGGTCGTAGCGGTCGATTTCCTCGCCCATGAAGCGCACCAGATCGCAGATCGGGTCGGTGACGAGTTCGCGGTAGCGGTCGTCGCCCTTGACGTAGGCCAGATACAGATTCTTCATGCAGTTGCCGCGACACCAGGGGTAGGCTGCGCATTGCTGGCAGGGCATGCTCTCGGTGGGCTGCAGCGGGCTGGGTTGCAGCCAGTTGGCGACGATGTCGCCCTGCAGCATCTCGGGCAGGTGCATCAGGTCGGGGCAGGGATAGACCTTGCCGTCCGGCATGATGTTGAGGATGTGCGTCGAGGCGCGGCACTGGGTCTTGCCGGCATACAGCTCCTTGGCGCGCGAGGGCAGCGCCTTGTTGCGCACCATGCCCATGATCGGGATGATCGGGTACAGCCGATCTTCGGCGCTGAAGAATTTTTCGATCAGCTGGCGCAGCACGGCCTTGCGCTTCTCGATGCCTTCCGGCGTATAGGCTTCGCCGGCAACGAACTGGAAATACACGTAATCGAAGGTCTGCGCGAGGCCGTCGATTTCCTCGAAACTGATGTCGTCGTTGCTCCAGGTCACGCGCGCCGTCATGGTGCCGTCGACGCGGTCGCGCACCTTGCCCATGTTCTTGACCACCTGGCGATAGATGCCGCGGCCGCGATAGCCATCGGTGGTCTTCTCGCCGCCGTCGATCGACACCAGGATGTTCGACAGCTTGCCCAGTACGTGTTCGGGCAGGTCGTCGAGCAGCGTGCCATTGGTCTGCAGCTGGAAACGGAATCCCGGATAGCGCTCCATGACTTCGCGCATGTACGGCTGATTGAGGGTCGGCTCGCCGCCGTAGAAGGTCACATAGATTTCACGCTCGTGCAGATGCTTCTGGATGAAGGCGTCGAGCGCGTCGATCGAATAGGTGACGTTGCCTTGTGAGCCCAGCACCTCGCCTTCGGCGATCGAGCAGTAGGTGCATTTGAGATTGCAGCGCAACGTGGTCAACAACTGCAGTTCGACGCGGCCGCCGGGAATCGCGTTGGGGTCGGAAATGAATGGTTTGCTGCGACTGGCAGGCGAATGCACAACGGAAGCGCTCATGGCTGGGTTCCCTGAACAGCGAGGATGAATGGAGAGTGGGATAGTGTCCGGTTGGCTCGGCAGCGGCGAGGCGCATGCGGTGGCAAGGCGCAACCTGCTGCGAGCAGCCGGGCATTTTAACCGATTCGCTGCGGCGTCCGTAGCCGAAAAAGATCTGGGGACATGAATGTCCCCAGATCCGGATGCTGGATTTCCCGCTGCGTGCGCGAGGTCGAAATCCAGGGAAACGCTGAATAAGTTCAGATTTGATCAGTGTTTCCCTAGAACAGCGTCGAGAACTGTGCGCCGAGGATGTTGACCTTGTTCTTGTAGGCGCCCTGCAGATGGCCTTCGAGGGCGGCGTCGGAGCTGCCGTTGATGGTGCTGTTCTTGACGAAAATGTGCGTATAGCCGATGTCGATGGCCGTATCGGTGCTGGGCTTGAATTGCGCGCCGGTCGATAGCCAGATGCGGTCCTGATCCGGCAGGCGCACAGTGCGGAAGGCGTCCGGAACCGGGGTTTGATCGTAGGCCAGACCGGCGCGCCACTTCCACTGATTGTTGTACTTGTAGGTCGCACCCAGCGCGACACGCCAGGTGTTGCGCCAGTTTTCGTCGGTTTTCGACACCAGGTCGTTGCCGTCAACGTAATTGAACTGCAACACGGGAATCTTCGCCCAGCCGGTCCAGGAAAGGTCGCCAAGCAGTTCCCATTGATCGTCGAGCTGCAGCTGGGTGCTGAAAATCAGCGTGTCGGGCAGTTTGACATCGGAGTAGACCTCACCACCGCGCGCCGGGCTGGTGGGACTGCGCAATACCAACGTGCTATCGAGCAGCGGGTTGCCGGTGGCGCTGAATTCCGCCTTACCCTTGAGATGGTGCTTGACGGGCGAACGATAGGACACGCCGACGCGCATGGTTTCGGAAAGCTTGAGCATCACGCCGACATTGAATCCCCAGGCATTGCTGGCGCCGAGTATGCGCGCGCGGCCTTCGGGCGCAAGGTTGGCCACACCGCTGGCAATCGCGCTGCCAGCCAGAGGCTCGAGTTTTTCATATAAGGCGCCGGGGTAAAACACGCCACTGGTGAATTCGCCCTGGAGGCGCTGAAAATTCAGGCCGCCGCCGATGGAGAGTTTTTCGTCGACCTTGTAGGACAGCGAAGGATTCAGGTTCAGGGTCTCGATATCGGAGGTCACGCCGCGAAAGCGGCCTTTCCAGCTCGGGTCGTATTCGGTCTTGAGGCCGAACGGTGCGCCGAGGCCGAGACCGAAACTCCACGCGGCATTGATTGGCGCCACCACATAGGCGTGCGGCACAAACGCCAGCGAACCGGCGTTGCCACCATTCGCCCCGGCGGGAATCGCCCCGGCCGTACCGCCAATGCCCGGATAGGTCGGTAGTGTGCTGCCGGCGTCGGTAAATTTGGCCGACGGCAGGATGGCGTTCATGCCATAGGTCACGACCGTGCGCCCCTGCGGCAACAGCGCCATGCCAGCGGGATTGAAGTACACCGTGCTGGCATCCTCGGCCACGGCGGCCGAACCCGCATAGGCATTGCCGAGGCCGCTGGCATTCTGCTCCAGCAACTGGAAGGCCGAAGCCAATGCCGCGCTGGCAGAAAACGCTAGCGTTCCGCCAACCACCAAGCTACCTAATCGTCCCATGTCATCTCCGTGAAATCCAGTTTATTCCGCCGCAATCCGCCAATGACGGCAGCAGGTTGTTCTTGCCATTCCCGTGCAAACGGGAAGCCTGTGTTCAATGCTTCACCTAAATCGGCGGTGACTCACGATGTTGCGTGAGATGTTGCATTCCTGCAACGTGAATTGCAAACTTTTGGCCAGATCATTTTCTGGATGCTTGCTTGACGCAGGAAGGGGGAATTGACTACACTATTAGTTGACTTTATTGATCAACTATTTATTTCAGGACAACATTATGAGCGACGTACAAGCGCGCATTCGCGAAACCGTGACCACCAACCCTGTCGTGCTATTCATGAAGGGGACGCCGCAGGCCCCGCAGTGCGGCTTCTCGGCCACTGCCGTGCAGATTCTTTCGGCTTGCGGCCTGCGTCGCGCCGTGACGGTCGATGTGCTCAGCGAACCCGAAGTGCGCGCCGGCATCAAGGATTACGCCAACTGGCCGACAATTCCGCAGCTCTACGTGAATGGCGAGTTCATCGGCGGCTGCGACATCATGAAGGAAATGTACCAGACCGGCGAACTGCAGAAATTGCTGGTTGACGCCGGCGTCGCCGACGCCCCCGCAACGCCCGCCGCCTGATCGCCGCCGTACCGGCTGAAAACCAAAGCGCCGCTGATTCAGCGGCGCTTTTTTTTTGGTGCGCCCGGCAGGGCGCACTCACTTGGAGGTGGAAGTCCTCTACTCGCCCGACAAGGGGAAGAGTTAGCTGAACGGCAAGGGTGTTCTGGGCGACTGGAAATCTGGAGGAAGCCGAAGGCAAA
>JBPOIN010000115.1:0-10673 GCA_052034445.1 Pseudomonadota bacterium | reverse complement strand
AGGCGTCATCCTCCAACGCCTGAAAAATTCGCGCGATGCCATCCGGCATTATCAGCGGGCACTGGAGCTGCGGCCGAGTGAAGGTCGCTGGTGGTTCGGGCTGGGGACGGCGCTCGATGCGGAAAGTCGTCCCGCTGAAGCGCTGGATGCCTATCATCGTGCCCTGACTGCGGGGGCTCTGACCCCTGAAATGCTGGCGGTGATCGAACGCCGCGTCAAGTAACGCGGCTGTGCTGCGACTGTCTCGCGCTTCATTCCTTGACCGTCCGCGCGGCGACCCAATTCGTGACATGGGTTGCACCGTGTTTTTTCAAGGTGCGCGCCAATTCGTCAAGGGTTGCACCGGTCGTCATCACATCATCGACGACGATCACCGATTGCCCGGTCAGGTCGATCTGGCATTCGAATGCCCCGCGGATGTTTTTCTGCCGTTCTTTCCAGGGCAGATTGGCCTGTGGCGGCGTATGCAGCGCCCGGACAACTCCCGTGCGGATCAGCGGTAGTCCAAGCTGACGTGCCAGCGGGCGGGCGATTTCAAGCGCCTGGTTGAAGCCGCGCTCCTGCAAGCGTGCCAATGAGAGCGGCACGGCCATCATGACTGTCCTGGCGTCGAAGCAGGGCGGTGTACCGAGCATCGCATCGGCAATGAAATGCGCGACGGGCAGCTGGTGCTGGTATTTCAGCGTGTGTATGAGACGATCCAGCGGAAACGCGTAACGAAAGCACGCAACGGTCGCATCGAAGTCAGCCGGGCGCGCCAGGCAGTTTCCGCACACCGTTCCGACGGGCAACGGCAGGCCACAACAAGTGCAATTTTTCGTTCCCAGCCATGGCAGTTCGCTGCGACAGGGAGGACACAGCAGCTTCTCGCCGGCATGTGCCGCGCAAAGCAAACAGTCCTGCGGCAACAGAGTGGCGCCGATACAGGTTTGAAGAAACGACAGGTAATGCTCAATGCGGTGCGAAAATGACCGCGCTGATGGTTGTCCGATTGACAAGCGTCGCTCCTTCAAACATGATGCGCCCTCACATTTTTTGAAACTCGGGTTCATTATGCCTGCCTCACTTGCCAATACCAATCCTGCCGGGATGAAAGCTTCCACTCCCGCCTCCGTCAAGCGCGTGTGGAGCGCAGAACAGGTGGTGGAATTGTTCGAACTGCCTTTCAATGATCTGCTGTTCAAGGCGCAGCAGGTGCATCGCGCGCATTTCGACGCCAATGCGGTCCAGCGTTCGACGCTGTTATCGGTCAAGACCGGTGGCTGCTCGGAAGATTGCAGTTATTGTTCTCAATCGGCACGCAATGATACGGGGCTCGAACGGGAGGCCTTGCTGCCGCTCAGCCAGGTCATTGAGGCGGCGCAGGCAGCCAAAAACAAGGGCGCTTCGCGCTTCTGCATGGGGGCTGCCTGGCGTGGTCCGAAACAGAAGGATCTGACGCAGGTGCTGGATATGATCCGGGCCGTCAAGGGGCTCGGTCTGGAAACCTGTGTGACGCTCGGCATGCTGCAGGAAGGCCAGGCCGAACAACTCAAGGAGGCCGGCCTCGACTATTACAACCATAATCTGGATACCTCGGCCGAGTATTACGACAAGGTGATTTCCACGCACAGCCAGGCCGATCGTTTCGATACGCTGGACAAGGTGCGCGGCGCCGGCATCCAGGTATGTTGCGGCGGCATCATCGGCATGGGTGAGCAGCGTCGTGAACGTGCGGCCATGATTGCCCAGTTGGCGAATCTGAAACCCGCTCCTGAATCGGTGCCGATCAATCATCTGGTGCCGATTCCGGGTACTCCGCTGGCCGATGCACCGCCGCTCGATCCGTTTGAGTTCGTGCGCACCATCGCCTGTGCGCGCATTACCATGCCAACCAGTCTCGTACGGCTGTCAGCCGGTCGGCAGGATATGTCGGATGAGCTCCAGGCATTGTGTTTCCTGGCGGGCGCCAATTCGATTTTTTATGGCGACAAGTTGCTGACGACCGATAATGCCGAGGCCGGTCGCGACGAACGCCTGTTCGAACGCCTGGGTTTGCGGGGTATCTAGTCCTCCGCTGCCCACACGGCTGCCATGAAGCGGGAGTTTTCGCGTGCTGCGAGCACTTATGCCGCGGCGGCAGTACTGGCGCGCGAAACCGGCTGCCGCATGGCCGAGCGCCTCGATTACACCAGACTCTCGCCCACGCGCATTGCCGATATCGGTTGCGCCACGGGCGATGGCATCCTCGATCTGCAGCAGCGCTATCCGGCAGCCTTGCCGCTGGCCGTCGATCTCGCCTTGCCCATGCTGGTTCAGGTGCGCAGCAGAATCCCGCTGATGCAGCGTATCGTGCGGCGCGCCCCGCGACTCATCAATGCCGATGCGCAGGCCTTGCCGCTCGCCGCAAACAGCCTGAACCTGGTCTGGTCGAACCTCATGCTCCACTGGCTCGATGATCCACTGCCGGCCCTCCGCGAATTGCACCGGATATTGGCGGTCGATGGCTTGCTGATGTTTTCCATGCTCGGCCCGGATACCCTCAAGGAACTGCGTACAGCGTGCCTGGCGTGTGGAATTACCCCGCCGTTGCGCAAGTTTCTTGATATGCATGATATCGGCGACATGCTCGGTGTGGCCGGGTTTGCCGACCCGGTGATGGACATGGAGATGATCACGCTGAGTTATTCAAATCCGCGCGGCTTGTTGCGCGATCAACGCCATCTGGGCGTGCGCGAGGCGCTGCTGGGGTATCTTCCCTGGCGTGATTGGCGACGCGTACTGCGAGTCTGGACTGGGCAGCGGGGCGACCAGGGCTGGCCAGCCAGCTTTGAAATTGTATATGGCCAAGCGTGGAAACCTGCCCCGCGATTGATCGACGATGGTCGCGCGATTGTGCATGTTCAGCGACGTTCTGCCTGAAATCATGCATGATCGTTACTGAGGAAAGCTGGAAGCAGCCCCCGGAGATTTTTGGAAACAGATTTTCGGAAACAAAAAGGCCACTCCGAAGAGTGGCCTTTTTGTTTGATTCTAATGGTCGGGGCGGCGGGATTCGAACTCGCGACCCCTTGCACCCCATGCAAGTGCGCTACCAGGCTGCGCCACGCCCCGACGAACGAAAATTATAACAGAGCTTGGCGCGCTTGGTGCATATGCGTCAGCAATTTCACGGATTTTGTCGGCTTAATAGTGCAAGGATGCGATGATGCTCGCGAGTTCTGCGCGCAACGATCCGACCCCGGGCAATGAGCCGGCGGGCATTTCCGGTACATCGATGACCGGATGGGGCTCCTCGGCATGGAGTTTCTCCGGATGCTCTTCGAGGCGGTTGCGTGCGCCGCTGATTGTGAAACCTTCCTGATACAGGAGTTCGCGAATCCGGCGCACCAGCAGGACTTCGTGGTGTTGGTAGTAGCGCCGGTTGCCGCGCCGTTTTACGGGACGCAGCTGCGTAAACTCCTGTTCCCAATAGCGCAGTACGTGCGGCTTGACGCCGCAAAGTTCGCTGACTTCGCCGATCGTGAAATAGCGCTTGGCCGGAATCGGCGGCAGGGTGTCTTTAATGCCAGAGGTTGCCATTGTTGGTCGGCTTCAGGTTTTCGACAGCAATCTTGAGTTTTTGACTGGCGTGGAACGTCACCACGCGTCGCGCCGTGATCGGGATTTCTTCGCCGGTCTTGGGGTTGCGTCCCGGACGCTGGGGTTTGTCGCGCAGCTGGAAATTGCCGAAACTCGACAGTTTGACGCTATCGCCTTTCTCAAGGGCTTCGCGGATTTCCTCAAAGAAACTTTCCACCATGTCCTTGGCTTCACGCTTGTTCAGGCCGACTTTTTCAAACAGCAGATCGGCAAGTTCAGCTTTCGTGAGTGTCATGCATGCTCCCTGTATTCTTATCGTTCCGATTGATCACCCACGCAAGGTAGCAGCGCACTTTTCTGCGGCAATCTTGAGCAAGTGATTGATCGCGGCATCCGCCTCCACGTCTGCCAAAGTCTTCTCAGTATCTTGCATAACTATGTGGAATGCAAGGCTTTTTTTGTTTTCGACGATGCCTTTGCCCTGGTAAATATCGAATAGCTGGATGTCGCGGACAATAGCTGGCGCTTCCGCACGCAGGGTATCCAGCAGTGTTTGCAGCGGTTGAGCAACATCGACGAGCAACGCCAGATCGCGCACGACGCTTGGAAAGCGCGGCACTGCCTGATATTGCGGCAGGGTTTGTTGGCTCAGGGTGGCCATGTCGAGTTCAAATACGACTGGAGCCGCGCCGAGTTCGTATTTCTGCACCCACTCGGGATGCAGTTCGCCGATGAGGCCGATCGGCTGGTCGTTCAAAAGAATCTGTGCAGAGCGGCCTGGATGCAATGCCGGATGCGGGGTGGCGAATTTTTCGCAGCGCAGGTTGCCCGCGGCTGGTGCGAACAAGGCTTCGACATCGGCTTTGACATCGAAAAAATCGACCTTGCGCGTATCAAGTCCCCATTGTTCCGGGCTTGCCGGACCGGCGCACAAACCGGCGAGGCGCACGGGCTGATGATAGCCGGGCACGGGTTGCGCTTGTACATCACCCTGGAAGCAGCGGCCGATTTCGAAAATGCGTACGCGGTTGCAGCGGCGCTTGAGGTTGAAGCTCAGCGTGCCGACCAGTCCGCCAATCAGGCCGGAACGCATGACACTCATCTGGCTCGCAATCGGGTTGGCCAGTGTGATCGGTGCCGCGTTCCGGTAGAAGTCCTGTTCCCAGCCGGCATCGACGAAGCTGTAATTGACGACTTCCTGATAATCGCGTTCGGCGATCAGGCGGCGCACTTGCATCGGCGTGCGCAACTTTTCGGGTAAGACCTGCATTTCGAGTCGGCCTGTGGGGGCCGGTGCGGGAATGTTGTCGTAGCCATACAGACGTGCGAGCTCTTCGATCAGGTCTTCCTCGATTTCAATATCGAAACGGTGCGAAGGCGGCGTAACAATGTAGCTGCCCGGTTCGTTCGGCGCCACTTGCCACGGGAAGCCGAGATTGTTCAGCAGTTTTTCCATCAGCGCGTCGTCGAGCGGAATGCCGATGACCTTGCTGGCGCGTGCCTGGCGTAACTTGACGGGGGAGCGTTGGGGCAGGTTTTCCGTGGATGTCGCGGCCAGCACCGGGCCGGCACTGCCGCCGCAGATTTCGAGGATCAATGCGGTTGCGCGTTCGATGGCCTGGCGCGGCAGGTCGAAATCGACACCGCGCTCGAAGCGATACGAGGCGTCGCTTGAGAATCCCAATGCGCGGGCTTTGCCGGCGATTGCGTCAGGAGCAAAGAAGGCGCTTTCGAGGAACAGTTCGGTTGTGCTGTCCGTGACGCCGCTGTCAGCACCGCCCATGATGCCGGCGAGCGCCAGCGGGCGTCCGCCATTGGCTTCGTCGGCGATCAGCGCCATATCGGCAGGCGGAGTGACATTCTGTTCGTTGAGCAGTTTGAGCTGTTCGCCGGGGCGCGGATAGCGGACATGAACGGCGCCTTCAAGATAGGCATTGTCGAAGGCATGCAGCGGCTGGCCGAGTTCGAGCATGACGTAATTCGTTACATCAACCAGGGCACTGATGGCGCGAATTCCGCTGCGTTCGAGGCGTTGCACCATCCAGGCGGGCGTCTTGGCGCGCGCATTGACCCCGCTGATGATGCGCCCGCAGTAGTGCGGGCAGGCAGCAGGGGCATCCAGCAGAACGCTGCGCTGTCGGTCGTGTCCCGGCGTCACCGGGGCGATCATCGGCAGTGTCAGCGGGGCGCCGCTGAGCGCCGCGACTTCGCGCGCAATGCCACGCAACGAAAGACAGTCGGCACGGTTGGGGGTGAGCTTGAGGGTGATGAGTTGATCGTCAAGCAGCAGGTATTCGCGAATATTGCGCCCCACGGGCGCGTCCTCGGGCAGGGCCAGCAAGCCATCCTGGTCGGCAGTGAGGCCAAGCTC
The DNA here is from genome assembly GCA_052034445.1 of Pseudomonadota bacterium. Classification (GTDB taxonomy): domain Bacteria; phylum Pseudomonadota; class Gammaproteobacteria; order Burkholderiales; family Rhodocyclaceae; genus Sterolibacterium. The sequence goes on along the minus strand of JBPOIN010000115.1, from coordinate 4,741 downwards.
GCGCGCCGAACACAGCATGCCGAAGGATTCCACGCCGCGCACCTTGGCTTTTTTGATGCTGATGCCGGGTAGTTCGGCGCCGATCATCGCACAAGGGACTTTCATCCCGGCAGCAACATTCGGCGCCCCGCAGACAATCTGCAATGGTTCTGGCTGGCCGACATCGACGCGGCACAGTTTGAGCTTGTCGGCATCCGGATGCTTCTCGGTCGATAGCACGTGTGCCACCACGACGTTGGAGAATGTCGCGGCAACCGGCTGCATTTCCTCAACCTCGAGACCAGCCATGGTCAGCAAATGCGCGAGCGCCGCGCTGTCGAGATCGGGATTGACGAGGCTACGGAGCCAATGTTCGGAGAATTGCATGGTCGAGACGGTCCTCTGAGGGCGTTCTATGGGCGTGGTGAGCGGTCGCTGGTGATCAGTTGAACTGCGCCAGGAAGCGCAGATCGCCGTCAAAGAACAGGCGCAGGTCGTCAATGCCGTAGCGCAGCATGGTCAGTCGATCAAGGCCCATGCCGAAGGCAAAGCCCGTGTGATGTTCCGGATTGATGCCGCCATGACGCAGGACGTTGGGGTGCACCATGCCGCAGCCGCCAATCTCCAGCCAGCGGCCTTCCATCGGGCCGCTCATGAAAGCCACATCGATTTCGGCCGAAGGTTCCGTGAATGGAAAGAAGGACGGCCGGAAGCGCGTTTTGAGATCATCGCTTTCAAAGAAGCGGCGCAGGAAGTCGGCAATCACGCCCTTGAGGTCGGCAAAGCTGACATTTTCACCCACCCACAGGCCCTCGACCTGATGAAACATCGGCGAGTGGGTGGCATCGGAATCCACACGATACACGCGGCCAGGGGCGATCACGCGGATTTCCGGCATGTCCCGCTCGCCGCCATATTGCGCCACGTGCGCCTGCATATGGCGGATCTGAACCGGGCTGGTGTGCGTGCGCAGCAATACACCCGGGGCATTGTCGATATAGAACGTGTCATGCATCGAGCGCGCCGGGTGATTCTCGGGCGTGTTGAGCGCCGTGAAATTGTGCCAGTCGGCCTCGATTTCCGGGCCATCGGCCACCGAGAAGCCGATCGAGCGGAAGAGTTGCTCCAGACGCTCCTGGGTGCGCATGGTCGGATGCAGCCCGCCACGCTGGCGGCCGCGGCCGGGCAGGGTGATGTCGAGCGCTTCGGCAGCCAGCTGGGCTTCGAGGGCCACGCGCTTGAGGGCATCGCGCCGTGCATTCAACGCTGTCTCGATCTCATCCTTGGCCCGGTTGATGATGGCGCCTACGCTGCGGCGTTCTTCCGGCGGCAACTTGCCAAGCCCCTTCATGAGTTCGGTGAGCGGGCCGGTTTTGCCCAGATAACGGGCTTTGGCCTGTTCCAGCAAGGCTGCATCGGCGATTTGGGCGAATTCGCCGCAAGCCTGCCGGACTAGATCGTCAAGTTGCTCGGTGTTTTGCATAAGTTATTGTTACAAAATGCGTTATTGCGCTGTTTTGGCAAAAAACATGCGCAAAAAAAGGAGGCCAGGCCTCCTTCTTTTGGGGATGCGGCAATCAGGCAGCGAGGCTGGCCAGCTTGGCCTTGGCCTGGTTCGCAATCGCGGCAAACGCCGGCTTGTCGAATACGGCCAGATCGGCCAGAACCTTGCGGTCGACCTCAATGGCGGCTTTCTTGATGCCGTTCATGAGGTTGCTGTAGTTCATGCCCAGCTCGCGAGCGCCGGCATTGATACGGGCGATCCACAGGGCGCGGAACTGACGCTTGCGTTGACGACGGTCGCGGTAGGCATACTGCCCCGCCTTCATCACCGCTTCTTTGGCGATGCGATATACGTTTTTGCGACGGCCGCGATAGCCCTTGGCTGCGTCGAGAACCTTCTTGTGGCGCGCGCGCGCCGTTACACCACGTTTGACTCGGGACATAGTATTTTCTCCTTACGCGTAGGGCATCATCGCCCGGACGGACTTCACATCGGACGCAACGACCGCAGTGATGCCGCGCAACTGGCGCTTGGACTTGGTGGTTTTCTTGGTGAGGATGTGGCGTTTGAACGCCGAGGCGCGCTTGATGCTGCCGCCCGCCCGTACTTTGAAGCGCTTCTTGGCGCTGCTCTTGGTTTTCATCTTCGGCATCGAAGATCTCCTTATAACATGGCATCAGGTGGCCTTCACTCGAAGGCGCTTGCATGACCCGCAGCCACTTGTATCGCCTGCCACGCCAGATTCAGCGCAGCGGGCGGATTCTTGCGAAGTTTTACTTCACGGGTTTCTTGATCGGCGCCAGCACCATCACCAGCTGACGACCTTCCATCTTCGGGAACTGCTCCACCACGCCGTATTCCAGCAGATCGGCCTTCACGCGCTCAAGCAGTCGGATACCGAATTCCTGATGCGCCATTTCGCGGCCCCGGAAGCGCAAGGTAATCTTGGTCTTGTCACCTTCCTGCAGAAACTTGATCAGATTGCGCAACTTGATCTTGTAATCGCCTTCATCGGTACCCGGGCGAAACTTGATTTCCTTGACCTGAATCTGCTTCTGCTTGAGCTTGGCGTCGTGTGCGCGCTTGGCTTCCTGATACTTGAACTTGCCGAAATCCATCAGGCGACAAACCGGGGGTTGCGCCTGCGGCGCAATTTCCACCAGATCGACACCGGCTTCTTCGGCGATTTCGAGTGCCGCGCGCAGCGACACTATGCCAAGTTGTTCTGCATCCTGTCCGACGAGACGAATCTCGGGCGCTGAAATTTCGTGGTTGACGCGTTGCGTCTTGTCCTGGGCGATGGCTTAACTCTCCAAAAAAACAAAAAAATCAGGGCGCCGCGCTGTTAGCTCCGCGCACGCCTTTTTCCTGCAACAGGCGTTCGATCAACGATTCGAGGGGCATTTGCCCGAGATCCTGATTGCCTCGGGCTCGCACGGCGACCATCCCGGCAGCCTTTTCATTGTCGCCGACGACAATTTGATAAGGCCGCTTCAACAAGCTATGTTCGCGTATTTTATAGCCAATTTTCTCGCCGCGCAAATCCGTTTCGACGCGCAGGCCCGCTGCACGCAGCTTTTCGCCAATTTCGCCGGCGTAGTCGGCCTGAGCTTCGGAGATATTCATGACCACAACCTGCACAGGCGACAGCCAGAACGGGAAGGCGCCGGCGTGATGTTCGATCAGAATGCCGATGAAGCGTTCCAGGGAGCCGAGTACCGCGCGATGCAGCATGACCGGCGTGTGGCGCGCGTTGTCTTCGCCGACGTATTCGGCACCCAGGCGCACCGGCATCGACGGGTCGACCTGCACCGTGCCGCATTGCCAGGAACGGCCCAGCGCGTCCTTGATGTGGAACTCGATCTTGGGGCCATAGAAAGCCCCTTCGCCGGGTAACTCCTCCCATTCCAGGCCGCTGGCGCGCAAGGCGGAGCGCAGCGCATTCTCGGACTTGTCCCAATCCTCGTCGGAGCCGACACGGCTTTCGGGGCGCAGCGCCAGTTTGACTGCCACTTCGGTAAAGCCAAAGTCGGCGTAGACCTTGCGCAACTGGGTGTTGAAGGCGGTGATCTCGGACTCGATCTGGTCGTCGGTGCAGAAGATATGGCCGTCATCCTGGGTGAAGCCGCGTACCCGCATCACCCCGTGCAAGGCGCCCGAAGGTTCGTTGCGGTGGCAGGAGCCGAATTCGCCGTAGCGCAAGGGCAGTTCGCGATACGAGCGCAGGCCGTTGTTGAAGATCTGCACATGCCCCGGGCAGTTCATCGGTTTCACGGCGTAGTCGCGGTTTTCCGACTCGGTAACGAACATATTGGCCTTGTAGTGGCCCCAGTGTCCGGATTTCTCCCACAGACTGCTGTCGAGGATCTGCGGGCAGCGCACTTCCTGATAGCCGTTGTCGCGATAGACCTGACGCATGTACTGCTCGATCTCCTGCCAGACGATCCAGCCGTGCGGATGCCAGAACACCAGGCCCGGCGCTTCGTCCTGCAGATGAAACAGATCGAGTTGCTTGCCCAGTTTGCGGTGGTCGCGCTTCTCGGCTTCTTCGAGCAAGTGCAGGTAGGCGTCGAGGTCTTCCTTTTTGGCCCAGGCGGTGCCGTAGATGCGCTGCAACTGCTCGTTTTTCTGGTCGCCGCGCCAGTAGGCGCCCGCCATCTTCATCAACTTGAACACCTTGAGCTTGCCGGTCGATGGCACATGCGGGCCGCGGCATAGATCGACGAAATCACCTTCGCGATACAGCGAAACCTCCTGGTCGGCCGGAATCGCCGTAATCAGCTCGGCCTTGTAGTGCTCGCCGACCGACTTGAAAGACTCGATGGCCTTGTCGCGCGCCCAGACTTCGCGCGTGACTGGAAAATCCTTCTTGGCGAGCTGCTGCATGCGTTGCTCGATCTGTTGCAGATCTTCCGGCGTAAACGGGCGTTTGCAGGCAAAATCGTAGTAAAAACCGTTATCCACCGTCGGGCCGATGGTGACTTGCGCCTCGGGAAACAGATCCTTGACGGCATAGGCCAGCAAGTGTGCCGTCGAGTGGCGAATCACGTCCAGACCGTCGGCATCCTTGTCGGTGATGATGGCCAGATTGGCATCCTGCTCAAGGAGGTAAGACGTGTCGACCAGCTTGCCGTCTACACGACCGGCCAATGCCGCCTTGGCCAGTCCGGCGCCGATCGAGGCCGCCACTTCGGAAACTGTCAGCGGTTGCGGATACTCGCGTCGGGAGCCATCGGGCAGGGTAATAACCGGCATTTC
>JBPOIN010000168.1:0-6351 GCA_052034445.1 Pseudomonadota bacterium | reverse complement strand
GCTGGGTGGACTGATTGGGGGGGGGGGTGGGGGGGTGGTGTGGGGGCTGCCCCCCGACTCACACCAGTCGGGTTGAAACTCGACCTAAACGGTTGCGCCAGTTCGGAGTTCTGTCGTTCAATCTGGTAAAGCTAATGAATAACAATAGCCTGCAGGATAAACTTGATAAGTTACGCGAAGAGTCCCTGCTGCGTGTTCGACGTCTGGTCGAGGGCGCCTGCGGCCCGGAAGTGGTCGTCGATGGCCGTCCCGTCACGGCCTTTTGTAGCAATGACTATCTGGGTCTGGCCGGCGACCCGGCGCTCGCTGTGGCCGTCAGCGACGGCGTGGCGCGTTATGGCGTCGGTTCGGGCGCCTCGCATCTCGTCAGCGGTCATTACACGGCGCACCATGCGCTCGAAGAACGCCTCGCGGCGTTTGTCGGCCTGCCGCGTGCGTTGTTCTTTTCCTGCGGCTACATGGCCAACATCGGCGTGCTCACGGCGTTTGCCGGGCGCGGCGACGCCATCTTTTCCGACGAACTCAATCACGCCTCGATCATCGACGGTATCCGCCTGTCCGGCGCCGACAAGCACATCTACCCGCATCTCGACCTGCTGACGCTTGAAACACAGCTGGCCGCCAGCGCCGCGCCCAACAAGTTGGTGGTCAGCGACGCCGTGTTCAGCATGGACGGTGACCAGGCGCCGCTCGCGGATTTGCTCGCGCTGTGTGAGAAATACGCCGCCTGGCTGGTGCTCGACGACGCACATGGTTTCGGCGTGCTCGGCCCGGACGGCCGCGGCAGCCTGGCGCAGGCCGACCTGACGGATCGGTCGGCGCGCGTGCTTTACATGGGCACACTGGGCAAGGCCGCCGGCGTTTCGGGCGCTTTTGTGGCCGGCTCCGCCGACGCCGTCGAATGGTTGTTGCAGCGCGCCCGTACCTACATTTTCACCACCGGCACGCCGCCGCTGCTGGCGCATGCCTTGCTGACCAGCATTGACCTCATCGAACACGGCGCCGCCCGTCGCCATCACCTGAATGCGCTGATCGCCCAGCTGCGCGCCGGTCTGCAAGCCAGCGCCGCGCGCGGCCGCTGGCGTCTGCTCGACTCCGCCAGCCCGATCCAGCCGCTCATCATCGGCAGCAACAGCGAGGCCCTGCGCGTCACCGCCGCGCTGCTCGACGCCGGCCTGTGGGTGCCGGCGATTCGTCCGCCCACGGTGCCGGCTGGCACCGCCCGGCTGCGCATCACGCTGTCCGCCGCGCATACCAGCGTGCAGGTGGAACGTCTCGTCGCCGCACTCGACCGGCTGGAAAGCGGAGCGTCGGCATGAAAGCGTCCGCCAGCGCGCTGCGCTTTGCCGGTTTCGTGACCGGCACCGACACCGATGTCGGCAAGACCCTGGTCGCCGCCGCGCTGCTTGAACTGTGCCGCGCCCGTGGCTGGAAGTCGGTCGGCATGAAGCCCGTTGCGGCAGGCTGCGCGAGCGTCGCGGGGGAGGGCGGCAAGGACAAAGTGAGCGAACCGCTCAATGCCGATGTCGCCGCGCTCATGGCCGCCGGCAATTGCCCGGCCCCCGCGTATCTGGTGAATCCCTACTGCTTCGAAGCGGCCATTGCGCCCCACATCGCGGCCGCCCAGGCCGGTGTGCGCATCGATCCCGCCGTGATTGTCGAACGCTTCCATGAACTTGTCGCCGCGACGGGCGCCGAAGCCGTGGTCGTCGAAGGCGCGGGCGGCTTTCTCGTGCCGCTCGACGCGCAGCACGATATGGGTGATCTGGCGCAATGCCTTGATTTGCCGCTGATTCTCGTCGTCGGCATGCGCCTGGGCTGCCTGAACCACGCGCTGCTGACCCAACAGGCCATCGCCGCGCGCGGCCTCAGACTGGCTGGCTGGGTCGCCAACCGCATTGATCCGCAGATGGCCAATTTCGCGGAAAACCTCGCCACGCTGCGGCAACGCCTGCCCGCGCCGTTGCTCGGCGTGCTGCCCTATCTGCCCGGGGCCGATCCCGGGACGGCGGCCGGTTATCTGCGGTTGCCGGACAGGGATTGTGAGTCTGCTATCCATGATGAATATTGATTTCTGTCTGTTATTTCCTGTAGCCCTTGCGACGCCTGATGTTTGTCTGCCAGTTTTTATGGGTTTGTGATTTCCGGAAATGATTCGCTGTGCTGGCGAGGCTTGGCGGCGATTACTCGGAAAAATTCATATTCATTTGGTATTGATCGGTTATTTTTCTCTCGCCGCCGGTATTCCCGGCAATCCGCTACGCTGCCATGATGTGGTGTAATAGCGCGGATTTACGCGGAACGACAAGAAACCACCACAGGCCATCGCTGCGTGCGGACTCTTCTGTCGTTGCGCTTTGACCGTTTTTACACTGCCGTATTTCTCTCTGGATCTCGCCATGGAAGTTCTGTTTTTGATCATTCTCGTGCTGCTCAACGGTGCGTTCGCCATGTCGGAGATCGCTCTCGTCAGCGCCCGGCGCGCGCGGCTGGTGCGTCTGGCGGAGGATGGCGACGGCGCGGCCGTGGTGGCCATCAAACTGCACGATGAGCCGACGCGCTTCCTGTCGACGATCCAGATCGGCATCACGTCGATCGGCATCCTCAACGGCATCATCGGCGAGGCCGTGCTGGCGGCGCCGCTTGCGCTGCGCCTTCAGGCCCTGGGGCTTGACCAGGAATCCAGCAGTATCGTTTCCACCGCCCTCGTGGTCGTGGTCATCACCTATGTCTCGATTGTGATTGGCGAGCTGGTGCCCAAGCGGATCGGCCAGTTCAACCCCGAGAGCATCGCGCGCATGGTGGCCCGCCCCATGCAGTTTCTCTCCGCGCTCACGCGTCCGTTCGTGCACTTATTGTCCATCTCCACCGACACGCTGTTGCGTCTGATGGGGCAACGCGAGCAGGCCGGGCAAGGCGTCACGGAGGAAGAAATCCACGCCATGCTGGAAGAGGGCTCCGAGTCGGGCGTCATCGAGCAGCAGGAACGCGACATGGTGCGCAATGTTTTCCGTCTGGACGATCGCCAGATCGGTTCGCTGATGATTCCGCGCGGCGACATTACCTGTCTGGATGTCGAAAAATCGCTCGAAGACAACCTGAAACTGGTGGCCGATTCCGAGCATTCACGCTTTCCGGTGTGCCGCGGCGGCTGGCACGAGGTGCTGGGCATCATCAATGCGAAGCAGTTGCTCAACCAGACCCTCAAGGGGCGGCCGACCAATCTCGCAGCGCAACTGCAGCCGGCGGTCTTCGTCCCCGAGACGCTGACCGGCATGGACTTGCTCGGCCATTTCCGCACTTCCGGCACCCAGATGGTGCTGGTGGTCGATGAATACGGCGAGGTGCAGGGGCTGGTCACGCTGCAGGATGTGCTGGAGGCGGTGACCGGAGAGTTCAAGCCGCGCAATCAGGAAGATTCCTGGGCGGTTCAGCGCGAAGACGGTTCCTGGCTGCTGGATGGCCTGATTCCGGTGCCGGAACTCAAGGATCGCCTGGAACTCAAGTCGGTGCCGGAAGAGGACAAGGGGCGTTATCACACCCTGAGCGGCCTGGTCATGTGGGTGCTCGGGCGTCTGCCGGCAACCTGCGATGTCATTACCTGGGAGCACTGGCGCCTGGAGGTTGTCGATCTGGACGGCAAGCGCGTCGACAAGGTTTTGGCGACGCGTTTGCCGGAAACAGTGGAAACCGACGCCGCGCACTGATCCGCCCCCCTGGATCCGGCGGCGCCTTCAGCTCGGCACTCGATGGGTTTGGCGCTTGATGCCGATCATGTTCCCGCCCTGACAAAGTGCCCGGAATGAGCAACCCGGGTCATCCTTGGCTTGAAATTAACAAGCTTGTAATATAAATTCCACGTACCGCACGCGGTTTTTCGATTCATCCACAACGAGGAGGCAGGGCATGAGCAATGGGATCGGTCTCAACGAAGTCAAAAATGTTTATAACGGCGCGGAAGGTGATCTGTGGGAGCTCATCATGGGGCACCAGATTCACATCGGCGGCTTCCAGTCGTCGATGGATCTTTCCGAACGCGCTGGTATCGCCGGCGCCCAGCATGGCGTCGATCTGTGCTGCTGCAACGGCGCCGGCATGCGCTTCCTGGCGCGCTTCCGCAATGTCGCCAAAATGACCGGCGTCGATGCCTCGGAAACCGTGCTCGATCGCGGCCGCCATCGCTGCGCCGAAGAAGGTCTGGCCGAGCGCACCGAGTTCGTGCATGCCGACGTGACGCACAGCGGCCTGCCGGACGGCTGCGCCGATTTCGTCTGGGGCGAGGATGCCTGGTGTTATGTGGTCGATAAGCCGGCGCTGATCCGCGAAGCCGCGCGCATCGTCAAGCCGGGCGGCACGATCGCCTTCACCGACTGGGTGCTCGGCGAAGTGCCGATGACGGCCGAGGAAAGCCATCGTTACCTGGCGTTCATGAAGTTTCCCAATGTCCAGTCCATTGCCGGCTATGCGGAACTGCTGCAGCAGAACGGTTGTCAGGTCATCGAAGCCAACGATACGGGGCGCTTCGATCCCTATGTTGATCTGTACCTGAACATGGTCGATAAGCAATTCACCTACGACGCGCTGCGCATCCTGAATTTCGACACCAACATGCTCAGTGCGGTCGCCGCCGAAATGATGTTCCTCGGTCAGCTGGCCAAAGCCGGCAAGATCGCCCAGGGCCGTTTCGTCGCCAGAAAGGGCTGAAGCCAGAGATCAGTCGCCAGGGACCAGGGGGAAACGTAAGGACGTTGCTTTCCCCCTGGCGCACTCATTATTTTCGACTCACTTCTCTCGACTCACTACTCTCGCCCCCCATGCACTGGCTCTTCCTGTCCGCCGCAATCATTTTCGAGATTTCCGGCACCACCTGCATGAAGCTCTCCGATGGCTTCCAGAAATTCTGGCCTTCGGTCGGCATCTTCGTCTTTTATTGTTCGAGCATCGTCAGCCTGACCATGGCTGTGAAAACCCTCGATGTCAGCATCGCCTATGCGATCTGGTGCGCCGTCGGCATCGCCATCATCGCCACCATCGGCGCGGTGTTTTTCGGCGAGCAGATGACGCCGCTGCGGATATTTTTTCTTGCTGTCATTGTCGTCGGCGTCGTCGGCCTGAATCTGAGCAGCCGCTGATTCTTCAGCACTGAAAATACGCTGATCTGCTGTAAGGCGTCTGCGCAGGCTGAAAATACGGGCGCTGTCGAAGTTCTGCGGCTCAAGACGACGTGACGCCGGGCTGCGTTCTGTCCAACCATCGAGCGACCTGCCGGGCCACCCAAGGGCCGGCATCGAGTGGTAGATCGTGGCCGGCGCCGGGATGTTCGACATACGCGGCCTGCCAGCGTTGCGCCAGCTGGCGCGAGCAAACCGGGTTGACCAGTGTATCGCCGGCACCCGCCAGTATCAGCAGGTTGACGCCCGGTGGATGGGGCGGCGCCTGATAGCGGCAGGCGGCCCAAAGCTGGCGTAGTGCGTTGCCGGGCGTGACGGGATGGGTGCGCTGCCAGGCGCTCCACTGGGCGACGATCTGCGGCCGCTGCGGCGCCAGCCGGCTGGTCATGCGCAGGATGGCGCTTTCGCGCGCGGCGGCGCTGATTCCCGGGCAGATCAGGCGCAGCAGCGTCAGGTAGTTGGCCGGCCGCAAACGTTGATCAAAGCGGCTGTAGGGTCTCAGGCTGGTATTGATGAGGACGCAGCCGGCAAGTTCCTGCGGATGCCGGTCGGCCCAGGCCACGGCGACCATGGCGCCGAGCGACATGGCGAGCAGGTGATACGGCGGCGGAATGCCGCGCGCCAGCAATTGGGCGCGACAGGCGCATAGCAGCGCTTCGACGCTGGCCGGGCTGCGCTGCGTGTTCAGGTTGCCGTTGCCGGGCAGGTCGAGCATGACGATCCCGGCGGCAGGGATTTCGTGGCGGAAGAGCGCCGGAAAATCGCCCCAGTGGCGACTCTCACGCGTCAGTCCGCGCAGGAAGATCCAGGTGCTCATGGGGCCGAAGTCAATCCAGGCCGGTACCAGAGGTCCAGCGCCGCCTGGCGGTGGCGTTCGCGTTCTTCCCCGGTCGGCAACCAGCATGGGTAGCCTGTCGCGGCCCGGCCCAGAAAATCCAGCCAGGACAGATGTTTGCGCAGCACGCGTTGCTGGCGATGCTGGATCAGCGGATTGAATATGCCGTGACGCGAAAACAGCTGGCGCGGGTTTTTCTTGACCCAGAGCCAGGAGCCCATCTCCAGAGTCAATGGCAGGAATACGCGCTGTGCCGGATGTCCGGACGTCTCATCCCGGGTCGCGCGTTGATACAGGTAGTCCCAGAGATCGCCGTGCGCCAGATATTGAAGGCTTTGCGGTTCG
>JBPOIN010000150.1:0-33670 GCA_052034445.1 Pseudomonadota bacterium | reverse complement strand
ATTCAGGACGCACCACTGGCTTTCAGATCGATCAAAGTGGACACGAAGCAACGCAGATGGACGTGACCGTTCATTTTTCGAGCGAACCTGTTGTTCTCATGTTGGGCGCTTATGAACCGACAATCTGGAACGTCAAATGGACTACAGATACTCATATCTTGGCGGTTCTCGTGAGTGGATACCATCGTCAGACAATTGCCGGCCTTGCAGCTGACATCCCAGTATTGAATGCAAGTAATGACAATCAAAGTCCCTGCGGATATTTCTATGTTGGCGAAAATGATCTCAATAAAATAAATCCGCTTTCCAGACGTTTTTTCGGACGTCCAGCAGACTTGGTTTTCCTTGGGAAGAGCGGCGTAGTTTCTATCGGCAATGCAGTGCCTATCGGTACGAAGTTGATCACTAATGAATCGGCGCCGCCAGAATCATTTTTCGACAAAAATGCGCCGCTTGCCGGGCCCGCAGGACTCGAAGAGGCTGTCCGCAAAGGGCTGCTGCGGATAGCAACTGATGCTGATGCTGATGCATGGGTCAATGCAGTCGCAGCAAGTACAGCCAGCCCAGATCTTCCCGTTATCGCAGGGGAGGGCCGTGCTAAGCCTCATCGACCGAGCACCTTCCGTGCCTACGTCGTGCTTAAAGCATTCACTTATCCGTCTGGGTTGTGGGGTGGCGATTCAGCCACATTTTTTATTCCAAAAGGTGTGCCAATGCCAAAAGGAAACCCCGGTCATTCCAGTGTGTATAGCTTCAGCAAGTTTAATTGCCAAGGGCCAATGTGTTCCCAATAACAAGCCCTGGAAAAACATCGTTCGCAGAGCTGACGGGGTCACGTCTAACAATCCAATATTTCTGTCTGCGCAATTCTTGGTTATGACCGTACATGCATTGCAATCACCCGGAGCGGGAACATGGCAAGCCTGACGATCCGCAACTTCGACGATGAACTCAAGACGCTGCTGCGTTTGCAAGCCGCGCAGCATGGTTGTTCCATGGAGCAGGAGGCGCGCGACATTCTGCGGCGGGCATTGCAGGCGCAAGCGTCCAGTGTCGGCTTTGCGCAGAAAGTTCATCGACGCTTTGCGGCGCTGGACGTCGATGCATTGCCGATTCCGCAGCGACGCGCCGCGCGTGTCGGCGGTGCCTGAGGATTGAACCTGGCAGTTATCCTGCGCTATCCCAATTTGCAGAAGCGCCTTGCGCTCTCACAGCGTTGCAGGCTGCAGTCCCGATTCGGAGTGGCAATGGAATGACTGCTGGCCTTGTGCGCCCGGGCGGCGTGCATGCGGCGTTGACTGACTGACGTCAGCCAACGCCTCAGTCCGTCTGCGATTCCTCGTTGATGCGCGAGGCCCAGCTCAAGGCCTGGGTCAGGCAGGCGTTCACGGTGTGGGCGTCGATGCCGTTGAGTTGCGCGGTGAGCATGTGGCAGGTGGCGCCATCGCCGTTTTCGAGGGCTTCGGCGAGTTGCAGCATCTGGCCGAGCGTGCCGCTGTGAGATTCGAGGGCTTCGCGCACATTGGTGGCGAGGTTGATCGAGGCGAGGATTTCGCTCATCGCGATGCTCATCAGCGTGGGCATCAGCGACAGGATGCCGCACATGAAGGCCTGATCCTCGAATTCGTGGTCGCCGGACCGAACCTTGGGCGCCAGCAATTCCATGAAACGGCCGCGCGTGGCGGCGAGTTGCAGCAGCGGGCTGGCCAGTGTGCTGGCGCCACCGGCCGGGTTGGTGTACAGCAGTAGCTGTAGCCAGCGCTGGAACTGGCGCCGACCGAGGATGGTGATGGCGTGGCGCATCGAGGCGACCTTGGTGCGCGCGCCGACCGCTGCGGAATTGCTCAGGCGCATCAGGTTCACGGTCAGGCCGGCCTCGTGCTTGAGCACCGCTTCGATGCGTTTGACATCGGCATCCTCAAGCGCGAGGTTGAGCAGTTGCAGCAGGGCGATCTGCGAGTGGCTGAGTTTCTTGCCGGCGACGATGGTTGGCTTGGCGAAGTAGTAGCCCTGGAACAGGGCGTAGCCGAGGGCATGGCAGAAGGCGGCCTGCTCGAAGGAGTCGACCTTTTCGGCGAGCAGCTGGACCGGCCATTTCTGCAGGGCCAGCGTGGTCTGCTTGAGGGTGTCGCGGTCCATCTGCATGATGTCGACCTTGACGATGTCGATGACATCGAGCAGCGGGGCGTGCTTGTCCTGCAGATGGGTGAAATCGTCGAGGGCGAGCGTGAAGCCGCGTTGCTTGAGTTCCCGGCAGCGTTCGACGATGCGCGGCGAGATTTCGACGATTTCGAGAATTTCAAGGACGATCTTGTCGGCCGGCAGCAGGTCGATCAGGCACGACAGCAGGATCGTTTCGTCGCAATTGATATAGCCCTTGTAGGGGCCGAGCGCCGTTTCGATGCCGAGTTCGGCAAAGGCGTTTTGCATCACCTGGGCGGTCGCGGCGACGTTGTCGTCGATCACGGCGAAATTCTGCCGGCCGTTGCGGAACAGCAGTTCATAGGCAACCAGTTGCTGGTTGCGATCCATGATCGGCTGACGGCCGAGAAAAACTTCCTCGATGTTTTGTTCTTTGCTCATCAGAAACTCACGTCAAGGCTGGGCCAGACGCGTTGCAGCGCCTGGCGGAATTCGTTCTGGATGCGTTTCAGGGCGGCGGCGGAATCGGCTTCGAAACGCAGCACAACGACCGGTGTGGTGTTCGAGGCGCGTGCCAGGCCAAAACCATCAGCATATTCGGCGCGCACGCCGTCGATGCAGTTGAGCTCGGTGGCATTGGGCAGCAATTGCCGGGCTTGTTGCTTGAGTTTGGCGATCAGCGCGTGCGGCTCGCCTTCCTGCATCTTGAGGTTGAGCTCAGGCGTGGAGAGTGCGTCGGGCAGGTGCTTGAGCGGCCAGTTCGCATCGCTCCAGCGCGAGACGATTTCGAGCAGGCGCGCGGCGGCATACAGGCCGTCGTCGAAGCCGTACCAACGTTCCTTGAAGAACATGTGGCCGCTCATTTCGCCGGCCAGCGGGGCGCCGGTTTCCTTGAGCTTGGCCTTGATCAGCGCATGGCCGGTCTGCCACATCAGCGGCTGGCCGCCCTGATGGCGCACTGCGAGCGCGACGTTGCGTGAGCACTTCACGTCGTAGATGATCTGCGCGCCCGGATTGCGCGTCAGGATGTCGGCGGCGAACAGCATCAGCTGGCGGTCGGGGTAGATGATTTCGCCATCCTTGGTGACCACTCCCAAGCGGTCGCCGTCGCCGTCGAAGGCCAGCCCGAGCTCGGCATCGGTTTCCTTGAGGGTACGGATCACGTCGCGCAGATTTTCGGGTTTCGACGGATCGGGATGATGGTTCGGGAAGCGGCCGTCGATTTCGCAGAACAGCGGCACCACCTCGCAGCCCATGCGGCGCAGCAGTTCGGGCGCCAGTTTGCCGGCCACGCCGTTGCCGCAATCGACGACGACTTTCATGGGGCGGCTGAGCTTGACGTCGCTGGTGATGCGCTCGAGATAGGCCGCGCTGACGTCGGCATGGCTGAGCTTGCCCTTGCGTTTTGCGCGCAGCAGATCGCCGCTTTCGATGCGGCGGCGCAGGGCCTGGATCTGTTCGCCATGCAGCGTGTCGCCGCCCAGCACCATCTTGAGGCCGTTGTAATCGGGCGGATTGTGGCTGCCGGTGACGGAAACCGCGCTGTGGGTGCCGAGCTGATAGGCGGCGAAATAGGACAGCGGCGTCGGTACGCAGCCGATATCCACCACGTCGATGCCGGCGGCATTCAAGCCTTCGGCCAGCGCGGCGGCGAGTTCGGCCCCCGAGAGGCGGCCGTCGCGGCCGACCGCCACGCAGCGCTGACCGCGCGCGGCGGCCTCCGAGCCCAGCGCCTGGCCAATCTGGCGCACGGCATCCGGCGTCAGGGTTTTGCCGACGATGCCGCGTATGTCATAGGCCTTGAAAATCTCGGCTGCCGGTATGCTCATTGCGTGTCTCCTGAAATTCTCTGGTTCTGGACGAATGGGAATTATTATCGCATTTTCCACTGCACGGCATATCCGTGCACGCCGGTTCAGCGCGGTTTGCGGCGCTCGGTGGCGCGCTCAGTGGAGGGTCTTGTGGGCGGCGCAGGTTTCATCATCCGCCGGCGCGAGCGAGGCATGATGCACGAGCAGGCGCCAGCCGAGCGCGCCGCGCACGAACACATTGGTGGTCAGGATCGGCGCGCTCTGTTCCGGTTCGGTGTCGCGCAGGGCGATGCGTTCCGAAAGATGGTGGATCGAGGTGGCCATGCTTTGCTGGATCATCTGGTGCGAGATGCTGATCTTCAGGCGCCGGCCGCTTTCGAAGATGCGTTGCCAGGCTTCGCGCACATTCGAGAATCCGGTCATGCGAACGCCGCCGGGCAGGATGCAGACGATGTCTTCGTCCTCGGCCCAGACCGCCATGAGCGCATTGAGATCGGCGCGTTCGAGGGCATCGTAAAACGCGGCTTCGGCATCCTGCGGGCTCGTGAAGGTGACTTTCTGCATGCGGGATCTCAGAGCGGGTATTGGTCGAGCAGTAGCTCGGGCGTGAGCTCTTCCATGCATTTGAAATGGCCGAGCGGACAGACGCGTTTGAAGCACGGGCTGCATTCGGCGTGCGTGGAGATGATCCTGGCCTGTGCCGAGAGCGGCGGTGTGTAGATCGGGCTCGATGAACCATACAACGCCCAGAGCGGCCGGTTCAGCGCGGCGGCGATGTGCATGAGCCCCGAGTCGTTGCTGACCACGAGGCGGGCGCTGGCGATCAGGTCGATGGCCTGTTCGAGGTTGCTGCGCCCGCACAGGTTCAGGGCGCTGCCGCTGGCAAGCTGTTCGATCTCGGCGCCCAGCGCGGCATCCTTGTGCGAGCCGAGCAGCCACACCGGGATGCCCTGTTGACCGAGATGCTGCGCCAGTCGAGCGAAATGCCGCGCCGGCCAGCGTTTGGCCGGGCCGTATTCGGCGCCCGGGCAGAAGACGGCCGGCAGAGCGTGTTCGGGCAGGCCGAGCACTTGACGGGCAGCGCGTTGTTGCGCCGGGGTCGAGGTCAGTTCGGCCTGCAAAGTCTGCGGCGCGGCCGGTCTGGCGCTGCCTGGTGCATCGGCCAGGCTGGCATAGCGCTGCGCCAGTTGCGGGAAGGCTTGCGGGTCGAGCTGGTGACGTTGGTTCAGCAGGCCGACGCGCGCTTCGCCGGTAAACCCGGTGCGCAGCGGAATGCCGGCGAAGAACGGTACCAGCGCCGATTTCCAGGAGTTCGGCAGCACGATGGCTTGGTCGTAATGACCAGCGCGCAAGGCGTGGCCGAGGCGCCAGCGGGCGCCAAGATTGAATTCGCCGTGGGCGAACGGATTTTCGAGAACATCATGGACTTCGGGCATGCGCGCCAGCAAGGCGCGCGTCCAGCCCGGCGCCAGCACGTCGAGTTCGAGCGCGCGGTGGCGGGCATGCAGCCGCTTGAATAGCGGCTGGGCCAGGATGGTGTCGCCGATCCAGGAGGGCGCAACGATCAGAATGCGCAAATGCTTCCCCAGCTCCTAGCCGCCAGCCTCCAGGCCTGGAAGATCAGTGGTGCCCCTTGGGCTTTTCGCCCTGGAAGCGGTAGTGCGTGCCGCAGTAGGGGCAGCGGACTGCGCCGGTTTCGAGGACGTCGAGGAATACGCGCGGATGGCGCGCCCACAGGGGGCTGCCGGGCCGCGGGCAGTGCAGCGGCAGATCGTGCGCGCCGACGCTGACTTCGCGGCTGGTGTCGGTATTGGAAGATGCGGATGTGCTCATGATCAACCTCAGGCAACAGGGGTGAGCCAGTTGGCGTACGCCGGCACCTTGCCATTGACGACGTCGAAGAACAGGCTCTGGATCTGGGTGGTGATCGGGCCGCGCTTGCCGGCGCCGATCTGGCGATTGTCGAGTTCGCGGATCGGCGTGACTTCGGCCGCCGTGCCGGTGAAGAAGGCTTCGTCGGCGATGTACACGTCG
Source organism: Pseudomonadota bacterium (assembly GCA_052034445.1). GTDB lineage: Bacteria > Pseudomonadota > Gammaproteobacteria > Burkholderiales > Rhodocyclaceae > Sterolibacterium. Next base: position 27,683 of record JBPOIN010000150.1, on the reverse strand, counting down.
TCGCGCGTCAGGCGCTTGGAAATCACCTGCAGGCCGAGATCCTTGGCCAGTGCATGCACCGTGGCGCGCGTGATGCCGCACAGCGCCGAGGCGATTTCGGGTTCGTAGATCACGCCGTCCTTGATGATGAACAGATTTTCGCCGGCGCCTTCGGCGACGAAACCATCGACGTCGAGCAATAGCGCTTCGTCGTAACCGTCATCGAGCGCTTCCATATTGGCGAGGATCGAGTTGGCGTAGGTGGCGGCGAACTTGGCGCGCGCCATGGTGACGTTGACGTGATGGCGGGCGAAGGACGAGGTGCGTACGCGGATACCCTTTTCAAGGCCGTCCTGGCCCAGATAGGCGCCCCACGGCCAGGCGGCGATGGCGACATGCACCTTGGCGCCGCGCGGCGAAATGCCCATCTTTTCCGAGCCGTAGAAGGCAATGGGGCGCAGATAGGCGGATTCGAGCTTGTTGGCGCGCACGACTTCGCGTTGTGCCTCGATGATGGTTTCCTTGTCGTACGGCATCGTCATGCGATAGATGTGCGCCGAGTTGAACAGGCGGTCGGTATGTTCCTTGAGCCGGAAGATCGCCGTGCCATTCACGGTGTTGTAGGCGCGCACGCCTTCGAATACGGCCAGACCATAGTGCAGGGAGTGGGTCAGGACATGCGTGTTGGCATCGCGCCAGGGCACGAGTTTGCCGTCATACCAGATGAAGCCGTCGCGGTCGGACATGGACATGAGAAGTCTCCGGGATTCAGTCGCAAAACGGCGATTTTAGCCGATTTGTCGCCGGACTCGGTGCGCCGACGGCCGGCAGCGCTAAAATATCGTCCATGACTACGCACACTGAAATCCACACCGAAACCATCTGGAAACCCAATGTCACGGTCGCCGCGATCATCGAACGCGATGGCAAGTTTCTGCTCGTCGAGGAAGAGGTCGATGACGGTCAGGGTGGCAAGGAATTGCGCTTCAATCAGCCGGCCGGCCATCTCGACGAAGGCGAATCCCTGGTGGCCGCCTGCGCGCGCGAGGCGCTCGAAGAAACGGCTTGGCATTTCACGCCCGAACATCTGGTCGGCATCTACCAGTGGCAACGTCCGGCGCGCGACATCACCTATCTGCGTTTTGCCTATTGCGGCTGTCTGGGCGAATTCGAAGCCCGGCGCCCGCTCGATACGGGCATCGTGCGCGCGGTCTGGATGACCCCGGCCGAGATCGAGGCGACGCGCGAACGGCATCGCAGCCCGCTGATCCAGCAATGCGTTGCCGATTATCTGGCCGGTCGTCGCTATCCCCTCGAACTCGTGCGGCATTACAACTGATCTCACGCGCTGCCTGAAAGGAACTTCTGTGTCTCAAAAAACTGTGATCGTCGGCATGTCCGGCGGCGTCGATTCTTCGGTCGCGGCGCTGTTGCTCAAGCAGCAGGGCTGGCGCGTGATCGGCCTGTTCATGAAGAACTGGGAGGACGATGATGACGAGGAGTACTGTTCCTCGCGCCAGGATCTGATCGATGTCGCGGCCGTGTGCGATGTGATCGGCATCGATCTGGAGGTCGTGAATTTCTCGGCTGAGTACAAGGAGCGCGTGTTCAGCGAATTCCTGCGTGAATATCAGGCCGGCCGCACGCCGAACCCGGATGTGCTGTGTAATGCCGAGATCAAGTTCAAGGCTTTTCTCGACCATGCCGTGAAGCTCGGCGCCGACAAAATCGCGACCGGCCATTATGCGCAGGTGCGCGAATTTCTCGGCGAACAGCAGTTGCTCAAGGCGGAGGATGGCAACAAGGATCAGAGCTATTTCCTGCATCGTCTGAACCAGGCGCAACTTGCCATGACGCTGTTTCCGGTCGGCCATCTGTATAAGCGCGATGTGCGGCGTATGGCGCAGGATGCCGGCTTGCCGAATTTTGCCAAGAAGGACTCGACCGGCATTTGTTTCATCGGCGAGCGGCCGTTCCGCGAATTCCTCGGCCGTTATCTGCCCGCGCAACCCGGTGAAATCCGCACGCTCGAAGGCGATCAGGTCATCGGCCAGCATGACGGGCTGATGTACCACACGCTCGGCCAGCGCAAGGGGCTGCGCATCGGCGGCGTGAAGGGGAATGCCGATGCGCTCGGCGATCACGAGGCCTGGTATGTCGCCGGCAAGGATCTGGTGCGCAATGTGTTGCTGGTGGTGCAGGGGCATGAGCATCCGGCGTTGCTCAAGGAGCGTCTCACAGCAATCGATCTGGCGTGGGTCAGCGGGCGCATGCCGCACACGCACTGGGTGTATTGCGCCAAGACGCGTTATCGCCAGCCTGATGCGCCGTGCGAGGTCGAGTCGGTCGATGCGCAACGTTGCGAGGTTGCTTTCGCCGCGCCGCAGTGGGCTGTGACTCCGGGGCAGAGCGTGGTGCTGTATGAATCGCGGGTCTGCCTGGGCGGTGGGGTGATCGCCTAGGGTTCAGTGATGTGTGAGGTGTCCGGGGGGCGGTACGGTTTGCGCCTAAGCCCTCACCGCGACTGAGCTGTGCTCAGTCGCTCAGTCGCGCGGCACTGTCTCCGCGAACGACGGGCGCTGCATGAGCTTGTCGTAGAGCTTGTCGAGATTCGGATGCTCGGCGCGCCAGTGGATGTCGGCATAGCGCAGGTCCAGGTAGCCCAGTGCGCAGCCTGCCGCGATGTCGGCCAGTGACAGCTTGTTGCCGCGGCACCAGGGCTGGTCGCCGAGTTCGTCGGCCATGGCCTGCAGGCCGGCGAGGATTTTGCCGCGCTGACGTTCGATCCATGTCTGGCTCTTTTCGCCTGCGGCGCGCTTGGTTTCGAGAAAGCCTGCCGCCGCGGCATCGCAGATGCCGTCGGCCAGTGCTTCCCAGCGCTTGACCGAGATGCGCTCGCGGCCCGAGGCGGGGATCAGGCGATTGTTCGGTGACACGCTGTCGAGATATTCGACAATCACGCGCGAATCGTAGAGCGTGCTGTCGTCGTCAAATACCAGCACGGGAATCTTGCCGAGCGGGTTGTATTGCGGGATTTTGCTATCGTCGGCCCAAGGCGGTTCGAGCACGAATTCGTATTCGATCTTTTTCTCGGCGAGCACGATGCGTGCTTTACGAACATACGGACTGGTCAGGGAACCGAGCAACTTCATGGTTTGCGATGCCGTGAAACGAAGAGCGCGGATTGTATCATCGCGTCGTTGAGCTGCGACATGACAAGATGGCGTCGTGAGGTGGTGGGCCGACACTCAGTGCGTTGCGTCGGGTTTTGGCTGCTCGGGAGGCGTGGTCGATATGTTAAAATCTTCGGCTATTTTTCCGCGCGTCTGCTTGTGTCGAGCCGCGCATTTTCAACTCCCTACCGGTCGTTTTCTTCATGTCTTCTTCCATGCTCAATACGCTCAGTGCGCTTTCTCCGCTCGATGGTCGCTATGCCGAAAAGCTTGATCCGTTGCGCAATCATTTTTCCGAGTACGGCCTGATCAAGCGCCGCGTGCGCGTGGAGATCGAGTGGCTCAAGGCGTTGGCCGCCGAAGAAGGTCTGGATGGTATCGCGGCGTTTTCGCCCGCCACGCTGGCCGAACTCGATCGCGCCAGTAGCGAGTTCAGCATTGCCGATGCCGAAGACATCAAGCAGCGCGAAAAGACCACCAATCACGACGTCAAGGCCATGGAGTACTGGCTCAAGGACCGCTTTGCCGGCAATGCCGAGGTCATGGCGGCCAAGGAGTTCATTCATTTCGGCTGTACCTCGGAAGACATCAATAATGTTTCACATGCGCTGATGCTGCAGGAGGGGCGTGCCAGCGTGCTGGCGCCGACGCTGGCAAAACTCGTGGCGCGGTTTCGTGAACTTGCCCATGCGCATGCCGCTGTGCCCATGCTGGCGCGCACCCATGGCCAGACCGCATCGCCAACTTCGCTGGGCAAGGAGATGGCGAATATCTGCGTGCGCCTCGAACGCGCCGCCCAGCGTGTGGCGGCCGTGTCGATGACGGCAAAATTTAATGGCGCGGTCGGGAATTACAACGCCCATCTGTCGGCTTATCCCGATTTCGATTGGGAGTCGTTCAACCGGCGTTTCATCGAATCGCTGGGTCTCGAATTCAATCCGTACACCATTCAGATCGAGCCGCACGATGCGATGGCCGAACTGTATGACGCAATCGCGCGCGCCAACACGATTTTGATCGATGCCAATCGCGATATCTGGCAATACATTTCGCTGGGCTATTTCAAGCAAAAGCTCAAGGAAGGCGAGATCGGTTCGAGCACCATGCCGCATAAGGTGAATCCGATTGACTTCGAGAACTCCGAAGGCAATCTCGGCCTCGCCAACGCCTTGCTGCGCCATCTGGCCGAGAAACTGCCAATCTCTCGTCTGCAGCGCGATCTGACCGATTCGACCGTGCTGCGCAACATGGGTGTGGCCTTCGGTTATTCGTTGCTGGCCTATGATTCCTGTCTGCGCGGACTTGGCAAACTCGAAGTGAATCCGGAGCGACTGCAGGCTGATCTGGATGACGCCTGGGAAGTGCTGGCCGAGCCGGTGCAAACTGTGCTGCGGCGCTACAACGTCGAAGGCGCTTACGAAAAACTCAAGGAACTCACGCGCGGCAAGGGCATCACGCGTGAGGCGCTGCAAGCCTTCATCGGCGCTCTCGATTTGCCGCAGGACGACAAGCAGCGCCTGCTGGCCATGACGCCGGCCGGCTATGTCGGCAAGGCCGTCGAACTGGCCAAGCGGGTGTGACATGGCTTTTGCGGATAACCTCAAGCAATTGCCCAAGGTCTCGCATATCGTTGCCCTGCAGCTGATTGACGCGCAGGGCAACGTGGTGGCGGCTCTCGAAAACAAGCCCGGTCAGGCCGGTTCGCTGGCCGTGTACAACCACTTGGGGCAAATTTACGGCGCCATTACCGTGGAAGCGGCGAAAAAAGGGCTGGAGATCTTCGCCGAACACAGCGACGATGCGCGCGCCAATCCGGGCAAGCATCCGAATATCGACCGTCTCCTCAAGTTGCTCGAAGAACCCGGCACGCTGCGCGTCAAGCATGTGTTCGCGACGGGCGGCGAGTAAGCTGTCGAGACGGGTGTTGCTGAGCACTGCTGAGGTGCTGCACACCGCACTGGCAAAAGCTGCGCTGTAAAACAAAAACCCGCATGTTTTGGCATGCGGGTTTTTTGTTTGGAGCCTGAACCGGAAAATGCGCTGAAAAATTACTTCAGCTTGGTTTCCTTGTAGGCAACATGCTTGCGGACCTTGGGATCATATTTCATGATCTCCATTTTCTCCGGCTTGGTGCGCTTGTTCTTGGTGGTGGTGTAGAAATGGCCAGTACCGGCCGTGGATTCAAGCTTGATTTTTTCGCGGGCGCCTTTGGCCATGATGCTCTCCAGTCAGATGTCGGCAGGGATCAGCAAGCCTCGCCGCGCTGGCGCAGCTCGGACAGGACGACTTCGATGCCTTTTTTGTCGATTGTGCGCAGGCCGGCGTTGGAAACACGCAGACGGACCCAACGGTTTTCAGATTCGATCCAGAAGCGGCGGCTCTGCAGATTAGGCAGGAAGCGGCGCTTGGTCTTGTTGTTGGCATGGGAAACGTTGTTTCCGACCATCGGGGCTTTGCCCGTTACTTGGCAAACGCGAGACATGTGGGTGCTCCAAAATTGTTCAATATTCAGCGAAGCCGCAGATTATACCCAAAGCTTTGAAAGTTAATCAAGTCAAAATTCAGCGTGGGGTGTTTGCGGCCGGTTTGCCCCGGACTTGCTGGCGTTGGGGGCGGTTCGACCGTCTGCGCAGGTCGGGTTTACAGCAGGCCGCGTTCGGCAAACGACAGCGGCTGGGTGTGGCCCGCGACAATGAAATGATCGAGCACCTTGATGTCGATGAGCGCCAGGGCCTGTTTGAGCGCCTGCGTCAAGGCTTCGTCGGCACGCGAGGGCTCGGCCAGGCCCGAGGGATGATTGTGGGCGAGGATCACGGCGGCGGCGTTATGGCGCAGTGCCTGCTTGACGACTTCGCGCGGGTAGACGCTGGTCTGCGTCAGGGTGCCGCGAAACAGTTCGTCATGGGCCAGCAGGCGGTTCTGCGCATCGAGCCACAGGGCGACGAAGGTTTCGTGCGGCAGATGCGCCAGATGCAGGCGTAACCAGTTGCGGACCGCATCCGGTGCGCTGAGTAGATCGCGTGCCTGCATTTCTTCGCTGAGGGCGCGCCGCGACATTTCCTGCACGGCCTGCAACTGTGCGTATTTGGCATTGCCCATGCCCGGTATGGCGGCAAAGGCCGCAGCATCGGCGTGGAACAGATGCGTGAGCGAGCCGAAATGGGCGAGCAGATCGCGCGCCAGATCAACGGCGCTTTTGCCGCGGACGCCGACGCGCAGGAAGATTGCCAGCAGTTCTGCGTCTGAAAGTGCTTGCGCACCCTGATTGAGTAACCGCTCGCGCGGACGCTCTTCTTGCGGCCAATCCGAAATCGCCATGAGTTAGAATCCCCTTTTGTCCTGCGATTTTACACTTATTTGTCATGGCCGAACTGAGCGGAAAGTCCATTGTGCTGGGTGTCACGGGCGGCGTAGCGGCGTACAAGACCGCCGAGCTGGCGCGCCTGCTGACCAAGGCCGGCGCGCACGTCGACGCCGTGCTGACCGAGGCGGCCACCCATTTTGTCGGCGCGGCGACGTTTCAGGCGCTGACCGGCAATCCAGTGTGGACTGACCTATGGGATGCGCGGCCGGCAAATGGCATGGCGCATATCGATCTCACGCGCAGCGCCGATGCGATTCTGGTGGCGCCGGCGAGTGCCGATTTTCTGGCCCGGGTGGTGCAGGGCCGTGCCGATGATTTGCTCACCACGCTGTGTCTGGCGCGTGACTGCCCGTTGCTGGTGGCGCCGGCGATGAACCGGCAGATGTGGGAAAACCCGGCGACGCAGCGTAATGTCGCGCAACTGGCCGCCGATGGCGTGGCACTGCTGGGGCCGGCGAGTGGCGTGCAGGCCTGCGGCGAGATCGGCCCGGGGCGCATGCTTGAAGCCGAAGAAATTTTTGCCGATCTGGTGGCCTTCTTTCAACCCAAGCGCCTGCTCGGCAAGCGCGTGCTGCTGACGGCCGGGCCGACGTTCGAGGCGCTCGATCCGGTGCGCGGCCTGACCAACAGCAGCTCCGGCAAGATGGGTTTCGCCCTGGCGCGCGCCTGCGCCGAAGCTGGCGCTCACGTTACGCTGGTCGCCGGTCCGGTGAGTCTCGTCACGCCGCGTGGCGTCGACCGCATCGATGTACAGAGCGCCGCCGAAATGCGCATGGCCGTACTCAAGGCGGTTGGCGCTGCCGACATTTTCATCGGCGTGGCGGCGGTGGCGGATTACCGGCCTGTGCAGGCGGCTGCGCACAAGATCAAGAAGGGCGCCACGGGCGCGACCCTGAGCGTCGAACTGACCGCCAATCCGGATATCCTGGCGGAAGTCGCGGCCTTGCCGCAGGCGCCGTTTTGCGTCGGTTTCGCGGCCGAAAGCCAGAATCTGGCGGCCTATGCCGAGAGCAAGCGTATCGCCAAGAAGCTGCCACTGGTGGTTGGCAATCTGGTGCAGGAGGCGCTGGGCAGCGACACCAATACGGTGGTCCTGTTCGATGCCGCAGGTCAGCACACACTTGCCCCGGCCGCCAAGGATGTCGTGGCACGCGACATCGTCGCGCATATTTCTCATCTGATGGAGCAACGCTGAATCATGCATCGAATCGACGTCAAAATTCTCGATCCGCGTCTCAAGAACGACGCCGGTGAAATGTCTCCGCATTACGCCACCAGCGGCTCGGCGGGCCTCGACCTGCGCGCCTGTATCGATGCGCCGCTGACGATTCAGCCCGGCGAGACGCATCTGGTGCCGGCCGGCATCGCGATTCATCTGGCCGACCCCGGCCTCGCGGCGATGATCCTGCCGCGCTCGGGCCTTGGCCACAAGCACGGCATCGTCTTGGGCAATCTGGTCGGCCTGATCGATTCCGATTATCAGGGGCAGATTTTCATTTCGACCTGGAATCGCGGCAAGGAAGCATTTACGCTGAATCCACTCGATCGTCTGGCGCAACTCGTCGTGGTGCCGGTGGTGCAGGTTGGCTTCAATATCGTCGATGAGTTCTCTGCCAGCGAACGCGGTGCGGGCGGCTTCGGCAGCACCGGCAAGTCCTGAGCAGCGTTTCCGGTCCCGGAGACCGGCGATAAAAAACGGCAAGGTCGCTACGACCTTGCCGTTTTTTTGGTGTGATGGAATTGCCGTCAGACGACAGCTTCTTCCTTGACGACCTTTTGCTGGATGAACTGTGCGCGCGAGACGCCGAGCCACATGACCAGCGGTGCGGCGACCAGCACGGAAGAGTAGATGCCGAACAGGATGCCGAGGGTCAGCGCCAGTGCGAAGTAATGCAGCGCGGCGCCGCCGAAAATCAGCATCGAGGTGACCATCATCTGCGTGCAGCCATGGGTGATGATGGTGCGCGAGATGGTGCTGGTGATGGCGTGGTTGAGAACCTGCGGTGTTGTCAGGCCGCGCTTCTTCTTGAAGGTTTCGCGCACGCGGTCGAATACCACGACCGATTCGTTGACCGAGTAGCCGAGGACGGCCAGTACGGCGGCGAGGACCGGCAGCGAGAATTCCCACTGGAAGAAGGCAAAGAAGCCCAGGATGATGATGACGTCGTGCAGGTTGGCGATGATGGCCGAAACGGCGAAGCGCCATTCGAAGCGGATGGCCAGATAGACGATGATGCCGATAATGACCAACAACAGCGCCATGGCGCCATCCGAGGCGAGTTCCTTGCCGACCTGCGGGCCGACGAATTCGACGCGCTTGAGCTGCAGCGGTTCGGCCTGCTTGGTGTTCTGGCAGATGTTCTTCTTGATGCTTTCACCCTTCTCGGTGGTGAATTGTGTTTCGCTGATCTGCCCGTTTTCGATGGCGCACAGCGAGGCGAAGACCTTCTCGGCATTCTTGCTGCTGCCTTCCTCGGCCTTGAGCGGCAGGCGGATCAGCAGGTCGCGCGAACTGCCGAAATTCTGCACCTGCGGGTCGAAGAAGCCGTCCTGCACCAGGCGGTTGCGAATCTTTTCGATGTCGGGGGCTGTGGCATAGCTCGCTTCCATGAGCGTGCCGCCCGTGAATTCGATCGAGAGATGCAGTCCCTTGGTGAACAGGAACACGACGGCCAGGATGAAGGTGACCAACGAGATGACGTTGAACACCAGTGCATGGCGCATGAAGGGGATGTCCTGCTTGATGCGGAAAAATTCCATTTGAGTGTCCCTTGCTTTCTTTTAAAGTGAAACAGCAAATTTGAAACCGGGTCAAACGTTCGAGCGTAGTAAGCCAACCAGTAAGCGCCCCCGTGAGGGGGGGCAGTGAGGGGACGGGCTTTTGGGCGGGTGACTGTTTCAACCTGTGTGGTAAAACATTCCGCCATACGCGTTACTTGGTGGCTACGCCAGGTTTCCAGACCTGGCCAATCAGGAGTTTGGTAACTTTGCGTCGCGAGCCGTAGATCAGATTGATCAGGGCGCGTGAAACGACCACGGAACTGAAGATCGAGGTCAGGATGCCGAGGCAATGCACAACCGCGAAGCCGCGAATCGGGCCGGAGCCGAAGATCAGCAGCGCGATGCCGGCGATCAGTGTGGTGACGTTGGAGTCGACAATGGTCGCCCAGGCGTTCTCGTATCCGGCGCGGATGGCGGCTTGTGGCGATTCGCCATTGCGCAGCTCTTCGCGGATGCGTTCGTTGATCAGTACGTTGGCGTCGATGGCCATGCCGAGGGTCAGCGCGATGGCCGCGATGCCGGGCAGCGTGAGGGTCGCCTGCAGCAGCGAGAGCAAGGCAAACAGCAACAGGACGTTGGAGGCTAGCGCGATGACCGAGACGAAGCCGAACAACAGGTAATAAATGCTCATGAACACAGCGATGGCGGCGAAGCCGCCCAGCGTCGAGTGGAAACCCTTCTCGATGTTGTCCTTGCCGAGTGATGGGCCGATGGTGCGCTCCTCGATGATGTCCATCGGCGCGGCCAGACTGCCGGCGCGCAGCAATAGTGCGATGTCGCTGGCTTCGACGGTGCTCATGCGACCGGAAATCTGCACACGGCCGCCGCCGATTTCGGTGCGGATCACGGGCGCTGTGACGACTTCGCCTTTGCCTTTTTCGACCAGCAGGATGGCCATGCGCTTGTTGACGTTGTCGCGCGTGACTTCCTTGAAGATGCGTGCGCCGGCGGAGTCGAGCGTTAGATGCACGGCAGGTTCTTGCGTGTCGTTGGCAAAGCCGGCTTGCGCATCGGTGAGGCGCTCGCCGGTCAGGACGACCTGCTTCTTGACCAGCAGCGGACGGCCGCCGCGTTCGGTGTAGAACTCGGTGCCCAGCGGCGGCTGGCCGCGCGCGGCCTGTTCCATGACCTCGGGGTTGGCGCTGTTGTCATCATCCACCATGCGGATTTCGAGCGTCGCGGTGCGGCCCAGAATGTCTTTGGCTTTGGCGGTATCCTGCACGCCGGGCAGCTGCACGACGATGCGGTCGATGCCTTGCTGCTGGATCACCGGCTCGGCAACGCCGAGTTCGTTGATCCGGTTATGCAGCGTGGTGATGTTCTGCTTGAGGGCGTATTCCTGGATGCGTTTCTGCGCTTCGGGCTTGAGCGTGCCGACAAGCTTGAAATCAGCGCCATCCTGCGCTTCTGTCAGCAGCAGGTCGGGCTGGCCTTCGCTGACGATGCCGCGTGCCTTGTCGCGCGTTTCGGCATCGCGGAACTTGACGACAAGTTTCTGCCCTTCGCGGTTGATTCCCGAGTGACGCAGGCTCTTTTCGCGCAGCAGACTGCGCAGGTCGGCACTCGTCGAATCGAGACGCTTGGTCAGCGCACCCTGCATGTCGACCTGGAGCAGGAAATGCACGCCGCCGCGCAGGTCGAGGCCAAGATACATCGGCAGCGCATGCAGGTTGGTGAGCCACTGGGGCGAGCTCGACAGCAGATTCAGGGCGACGCTGTAGGCGGCGTCGCTGGCATCGGGATTCAGCGCCTTCTGGATGGCGTCCTTGGCCTTCATCTGCGCATCGGTGTCCTTGAAGCGCAGGCGAATGCTGTTGGCATCGGCGAAGAGGCCGTCATGGCTAATGCCGGCGGTCTTGACGGCGGTTTCGATGTCCTGCAGCAGCTTGGCATCGACCTTGATCGTCGCCTTGACGCTGGAGACTTGTACGGCAGGTGACTCACCGAAGAAGTTCGGCAGCGTGTACAGCAGGCCGAGCGCCAAGGCCAGAATGACCAGAATGTTTTTCCAGAGAGGATAGCGATTCATTTTTAGTGAGGGGTGAGGAGTGAGGGGGGAGGAGTGGTCGTGGTTGCTGGGCGTGGTTTTGGAGTGCTGGGGCTGGAGTACTGTACTAACGGTTCGGCAACGACGCTTTTACTCCTCACCCCTCACGCCTTGCTCCTCACAGGCTCTTGAGCGTGCCCTTCGGCAGCAGTGCGCCGATGGCGTGCTTTTGCACGAAGATTTCGACCGGGGCATCCTTGACGCTGCCGACTTCGAGTGTCAGGTAGTTTTCACCGATTTTGGTGATGCGGCCGGCAATGCCGCTCTGCGTGAGGATTTCATCACCCTTGGCGAGTGCATCGACCATGGCCTTTTGCTCCTTGGCCTTCTTCATTTGTGGGCGGATCATCATGAACCACATGACGCCGAAGATCAGGATGATCGGCAGAAAACCGGCCAGATTGGCCATCGGGTCGCCGCTGGCGCCGGTTGCAGCCTGCGCGTATGCATTCGAAATCAGCACTTGATACTCCAATAAGTCAAAGGAAACATGAAATTATATCAGCCGCCCGCGCGTTCCCGGTGGAAACGCGCGACATATTCGGTGAGTTCGCCGGCGGCGATGGCGGCGCGCAACTCGCGCATCAGCGTCTGGTAGTAGTAAAGGTTGTGCAGCGTGTTCAGGCGCGCGCCGAGAATCTCGCCGCTGCGGTGCAGGTGGTGCAAATAGGCGCGGCTGAAGTGGCGGCAGGTGTGGCAGTCACAGGTTGGGTCGAGCGGTCCGGTGTCGGCCTTGTGGCTGGCATTGCGGATCTTGATGTCGCCATGGCGCGTAAACAGCCAGCCGTTGCGCGCATTGCGCGTCGGCATCACGCAGTCGAACATGTCGATGCCTTGCGTGACACTGAACACGAGATCTTCGGGTGTGCCGACGCCCATCAGGTAGCGCGGTTTGTGCTGCGGCAGGCGCGGCGCCGTGTAGGCGAGGATGCGCTGCATTTCTTCCTTGGGCTCGCCGACCGACAGACCGCCGATCGCATAGCCGTCGAAACCGATGTCGGTCAGGCCGGCCAGCGATTCATCGCGCAGCGGCTCATGCATGCCGCCCTGGACGATGCCGAACAGGGCGTTGGTGTTTTCGAGGCGCTGGTGTTCGTCATGCGAACGCCTGGCCCAGCGCAGTGACAGACGCATCGACGTCGCCGCCTGGCGTTCGTCGGCCGGGTAGGGCGTGCATTCGTCGAAAATCATCACCACGTCGGAGTTCAGCACATGCTGGATGCGCATGGATTCTTCGGGCGTCAGGAACAGCCGGTCGCCGTTGATCGGCGAGGCGAACTTGACGCCTTCTTCGGAAATCTTGCGCAGCGCGCCGAGCGAGAACACCTGGAAACCGCCCGAGTCGGTGAGGATCGGGCTGTCCCAGCCCATGAAACGATGCAGTCCGCCATGGGCGGCAATGACCTCCATGCCCGGGCGCAGCCAGAGGTGAAAGGTGTTGCCGAGCACGATCTGGGCGCCGATTTCATGGATCTCATGCGGCGCCATGGCCTTGACGGTGCCGTAGGTGCCGACCGGCATGAAGGCCGGCGTGTCGATGCTGCCATGCGCGAGCGTGAGCTTGCCGCGCCGCGCCGCGCCATCCTGAGCGAGAAGTTCGAAATTCATGATGGAGTCTGTTCCGCGTTGCGCTTGAGCAGCATGGCGTCACCGTAGCTGAAAAAGCGGTAGCCCTGCGCGATTGCATGCGCATACGCGCGGCGGATCGGCGTCATGCCGGCGAAGGCCGAGACGAGCATCAGCAGCGTGGATTTCGGCAGGTGAAAATTGGTCAGCAGCAGGTCCACGACGCGAAACCGGAAACCCGGCAGGATGAACAGCGAGGTCTCGCCCGAACCGACCGGCAGGCGGCTTTTTTCTGGCTGCAGCATGGCCGCCGATTCGAGCGTGCGCAGCGTGGTGGTGCCGATGGCGATGACGCGACCGCCGGCACGGCGTGTGGCTTCGATGGCATCGACCGTAGCGGCCGGAATGAAATAGTCCTCGCGGTGCATCTGATGCTCGGTGAGCTTGTCGACGCGCACCGGCTGGAAGGTTCCGGCGCCGACATGCAGCGTGACATAGGCCAGCCGGCAGCCGCGTTGTTCGAGTGCGGTGAGCAGTTGCGGGTCGAAGTGCAGGCCGGCAGTTGGTGCGGCCACCGAGCCGTGTGCGCGCGCAAACACGGTCTGGTAGCGCGCCTCGTCGCTGTCTCCGGCGCTGCGTTCGATGTAGGGTGGCAGGGGCAGGCGGCCATGGCGTTCGAGCAGTTCGACGGCCATGGCGTGTCGTGGGAACAGTAAATGATAGAACTCGCCGACGCGGCCGACGACTTCGACATCGAGTGCGTCTTCGAGGCGCAAGCGGCTGCCGGGTTGCGGTGATTTGCTGGCGCGGATCTGCGCCAGTACATCGTGTTCGCCCATCACGCGCTCGACGAGGACTTCGATTTTGCCGCCGCTCTCCTTTAGCCCGTACAGACGAGCGTGCAGCACACGCGTGTCGTTCATGACGATCAGGTCGTCAGGCTGCACGAGTTGCGGCAGTTCGCGCATCAGATGGTCGGTGAGCTGTTCGCCGTCGAGCGTCAGCAGCCGGCTCGCGCTGCGTTCGGCAAGTGGCGCCTGGGCGATCAGCTGCGGTGGCAGGTCGTAATCGAAATCGGCGAGACGAAGGCTGGTTTTTTGCATTGGAGTTGAAGCGCGGCGAGGAATCGCGGATAATACGCAGCTCTCTGCAACTGCGCGGCCGACATTTTATGCGAGTCGCGCCGGATAAATCGCTGCAAGGCGAAAAATTGCGGAGCAGTGTTTGCCCAGGTGGCGGAATAGGTAGACGCGACGGTCTCAAACACCGTTGCCGCAAGGCGTGCCGGTTCGATTCCGGCTCTGGGCACCAGATTTACCTTCGAATCTTTGCGAATTTAGCGATGCTTCGAAAGCAAAGCCGCATCACTCGGTTCGAGTGATGCGGCTTTTTCCATGGCACGGCAAGAATTACTGAACTTCTTCGAGTACCAGCATTGCTGCACCATAGGCGTTCGAGCAACGCTTCTGAATCGCCAGGTTGCGGGTTTTGGCCGTGAGACACTCTCCGGCGCCGGCATGGGCAGAGCTGCTGGTGGCGCGCTGCAGATCGGCCGGACCGTTCTGGTTGGCCTGGGTATCGATCACCGAGAATGGGCCGGTGGGTTGCATGCCGATGCGTGAGAAGTCGCGCGGCGATTCGGCGACGATGGCCAGCAGCGTATCCTTGCCGGGCGGGCCTTGCACCGCGAGCTCCCAAGTGGCGCGCGGTAATGTCAGGGTTTCGCCGGCCCGGATTTCGTTGCGTTTGTCGATCTGGTTCGGGAACAGCAGGTCGAAAGTCGTGCCGTCCGAACCAACCATGAGCAGATAGACATGCCCGTCGTGACTCGATTTGAGCGTGAATTCGAGAATATCCTTGCCGATCTTGAGTTTCTGGCGCGGCGCTTTCATTTCCACCAAGCGTCGGTCATCGCGGTTGTTGTAGATGTCCTGCAGCGTCGCAATGGCGCTGGGTTTGACCGGTTTGCTCGCAGGTTTGCTGGTCGAGGCCGGTTTGACTGGTTCGGCAGCGGTTGCCGGTGCGCCGGAGGCAACGCCCTTTTCGCTGAAGCCGACACTCATCTGTGCATTGCCGGTGATCGAGACATGGTGTGGTAATACGCCGCGTGCCTTGGCCAGCTTGGTGTCGATCTTTTCCTGCGCGCAGGTGCGGATTTCTTCGGCGCTCATGCTACCGCTGCCATCAAGGTCGACTGCGGCGCCGTTCATGCATTCGAGCCACGCCTGCGAGGCGACGCCGCCCTTGCCAGGCTGGTCGAGCGAGATTTCGTTGTCGCGTGCGGCAGCGATGTAGGTGTAATTGTTGGCGCCGCTGCCGGTTTTTTTGAGGTTGGCGTTGATGCTGCGCGTCACCACGTTGATTGGTTTGGCGCAGGCATCGACGCCGCCCTTGCGCCAGTATTTCGGCGTGAATTCAGGTTCCTTGTCGCCAAGAGCGCGCGTGGTGATGCCGCCCGAGTGACAGGCATCGATCAGGACAATGAGTTTCTGTGCTTTTTCGCCGAGCCGCTTGAGGCGGGTTTCCACTTCGCTATCGACGAAACCGTCGCCATCCACGGTGACGAATGCCTCGGCACAGCGCTCGCCGCGTTCCGGGTCTTTGACCAGCTGGCGGCCGCCGTGGCCGGAGTAGTAAATGAATACCTGGTCATCCGGCTGCACGCGTTTTTCGAGGTCGTCGAAGGCTTTCTTCATGCCTTCCATGGTCAGCTCGTCGTCGCGATAGACGCGAATGTTGCTTTCCATGACCCCCATTTTTCTGGCGATCTGGGTGGCGGTTTCGACATCGTATTTGACGCCACCAAGGGGTGGAATGCCTTTCTGGTAGGCGCCAATCGTCATGATCATGGCGTGAATCTGGGCCGACGGCGGTTTCGATACGCCAGCGGTTTCATTCGTGGCATGCACGGGTAGATAGCCGAGCAAGGCCAGGGAGGTGAGAGAGCAGAGCAATGATTTTCGCAATGTCGCCATGATTTTTCCTGTTCTGTTGCGGCTGGGGAAACCGCTGTTATGTTGTGCGTGCCGGGAGCGGTTGCTCACCAATAGTCAGCGATTGCTGAGTTGTTGCAGGGTTTCGTCTTCGGGGCGTTCGTTGGCAAGCGCTTTCCAGTAGGTGCTTGCAGCAAGGCTAGCTCCGGCGTTTTCGAGCATCGTGGCGTAGAGCAGACGCTCGGAAAAGCTGGCATTCGACGCCGGTTTGCGTGTGGATAGATTGCGCGTCGTGGCCTCGTCGAGCAGGCTGAATTCGGCGCTGGCGCTTTGTTTCTGGCCATCCGTCGAGGTGGCTTCGATTGCCCAAGTGTAAGTCTTCCCGGCTTTCAACTTGAGATTTTCCGGCAGACGCAGACTGGCGGTGTCCGTCTGTGCGGTGTGAAGCGTCTTGCCTTGGGCGTTGCTGAGTGTGAGGCGATAGGTTTTTACATTGGGGATGGCCTGCCAGGAGAGTTCCGTGGGGGCACCGAGCAACTTGGTGTTGACCGGCTGGAGCAGTTGGAGATTGCCGAACGCCTTCATTTCGAAAGTCGCGAGTGCTTGACGTTCGCGCTGTTGGGCCGTGAACTTCTTGCCTGCGGCAACCTGGTTCTGGTCAAGATTGCGGCTGATTGGGGCGGCGCCGTTTTGGCTACGCAAGGTGTCGGTTTCGACGACTGCTTCAACCGGACCGCTGAGCGTGAATTCGCGTGATACGGTGAAGTAGGTTATGGCGATGCGCGCATTCTTGTCGAGGCGCAATTTTGCGCCATTCGGCAGGTACGACATCAGGCCAAGCTTGCTTTGCTTACCGCCGTCGATGAGCCAGACGGTTCCTTGTACGTCGGTAGTCATGGCGACTGCGGCAGGTTCTGCAGCATGCGCCGAGGTGGTCTGGAGGCAGCCAATGCTGAGTGTGGCGGCAAGGATGAGTAACAGTTGGAGAAGGTTTTTCAAGGTGTATTCCTCGGTCGTTTCTCAATGGGTTGAGTGTATCGGTTCGCTGGGTGTCCAGCCAAATACATGAATTTTGCTATGCCCCTTGATGGCTTGTTCGCCAAGGTCGTGCATGGCTGCGGCATGCGTCGCTTCGTTGGCGACCACCGTCGAGCAGACCACCGGATGGCCGACCTCCTTGGTGAGACCTTCGAGGCGCGAGGCGACATTGACGACGTCGCCGATCAGTGTGTACTCGTGGCGCGATTCCGAACCGACGTTTCCGGCCAGCACGTCGCCGGCATGAATGCCAATGCCGATGGCGATCGGGGTGTGGCCGCGCTTGACGAGGTCGAGGTTGAGATGTTCGAGGCGTGAAAGCATGCCTTCTGCGGCTTGGAGTGCGCTGCGGCTGGCATTTTCGAGTGGCTGTGGTGCGCCGAACGAGGCCATGATGCCATCGCCAATAAATTTGTCGATCATGCCGCCATTGTTTTGAATTGCTATTGTCATTTCTGAGAAGTAGGCATTCAGCAGTTCGATGGTTTTTTCCGGCGACAGAGATTCTGAACGTGTCGTGAAGTTGCGGATGTCGGCGAACAGGACGGCGGCATAGATGCGTTCGCCGCCCAAACCCGGCTTGATCCGGCCGCTGAGAATCTCCTTGAGTACGGGCGGGCTGACATAGCCCGAGAAGGCCGAACGCAATTGCTTTTTCTCGCGGTAGTTTTGCACCGATTCATAGGTCAGGCGTGCGAAGAATCCCAGCGTCGAGCACAGCATGAGGGTGACTGCCGGAAGATAAATACCGTGGCTGAGCGCAAAGGTGCTGGCGGTAAGGATCAGCAGCAGGCTGCTGGTGTAGAGCGTAACCTTGCGCAGATTGCCGGGGTGCAGCCAGAACAGGGCACCCAGTGCGGCGAGCAGGCTGGCGAGCGGGGAGGGCGCCGGCTGGATCATGCCGTTTGTGAGCAGCGAACGCAGCGCTTGGGCATGAACCAGCACGCCGGGCAGCAACGTGGTTTCGGGTTCTCCTGCTGCCAGTGGCACGGGCAGGCGATGGCGGTCTTCAAACGGCAGTACGGCACCGAAGAGAACGGCTTTGCCGGCAAAGCTGGTTTTCAGGCGTTCCTGATCGTTGTGCTCGATCCAGTTGAGTACTTCGAGCATCGGGATGTAGTTGAAAGGGGCACCAATGCTGTAATCGATGAACCCCGATTTGATTTGCCGGATGCCTAAATGGTTGGCCATACGGCCGGCCAGTGTGGTGATGTCGGTGTCTTTGGCGCACAGGTTCTGGGTGAAGTGGCGTGCCACGCCATCGTTATCCTTGCAGATCACAACATAGGCCAGCGAGTCTTGTCCGGCCATGGCGACATAGGGCGGGAAAATTTGCCGGGTATTGCGGTTTTCGTCGATCGGTTGTCCCAGCACGAGCGGAGCCACGGTGCGCAGTTCACGAATTCCGAGGAGTAGGCTGACGTCGTATTGCGGGATCAGAAAGTTGTAGGAGCGGACCGGTAGTACGATGTCGAAGCCAACGACCGCAGGTTTGGCTTGTGCCATGCCGCGCAGGAGGCGACCAATGTGCGGATGCCAGAGAGCATTTGGTTCAGGCAGGGCAAGATAGGTTTTTTCGTCGATGCCAACGATGACAACATCGTTGTCGAGTGACTTCGGTGCAATCTGTCGTAGCAGACGGAATTGCTGGTCGAGCATCTGGTTGTCGAGTGGCATCGCAAGATGGGAGAACTGGAGGCCAAGTGCAAGGCACAGTATCAGCAGGAGACCTGTCAGAATTGGAAGGCTGACTTTGGGCATGAGATGGCAGACGTCGGAGATGGTTGTTCTCTGGATTATAGAGATTGCCGGTGTGCATTACATGTAATTGCTTGCTTTTTGTACCCGGTTAACGCTCTTCTTGGTGGATCCGGTTTTGCATAACCGGATGTCCTAACATGGGATAGGCAGACTCTATGGGGAGGGGTTTGCAGGTTGGTTTCTGGTTTTCTTGGCTGCTGTTATTTTTTTGTGTAGCAGCAGCTATAATTGCAAAAGTTTCTGATTGGCATAGCAATAATGAACGTCAGCAGGCGCGCTGCAGCTTGCGCCATTTCCGCGCAAGCGGGAATG
The DNA here is from genome assembly GCA_052034445.1 of Pseudomonadota bacterium. Classification (GTDB taxonomy): domain Bacteria; phylum Pseudomonadota; class Gammaproteobacteria; order Burkholderiales; family Rhodocyclaceae; genus Sterolibacterium. Next base: position 8,729 of record JBPOIN010000150.1, on the reverse strand, counting down.
GCGAGCGTTTCTGGCCTTCTCCTGATCAGGAAATGGTTTTTTACTTCTTTTTGAAGGGTCTGGGGGGCGTTATGAAGTTTAAAAAAATGGGTGGTTTGCTTGTGGCCATAATGGGGCTGGTTACGCTAAGCGGGAATGCGTTGGCGCAGAGTTCGTGTGATAGCGTCCTCTCTTCATATGAATACTATGCTTCGATCAACGATCAATATTGGATGACTTACATTAAATCCAATCACCCTGAGTGTTTTGGCTCGAACGCCAGCTCGGCGGCGGCGACCCAAACCATTGCGGCGACCAATCTGCAGCATGTGCTGACGATCTCGAACGCAGTCAGCGCGCGCTTTTCTATGACTGCTCCGCCAGCCGCACAGGCAGATGCCGGCCAGCGTCTTGGCATGGCGGCCGGCAATACGGTCGGGAAGTGGAATGCTTGGGCCAGTGTGGGTCAGGATTACAGTGAATACGATCGCGGTAATTATTCGTCTAACGGTGCCATCCGCAACCATAATGCCGATCTTGATGTGACAAACGTGGTGGTAGGCGCGGACTTCGCGCTTTCGCCGCTGTGGACCGTTGGTTTGTCGGCTGCTTTTGATCACAGCAGTGGCGCCAGCAAATCCTATACTAATGGCGTCTTGGCCAGCAGCGGAACCCATTCGAGCGATGGTTACAGCATTGCTCCGTATGTCGCCTGGCAGATCAACAAGGACTTGTCGCTTGACGCCACGTTGGGCTTTGGCAAGAACGAAACTTCCTCGTCGGGGAATGTCGATGGTGAGGCTGATCGTTTGTTTTATGGCGCCAATCTGAATTACGTCAAGTGGTACGGCAATTGGCAGGTCAGCGGCAAGGGAAGCTATTTTTATGGCGAGGAAAAATATGGCGATCTGAGGTCGTCCACGTTGGGCGTTTTGAAGGGTACGGCCACCAAGAACAAGCTGGATCAAATTCGCTTGGGCGGCCAGATGGGCTACTGGATGAACAATGGTGTTATGCCGTATTTTGGGCTGACCTATCTGAATGACTTGACGCACTCCACCTCGGCTGCGCCGGCTGTGCAGATGGCCACTGAGATTGGTAAGACGGCTTGGCTTTGTGCTTTGGGGGTGAATTTCTTCTCATTGAGCAACGGCGTGACTGGCGGTGTGGCCTACAAGCTGGAAACCGGTCGCGATCATGCCAGGCGCGAAGCGTTGATCGCCAATATCAACGTGCGTTTCTGAGGTTGATGGGGCGTTCCCGCTGCAGAAAGGCCGCGCTATCAGGCGCGGCCTTTTTATTTGGGCTGACGGCATGCGCCGGATCGGGGGGCTCGGGGAGTTGGGGATCACTTGTTGAGCAGGCGCGCAACCAAGGGTTTGTGCTGTCGGCAGTGCAGGCTGGCGGGTTTGAGCTCGCCAGCTATGCCCGCCGCGGAGGCGGTTACACTGCTGCGCCGAGCGAGGTGGTGACGATCTATATCGAGGGCGATGGAGCCCCCTGGCCAACGCCGTTTATGCCACCGCATGATCCGACGCCGCTGCGACCGGTTGCGTTGGCCATGGCGTTGGGTGACCAGCGGCCTGCAGTGGTTTATCTGGGGCGGCCATGTCAGTATTTGTTGCCGGAAGCGTTGCGCCAGTGCCATAGCGTCTGGTGGATTGAGCGACGTTTTGCCCCGCAAGTGATAGCAGCATACGATGTGGCAATAGACAAGATGAAAGAGTCTTTTTCCGCGCATCGAGTCAGGTTGGTTGGGTATTCGGGCGGTGGTGTGATCGCCATGCTGGTGGCTGCGCGGCGCAAGGATGTCGCTTCGGTTGTCACGGTGGCGGCTCCGCTGGCTGTCGGAGTGTGGCTCACATGGCATGGGGCTTCGCCGTTGACCGGATCGCTGGATCCAGAGATCAGCCTTGGTCAGAGGGTTTTGCCGCCGAGCCTGTATTTTGTCGGTGCGCGTGACGAAGTGGTTCCCCCTTTTGTCGTGCAAGGTTTTGCGCAGCGAAAGGGGGGACGTGTGGTCGTTGTCCCTGGTTTCGAGCATGAGTGCTGTTGGGGGCGCGACTGGGGGCGTTTTTTGCATGAGGCTTCAGCTTTGGAGGATGGGAAATGAAGTCGTTTTTGGGCAGGTTTCTGATTGGTTTGTCGGTTTTCATGGCCTTCGGTGTGAGTCACGCACAGCGTATGCCAGCCTTCCTGGGCGGTATGGCGGGCATGGCGCAGATGCAGTCGATTGCCATGCAACGCCATCAGGTGCGCACATTGCTGTATCGAGAGGCCATTGAAGAGTTACGCAAGAATCCACAGGCGGCGGATGTTCCGGGTTGTCCCTCGGTAACTGCCGCAACGAGGACCTTGTGTATTCGCCGACCGGCCAAGGCGCCGCAGGAGACCAAGGATGTCGTTGGAACTGCTGCTTCCGCGTCTGCTTCGGGTCCAGGTTGGGGTACGCTGGCTGCGGATGTGCCGTTGCCTGCAAATCGTCGGCGTCTCGCTGTGCTGTTTGGAAACAATGCCTATGTGGATCCGATCCCGCGCCTAAATACGCCAATCGAGGATGTCGAGAAAGTGGCTTTAGTGCTGCGCAACCAATACGGTTACGAGACCCGGGTGGTACGCGATGCGGGCAAGGCGGAAATTATCCGGGCACTGAACGACGTGGCGGATGAGGCGCGGCCTGAGGACAGCGTGCTGTTGTTTTATGCAGGTCATGGCTATTTGATGGACGACAGCAAGATGGGGTTCTGGATTCCTGTCGATGGCTCTGCCAAGACGGCAGCCAACTGGATTTCGAATTCGGATATCTCGAAGTTGTTGCAGGCCATCCCGGCGCGCCAGGTGATCCTGGTTTCGGATAGCTGCTTTTCGGGTTCCTTGACGCGCGAGCAGAAGTTGACTGCGGCCTTTGCCCCCAAGGCAGATGATATTCTGCGCCGTCGCTCGGTTTTGGCTTTTTCCTCTGGCGACGAAGAACCAGTTTCGGATGAGGGTAAGGATGGACATTCGATTTTTGCCTGGCATCTCATCAGGACGCTGGAAAAGGCCCGCGGCGCCTTGGTTGGTTATGAAATCTATCGTCAGGTTCGTGAAGGTGTAGTCAAGGATTATCCGCAGGAGCCGCAGTATGGCGCCGTGTTTTCCGCCGGTCATGTAAGTGGCGGAGAATATTTGTTCGATGTCAGATGAGTAAGTGTGTTTTTTGATGGCTTTTGACATGGACATCGCGAAGACTTTGTATTACTGTCAAAAGATTAATGCTTGAGCTTCTGTGCATGGTTCAAGTTGGTGTGTGTCAAACTGCTATCTGGTACTGAAATATTCAGATTTTTTTGGGGAAATCCAAAATGTTCAAGCTTAGTTCCTCTCGTTTGTTGGCTTCGGCGATGTTGATGGCTTTCGGTGCGGTAGCGCAGGCCGATGAAGATGTCGGCGCAAATGTGACCACCTCTTCTGCGCCGAAGACGCCGGCAGTCAAGACGCTGACGAATTTTTCCCAGGCTCTGCGCTGTATGGATGAGTTGTTTGTCGGGTATGGCAAGCAGGGCATCATCATTACCTCGGCGGGCATTCCGGACGAAACCGGCAAGGTGAATCTGGGGACCAAGGAAATGATGATTAATGCGATTGCAAAAATGACGCTGAAAAGCAACGCATTCGAATTCATCGATTTCCATAGCAAGAGCGACGATCTGGCTGGGTTGTTCGAGGCGACGGGCAATGAGCTCCGGAAGCGCCCTGACTACTATATTCGTGGGTCGATTACCCAGCTCGACGACAATGCTGTGCGCAACAACAAAGGCGCCGGTCTCTCTTTGCCGTTTCTGGATCTGGGCGCGGCAAAGGACGATTCATACGACCTCATCAGCATGGACATGAGTGTTGGCGAGGCGGCATCGCGGCGGATTCTGCCGAATACCAGTACTTCGAATACCATGATCATTCACAAGAGCGGGCGTTCTGGTGAGGCCGGTGGCAAGGTGTTCAAGATGGGGCTGAGTTTCAATCTTGACGTCAGCCGTTCCGAAGGCCTTGGCGCTACGACGCGGGCTCTGGTGGAGTTGGGTTTGATCGAAACCCTGGGCAAGTTTACCCAGGTGCCATACTGGAAATGTCTGGATGTTGATTTGACGAATCCGGCCATGCGTAATCAGGCGCGCGAAGGATTCGATAGCATGAAGGACAAGGATCGCATCTTGTTCGTGCAACGCAAGCTGGGCGGCAGCATGAATCGCTACAAGGGGCCGATCGACGGTGTCATGAACGAGTCGCTAAAGTCTGCGGTAGCAGAGTATCAGGCGCAGGTTGGTTTGATCGCTGATGGCGCCATCAATTTCGATGTGTATGCAAGCTTGCTGGATGATACGCAGAATATGCTGGCAGCACTTCCCGCTGCGTCTGCTCCGCTCAATACCCCGCCAGCCTACGCGCCGCCGCGCACGACGACAACGCCGGCTGCGCCAAGTGTCCCCGCCGGTGCAGTGGGCGTCGCTGCGCAACCGGCGTCGCAGTTCATGGTCAATCTGCAGACTGAGCGCGGTGCGAAACCCACCTATAAGGTCGGCGAAATTCTCGGACTGAATCTGTCATTGAATGGCAATGGCACGGTTTATTGTTATTACGAAGATGTGGCGAAGACCGTGGCACGGATATTCCCCAACCGCTTTCACGCGGATTCATCACTGAAAGCCGGAGCGGTGACGCGACTTCCAAGCGGGGGATTCAACATCAAATTCGATCAACCTGGACGCGAGCGCGTGGCTTGTATCGGTGCTGATCGTGAGCTGCTTGTGCCTTCCGTTTTAAGTGGCACGAAGGATTTGACCCCGCTCAAGGTCAAGTCTGTCGATGAGGTGATCGGTCTGTTCAGGCAAAACAATCCGATGGCTGTGCCGGGGATGGTTGAGATTTCCGTGGTTCGCTGAGCCGGAATGGACTTCGGCGGGTGCTGTGAGTCTGTCGGTATTCATATTCGGGAGAAAGGGAAATGCTGGCTGTGAAAAGGTGCATGCTGTGCTTTTTTCTTTGCTGCTTTGGGGGGGCGAATGGTGGGGAAATCATCGTGGCTCCTGCGCAGCAAGAGCTTTCCGGTCAGAGCGAGGCGGCGCGGTTAAAGGATATCGCGCGCCAGCAGCGTAAAGGCCAGCCGGCAGCAGGTAGCGTCATTGTGATTGAGTTGCCGCCAGAGGACGAGGTTTCGCTTTCTCCGCCGCGTAGCTCAGGTCCTGGTTCGGATAATGCCGTCAAGGCCCGGACCTATCGACAGGGCGATGTAGGTGCGTTGCCTGCGCTAATGGATGTGCCTGATGGCTCATTGCCGGCGAATGGAGATGCTGCGCAACAGGCGCGCAGCAATCGTACCCGCGCTGTTGAATACCGGAAGGGGGAACATCCCAACGGGAGCTTAACGGGGGGAGGGCAAGGGGTGGATGGATTGCCGTTTGTAGATTGCCGGGCCACCGAAAATGCGGCGGGGCGCATTGGCGATGATGTCGCTGCCGGTAATATTGTGGTGATTGTCCAGGGGCGCAAACAGATCAAGGCGCGTTGCAGATAGCGGGAGCAGTGATAAATTTCCTAGTGTGCCGCCAGTGTGATTTATTTCACACAAGCCGTCATTTATTGTGAAATGTTGTCATCTGCCAGCATGCTTGTACGTTATGCGTTGTATGCGTCGATAAGGGTAACTTAAGTGAAATTGTTCAAGTGGATTTGCTGGCTGCTGATTGTTTGCTCGGGTGGGGCACTGGCACAGCAGGTCGTCAAAAAAACACAGACTCCACTACAGCCCGGCAACGAGGCGCGTAATGTGTTGGGCATCATCGAAGGGGATTCTGTGGAAATTGAAGGAATTACCATCATCAATGGGGAAGTGAGCATTGATGGTGTAAAAATCCCGCGTGGTACAAGGAAATATCGGTCACCCAAGTCGGGCAAGAGTTATCTGATCGAATGGGGGCACGGCAATAATGTCAGCGTTGCCGAGCAATAAGCAAATTGCAGGCCTTCTTTTTGTGGCTTATCTGGCGTGTAACACCGCCCCGGCTTCTGCCGTCATTGTTTTGAACGGTAAAGCGGCGCATCAGACTTGGGTCGTGACTAATCTGCAATGTGGCTCCATGGCTAATATGGATGCCGCAACGCGCGCGGCGGTGATGGCTCGAAAGAGCCGGGCGTGGCGTGACGCTGGCGCCTCAGGCAGGTTGGATTGGTGTCCTCAGGTCGTTGGATTACGCCATGACCGGAATACCTGGCGGGAATCCTCCGGGCCGCGAATCAGCGCCGGTGAGCATGCTTCGCGTGCGCGAGGCTATCGTTTGGGAGATCAGGAGTGAGTGGATTGTATAAACAGGGAATGTTTTTTGCCGGCAGGCTGGCGATGTGCTCGGCAGTTTTTGCATGCATGATGTTGCCTTTCTTGGCGCGGGCTACGGAAATTGTTTCTGGCGATGTGCAGACCATCATGCATGCACAGCCGGGCAAGCAATTGATATGGCGTCTTGCGGGTAATCCCAATGTGCTCATTTTCGATTTCCCGAGTCTGCAGCAGCAGGGGCGCACCTTCAATCGGATGACCCAGTTAACCGAGCAGTTTAATGAGCCGTACAAGCGTGTGATGGGGGCTGCGGAGTTTGTCAAATATCTCGAGGCTATCCGGCGAAATAATGCAAATTTTGCATTTGGCCACGATCTGCTCGTCAGCGAACTGGTTTTGTTTTTCAACCTTGCCGATCGTGACAAAATCGAGCTTTTCCCTGAAGAAGCGGCATTACGCGATTTCTTGCTGGAACATGGAATCATCAAGCTGTGGCGCGGGATTTATCAGGCTGCGCAGGCAGATGTGGTTTTGTTGTCGGTTCCGCAGATTCAGGAGCGCCGCGAAAATGAGCCTCCGATCAATAAATATGCGCGCACAGCCATTGTTTTGCACGAGATTGCGCATGGCGAGTTCTATACGAACAAGTATTACGCCGATTATTGTCGTAAATTTTGGCAAGTCACTCTGACTGAAGGGCAGCGCGAGATGTTCCGGCGTTTCCTGTCGAATTACAATTATTCTGTTAATGCAGAAGAGCTTGTCATCAACGAGATGCAGGCCTACCTTATGTTTACGCCGGATCCCGCCTCTTTCAGCGCCGCCAAGCTTGGGATCACCCAACAGCAGCTTGATGGCCTGCGTGCGGCCTTCGCCAGTGGCAAGCCACCGACAAAATTGCCGATTTATTCACAGGAACTGGGAGTGTGGAAATGAACAATCGCTATTTGCGTTGTTTTTTGATGTTTGGGTGTGCCGTTTTATCGACAGCAGTCTGCGCGCAAGTTTCGCAAGGGCAGAAACAGACGACACGCATCCAGGGCAATACGGAAATCAATGTCAATACGAGTAATGTGACCGCGATTGCGGCGGGCGAGAACAATGTGGCGCGCAATCGGATTGGCGTGGTGAAAGGCGACAAAAAGGGCGATACAAAAATTACTGTGAATGCCGCGAATGTGACCACCGTTGTAGGCGGACGTAACAAAAAGGCGTGTACCAATATTGGAGGGATTGTCAGCGATGAATGCAAGTAAAATGACGCAAGCGTTTTTTGGCAGCGTGGTTTGTAGCGCCCTGCTTTTTGTTGTCACTGGTGCGTATGCCGAGCAGGGGTTGAATGCTTCTTCTCAATCGAAGGTCGATAACGCCAAGGCCAAGGCTTGGGCGCGCTCGGATGGCAATAAGGGTGGCTACGAACGGCAGGATGACAAGCGCGTCGTGAATATGGGCAGCAAGCGCGGTGGCAATTGTTCGGTCAATGTCGGTACTGCCGAGCCAGGGAAAAAGGCGCCGAAGGAAATTGTTGTGACGACCAAGGAAGTCATTAATATTTGCAAGTGAGAAGAGTCATGAATGTCAGTTTTTTCAGATCGCATCGTCAGTTGGTTTCGCTAGCGCTTTCGGTGGCTGTGGTTTCCTCGGCAGCGTTTGCCGATAGCGGTGAGGATGCCAAACTCAAGGCTTTGCAGCGTGCGATGTCGGCCCCTGGAGTTCAGGCGGATGCAGACGAGTTTTCGCCCAAAGCTATCGTGTTTGACAAGGAGCCGGAGGCTGGCGGGACGCAGAATGCAAAGCCGGTGACAGCGCAGGGGGGGGCTACAGACTGTGCTTCGCTACCTGCCAATGTGCAAACCACGGCAGTGGATTTCGAGATTCAGTTCAAAGTCGGGAGTGCGGATTTGTCGCCTGTTTCCGAGGGGACTCTGTACAAAATCGCCAAGATTCTTTCATTGGCGCCGGATCGGTGCGTGTTTGTCGAGGGACACACCGATGTCAGCGGCAATCCCGATGTCAATCTCCGGTTGTCGCGTGAGCGAGCAAACAGCGTTGTGAAATTTGTGGTTGAAAAGGGTGGTCTCCAGCTGAACCGGTTGGTTCCACAAGGGAAGGGCTCTTCAGAGCCGTTAAAGAACCTAGATCCACGCAATCCGAAGAATCGGCGCGTGGTGTTCAAGGTAGTTGGGTAGTTGTTTGCATTTTTAATTTTTTACAGGAGAGTCACTATGCGTCTTATCACTTCTTTGGTTCTGGCATCGGCTTTGATCGCCGCCCCGGCTTTTGCTCAGCAAGCTCAGCGTTCCAGCAATCCGCAAGGCGTTCAGATCCAGGGCAACACCGAGATCAAGGCCTCGCAGGCTAACACCACGGCTGTTGCTGTGGGCGAAGGCAACGAAGCCAAGAACACTGCAGGCGCCATCAAGGGCGGCACGCAGAT
>JBPOIN010000153.1:0-19813 GCA_052034445.1 Pseudomonadota bacterium | reverse complement strand
CTGCCTGGCCCAACCACTTGCCGCGCTTATGCAGGCCGCACAGCGGCGTTCCGGTCAAGGCACTGAAGGTCTTGCCGCACGTTCCACAACGATAGCGTTGCAGCCCATTGGCGCGACCGTGCCGACTCACGCGTTTCGCCTCGCAATGTGGGCATATCGCCGCAGCGGCGAAGCGCCCTTCAATAATGACGGTCGAGGCCGGCTGCGCATCCAGCGCCGCCAATTCCGCCGCTACAACTTTCCGCTGCACCGGCGTCAGATTTCGCAACGCCTTCGTGATTCGATTCAACTCCGGCTTCCTCATTTCCCACTCCTGGATGACTCGGCGCAACTGCGCCATGACATCCAGTATCCGCCGTGGGTGGCTCACTACATGACCCACCCACACGATTCGCGAAAAGAGCCATTTCATTTGCCCCCCCCTCTAAGACAAAAAGAAAGCAGAGGGGGGGGGGTAGCAAACCCCGCTTCCAGATCAACCCAACACCTTCTTCTCGCGGATCGCCGCGATCTTCGCCGCGTCGTAGCCCAGCACGTCGCGCAGCACTTCGTCGCTGTGCTGGCCGACGGTCGGCGCCTTGGCCGGCTCGGGCATGTCGACATCGAAGAACTTCACCGGATAGCCGAGCATGTCGGCGCCGTGCTGCTCATGCGACCAGACCTTGAAGCGGTCCTGGAACTGCGGGTCTTCGACGATGTTCTTCGGCGTGTTCACCGGAGCGAGCGGCGTGTTGGCCTTGATGCCAAACTCCAGCCACTCCTTGGTGGTCCTGGTCTTGAAGATGTCGCGCAGCACGGCCTGCAGCTCGCGGTTGCCGCGGGCGTGGTCGGCGAACTTGGAACCCGGCCACTTGTCGAACAGATCCATGCGGCCGAGGCCCTCGCAGAAGTTCTTCCAGAACGCCTGCTCGGAAGCCATGAACAACACGTGGCCGTCCCTGGATTCGTACATCTGGTAGCGCACGCCTTCCTTCATGCCGGCAGTGGCGACCGGACGGCGCTTGTAGCCGTCCGACTTGTTGCCGGTCACCACGTCCTCGGGGCGCGCATAGGCCATGTAGCTCTCATTGCGATACCAGTCGAAGGCGGCGGCGGCATCGGACTGCGCGAGTTCCATGAAGCAGCCTTCGCCCGTTGCACGCGCGCGGATCACGCCCGCCAGCACGGCCAGACCGCCGAACAGCGGCGCGGCATTGATGCCGATGCTGACGTGCTCGGGGATGTAGCAGAAGCCCTCCTCGTCATAGGCCGGCGTGACGGTGCCGGCCCAGGTGTCGTAAGCGATGCCGTGCGAAGGCATGTCGCGATAGGGGCCGCTCATGCCGTAGCCCGACACCGTGCAGAAAACGATCTTCGGATTGACCTTCTTCAACTCCTCATAGCCGAGACCGAGCTTGGCCAGCGTACCCGGCTTGGAGGCCTCGATGACGACATCGGCATCCTTCACCAGATCACGGTAGATCTGCTTCGCTTCTTCCTGCTTGAGATCCAGCGTGAGGCTCTTCTTGCCGCGGTTCAGGTGGTAATGCATCAGCGAAACGCCCTCGACGATCGGCCAGGTCATTTCGCGGATGTAATCGCCGGAGGGCGACTCGACCTTGATGACCTCGGCGCCGAGATCGACGAAGGCGGTGGTGATGGCGGCCGGGCCGAGGATGGAACTTTCGATGATGCGCAGGCCGGCGAGCGGTGCTTGCTTGTTCATGGCGGAAACCTCTGAGGCGGAAGTTAAGACAACGAAGCGCCAGAGCGAGCTGGCAACGCCTCAAAAATAGTCAACATCGCCGACCTTTGGGACGCCGGCCAAATTTCTGATCGGGCCGATTTCAATTCATTTCAGGTCAGTAGCCGGACTCAAACAATAATGGTTCCGCCATCGACATGGATGTTCTGCCCGGTGATCCAGCGCCCGTCGGGCGACACCAGGGCCGCGACGCCGTCGGCGACATCCTCGGGCTGGCCGAGGCGCTTCATTGCTGCCAGGCTGGCGCCGACCTTGCGCAACATCTCGGCGTTGCCGCCTTCCAGCATCGGCGTATCGGTCATGCCGGGCGAGACGATGTTGACGGTGATGCCGCGCGGCGCGAGTTCGCGCGCCAGCACCTTGGCGAAGGCTTCCAGCGCCGCCTTGCTGCCGGCATACAGCGCCATGCCCTCGCTGTTGGCGACGGTGATGCCGCTGGAAATATTGACGATGCGCCCGCCGTCCTCGATACAGCGCGCCGCCTCGCGGCACATCATGAAGGTGCCGCGCGCGTTGGTGGCGAAGATGCGATCGTAGGCCTCCATGCCGATATCCTTGAACGGCTTCATGTGGCCAATGCCGGCATTGTTGATGACGACGTCGACGCGACCATAACGAGCGCGGGGCGCGGCGAACAGCGCCTGCACGTCGGCCTCGCTGGCGATGTCGGCACGCTGGCTGAACGCCGTGCCGCCGGCCGCCTCGATGTCCGCCACCGTACGCGCCGCGCCGTCGGCCGAACGCGCATAGGCGACGACAACGCGCAGCCCGTCGCGCGCCAGACGCAGGCAGACGGCGCGCCCGATGCCGGTACCGCCACCGGTCACGATCGCGACCCGCGCCACGGCGCCAGTCTCTTGCGCCAGCGGCGTCATGATCCGCTCCCGACGGGAGCCGGGTTTGTGGCCGGAGCCGCGGGGGGAACAACGGCCGGAGCCGCCACTTTCGCGGCCGCACCGAGTTCCAGTTTCACGGGAATGTCGCGACCAGCGGCGTCGGCCTTCTCGGGCGCGCCGAGGGTCAGGCGCTCGGCCGGCGCGCTGGCGGCGGCGAGGGCCGCCGCGACATTCTCGCCACGCAGCTTGGCGAGCGTCTGCAACTGGGCGTCGCTCACGGTTTCGCGCGCGCGCAGCTGCTCGAACAGCACGGCGTGGAAATCAGCGCCCTTGAGCTGCGTGACTTCCTGTTCATTGAGCACGCGCTGTTCGCGGAACAAGCCCGACAGACGCGACATGACCTTGCCGGCCGCGCTTTCTTCAAGCTGGCCCGGATTGGCCTTGCGGAAGCCATCCTTGAGCGCAGCCAGTTCGCCGCGGCCGAGGCGCTCGGCGTAGAGGCTTTCGAGCGCCGCCTGCACCTTGGGATTCTGCGTGGACAGCGGACCGGGGTCAGCCGAGGTGTCGCCGGCGGCGGATTTTTCCAGACGCTGGCCGGTATGCTCGGCGACGGCGTGGCGCAACTGGCGGTCCTGCAGCGCGACGCGGTCGGCCTCGGCATACACGCCATGCACGGTCAGGGCGAGAGCCGGGCGCTTGTTGAGAATGCCGGCCAGACGCACGAATTTCTCGCGTTCGGGCGGCGTGAGTCTGGCATCGCCGGCTTCGAAAGCGATCTTTTCCAGCTTCTCGCCGCCGCCGAACAGCGAACCCAGCATGCGAAACGGCGCCGTGGCGATCTTGGCAAACACGTTCAGGATCGCCTTCCAGACAATGCCGCCGTAGCTGAACTGCGGATCGTCGAGACTGCCCGACACCGGCAGGCCGAGGTCAATGCGGCCGTCCGAATCGCGCAAGATGGCGATCGCCAGATCGAGCGGCAGGTTTTTGGCCTCGGGCGCCTCGACGCGCTCGCCGAGCGTCAGCTGGTCCATGATGATCTGGTTGTCGCCCGTCAGCTGGCGCTGCTTGATTTTGTATTCGAGGTTCAGCGACAACTTGCCGGACTCGATCTTGCGTCCGGCGAAGGTTGCCGAGTAGGGCGTCAGGCGCTTCATCTCGACATTGCGGAACACCACCTTGAGGTCGGTGAACCCGGTGGGGTCCGACAGGTCGATCTGGCCGACCGCGCGCGCCAGACCATAGTCGTCAACCTGACCATCAAGCTCAACCTGGCCGGGCGACCCCGGACGTGTCGTCAGGCCATTCACGGCGCCGCGCAGGCGGTGAATGCGCGTGCCGAACGGCAGCGCCAGCGAGTGATCAGCAAATTCCAGCTCGCCGTTGCGCACGCGCAGGCGGTCGATGTTCCAACGGAAGGCCGGCGCGGCTTTTGGCGCGGAGGCTGCGGACGGCGGCGGCGAGACGCTTGCGGCAGCAGGCGACGGTTTGCCGGCCTCGCCTTGCTCCTGCGGTTTGACCAGCAGATGGCTGACGTTGATCGACTTGTTCTTGTCGATCAGGATATTGGTATCGACGCCGTCAAGCACCAGCGTGCCGATGTCGAGACTCTTCGCGTCGGCCTTGAGGTCGCGCGTGGCGAGGGACTTCCAGGCCAGGAACAGCTTGCCGCTTTCGGCCTCACTCAAGCGCAGGTCGCGCAACGCAAAGCCGCCCTTGAAGGACGGACCGCGCTGGTCGTAAGTCACGCTGCCATCAACACCGAGCTTGCCGTCGCCCAGCTTGAGTTTGACGAAGGGGCTCAGATAAGGCTGCACGGGTTTGAGCGCCAGATCGGCGAGCTTGAACTGCAGGTCGGCCGCCGCGCTGGCCGGCGTCAGCTTGCCACTGACCTCCAGGCTGCCGCCGTCGCGCGCGCGCAGGCCGGCACGCACGGGCAGCGGGGCGGCCAGATTTTCGCTGATGCCGTCAGCGGCCAGATGGATGTCCTCGAAGACAATCTCGGCGCCTGGTTTCACGCTCTGATCGACGAAGGTCGCCGTGAAGCCGGCCAGCTCGAACTTGTCGAGGCGGAATTTCCATGCCGGGGAGGGCGCAGACGAAGGCGACGCCGCGGGCGCCGGGGCATTTTTCGCCCCCAGTTGCGCCGATTTTGGTGCGGCAACTTGTTGCGGCTTTGCCGCGCCCTTGCCCTGCAGTGCTTCCTGCACATCAATTTGCCCGGCCGCATTGCGCACCGCCTTGAGCTGGCCATCCTTGAGCGCCAACCGCCCCAGTGTGAGCTGATGGCCAGCCAGATCGGCCTGCAGGTCTTCAAGCGCCAGACTCCCGAGTTGCAGCAATTTGAGCGGCCCCCCGGCGGCGCGCGCCAGGTGCACCTGGCTGCCGACGAGACTCAGCGCGCCCAGCGTCGCACGCTTCTGCGCCAGGCCGTAATGGCCGTTCTGCGCCTCGATGCTGTCGATGATGATTTCCACGCCAGGACGACCGGCGGGCAGGCCGGTCTTGAGGCGCAGGTTCGTCAGTTTGGCGCCGATTTGGTCAAGGCTCAGATCGAACTTGCCGGCCCCATAGGTCGCGCGGTAATCGGTCGTCAGGCTGGCGACACCGGCGGGCGCACTCGGCAGGCCGTCCTTGAGATACGGCGCAAGCCGCGCCAGGTCGAGTTCCTCGATGCCGAGCTTGCCGGTCGCGACGATCGGGTTCAGCGTCAGCGCCCCCTGCCAGTTCACGCGCGCACCGAGTGCGGTGCGGGCGCTGATCTGATAGCGGCCTTGCTCCTGCGCGTCGGGCAGCGTCGAAATGTCGCTGAGTTCGAGATCCAGCGGTTCGACGCGCGTTTCGAAGGCGCTCTTGCGGTCGGCAAAGTCGAGCCGGCCGCCGGCCAGCACGAAGTGCTCGACATCGACACGCGGCAACGCCGTGTCGGACTGGGCTTCCTTGCTCTTCAACGCCTCGATCAGGCGCGACCAGTTGAGCCGGCCGTCGCCCTGCAGCACCACGCTGGCCTGCGGCCCATCGAGGCGGATGCTGTCGAAAACCACGGCGCGGCGGCCGATGCTGGCGGCTGACAGGTCGACGACGAGTTCGCGGAAGGCGAGCAGCAACTTGCCCTCGGGATCCTCGAGGCGGAAATTGGGAATCCGCAGACGCAGCTCGAACGGGTTGAATTCGGGCGTATCGAGGGCCAGGTGATGGCCGGTCTTTTCGGCGATGAAATGCTGCGCCTGGGATTGCAGGATGCGCGGCAAGGCGAGCCAGGCGAACCCCAGCCAGAGCACCACCAGGCCAACGAACGTGAGTGCCAGCTTCTTCGGAGATGGCCGAAAAATGGACATGTTCTACCTCCAGGAGGAATAATGAATGGCGCCGTTGGCAGGTCGGGCTTTAGCCCGACAAGTCGGGTTGAAACCCGACCTACAGCAGAACCAGCACTAGTTTTAACTATCGGTCATTCTAGCCGGGTGCGCCAGAATGACCGATAGGCAAAACTCAGGAATCCTCGGGCGGGCGAATCCGCTCGAGAATCCCGTCGAGCTGTTCGAGACTGCTGAAATGAATGGTCACGCTGCCCACCCCCTTCTTGTTGGCGCGGATCTTCAACGGCGCGCCGAGGCTGTCGGCAATCTCTTCTTCGAGGCGCAGCAGGTCGCGGTCCGCCTTCTCGTCGGCGGCCTTGGCCTGCGGCGGATGCAGTTCGCGTTCGACCAGGCGTTCGGTCTCGCGCACCGACAGGCGCTTGTGCACCACCAGCGCGGCGAGACGCGCCTGTTCGGTTTTGTGCAGCGGCAGCAGGGCGCGCGCATGGCCCATGTCGAGTTCGCCCGAAAACAGGCATTCCTGCACCGGCTTGGCGAGCTGCAGCAGACGCAGCAGATTCGAAGCGGCGGGGCGCGAGCGGCCCACCGCGTCGGCGGCCTGCTGGTGGGTCAGACCGAATTCGTCGATCAGGCGCTGGATGCCGGCAGCCTCTTCGAGCGGATTGAGGTTTTCGCGCTGGATGTTCTCGATCAGCGACATGGCCAGCGCGTTTTCGTCGGGAATCTCGCGCACCAGCGTCGGCACTTCGCTGAGGCCGGCGAGCTGGGCGGCGCGCCAGCGGCGTTCGCCGGCGATGATCTCGTAGCGTCCCTCGCTGATCGGTCGCACCAGAATCGGCTGCATGATGCCCTGCGCCTTGATCGAGGCGGCGAGTTCGTTGAGTGAATCCTGGTCCATGCGCGTGCGCGGCTGGTATTTGCCGGGCTGCAGCTGGGTGACCATCAGCGTGTCCTGGCGCGTGGCCTCGGGGCTGTTGCTGTCGGCGTCGAGCAGGGCGCCAAGACCGCGGCCGAGGCCGCCGGGTTTTTTCTTCGGGGGATTCATTGTTGGTTCTCCAGATTACATCGTCTTGATGCGCTCGATCATTTCGTCGGCAAACGCGATGTAGGCCTGCGCGCCCTTCGAAGCCTTGTCGAACAGTACGCCCGGAACGCCGTAGCTGGGCGCTTCAGCCAGCCGCACATTGCGCGGCACGATGGTCTTGAAGACCTTGTCGCCGAAATGCTGTTCGAGCTCGGCGGAAACCTGATGGCCGAGCGTGGCGCGCGTATCGAACATCACACGCAGCAAGCCGATGATGCGCAGCTCGCGGTTCAGGTTGGCGTGCACCTTCTTGATGGTATTCACCAGGTCGGAAAGACCTTCGAGTGCATAGTATTCGCACTGCATCGGGATCACGACGCCATGCGCGGCGCACAGGCCGTTGAGCGTCAGCATCGACAGCGAGGGTGGGCAGTCGATGAGCACGAAATCGTATTCGGCGGCATGCGCGGCGAGCGCCTCCTTGAGACGCGCCTCGCGCCGTTCCAGTTCGACCATCTCGACTTCGGCGCCGGCCAGATCGCGGTTGGCCGGCAACAGATCGAACTTGCCGCTCGGCGAAGTGCAGCGCACCTCGGCCAGCCCCGCGAGACCGACCAGTACGTGATACACGGATTTCTCCAGCGTGCGTTTGTCCACGCCGCTGCCCATGGTCGCATTGCCCTGCGGATCGAGATCCACCAGCAGGGTGCGCTGACCGCGCGCCGCCAGCGCCGCCGCGAGATTGACCGAGGTCGTGGTCTTGCCCACGCCGCCCTTTTGATTGGCCACCGCAAAAATATGCACTCTGGGATTCCTTTGTGTTTTCTAAGTCAATCCGTAACGTTCACTTTTTTACTTCGATTTTTCAAGCACTATCAGATGCCGGCTAGCATCCAGACTTGGTACGACAAGGGGAATCGACTCGACGACGCGCCAGCCAATCGGCAGGCTCTGCAACTCTTCCTGCGGGTAAACACCCTTCATTGCCAGCAGATAACCGCCTGGCGCAAGCAGTTTTTCTGAAAGATTGCAAAAATCGGCAATATTTGAAAAAGCTCGTGAGATGACGGCATCGAAGAGCTGCTCCGCCACCACTTCCTCGACACGCGCCTGGCGCACGCTGAGGTTGGCGAGCTTGAGTTCGATCTGCGCCTGCTGCAGGAAGGTTGCCTTCTTGTGATTGGTTTCGATCAGACAGATCTGCAGATCCGGGCGCGCGATGGCCAGCGGAATGCCCGGCAAACCGCCGCCGCTGCCCACGTCGGCGAGCCGCCGATACGCCCCGAGATGAGGAACAACTGCAAGAGAATCAAGTAGATGCTGCACCACCATGGCGGTTTCGTCGCGCACCGCCGTCAGGTTGTAGACACGGTTCCACTTTGACAGCAGCCCGAGGTAAGCGAGCAATTGCGCCTCGGCTTCCACCGGCAGCACCAACCCCATCTCGGCAATGCCGGCATGCAGCAGGTTCGCCAGGGACGACGCGCCCGTACTCATGCTGACTCCTTTGCCTGCCGTTGATGGCGGCGCAGATGCACCAGCAGCAGCGAAATCGCCGCCGGGGTCACGCCCTGGATGCGCGAGGCCTGACCGAGGGTCTCGGGCTTCTGCTGCGTGAGCTTCTGGCGCACCTCGAACGACAGGCCATGCACGCTGGCGTAGTCGAGATCGGCCGGTAGATGCAGACTTTCGCTGTTGAGGCTGCGCCGCACGTCCTCTTCCTGGCGATCGATATAGCCCTGATATTTGGCCTGGATCTCGACCTGTTCGAGCACCTGCGGATCGGTGACAGGGCTGCCGGCATGCGGCAGCGTGAGCAGGGCGTCGTAACTGACCTGCGGCCGGCGCAGCAGATCGAACAGACGGTATTCGCGTTCGAGCGGCTGCCCCAGCACACGCAGCGCATCGGCCTCGGCGACGAGACGCGGATTCACCCAGGTCGCCTTGAGACGCTCGACCTCGGCGGCAATCGCCTCGCGCTTGCGGTTGAAGGCTTCCCAGCGCCGGTCATCGACCAACCCGAGCTCGCGCCCGATTTCGGTCAGGCGCAGGTCGGCATTGTCCTCGCGCAGACTCAGGCGGTATTCGGCGCGACTGGTGAACATCCGGTAAGGCTCCGAAACGCCGCGCGTGATGAGGTCATCGACCAGCACCCCGAGATAAGCCTGATCGCGGCGTGGACACCAGCTTGCGCGTGCGGCGCCACGCGCGCGCAACGCCGCATTGACGCCGGCCAGCAATCCCTGCGCGGCAGCCTCTTCGTAACCGGTCGTGCCGTTGATCTGGCCGGCGCAGAACAGGCCGGCGATGGTCTTGGTTTCGAACGAGGATTTCAGATGACGCGGATCGAAGTAGTCGTATTCGATCGCATAGCCGGGGCGCAGGATGTGCACATTTTCGAGGCCGCGCATGCTGCGCACCAGCGCCAGCTGCACGTCGAACGGCAGACTGGTGGACACGCCCTGCGGATAGATCTCGTGCGTTTCCAGGCCTTCGGGCTCCAGAAACACCTGATGACTGTCCTTGCCCGCAAAGCGGTGAATCTTGTCCTCGATCGATGGGCAGTAGCGCGGCCCAACCCCCTCGATCACGCCGGTGAACATCGGCGAGCGATCGAGGCCGGCGCGGATGATGTCGTGCGTACGCTCATTGGTGTGCGTGATCCAGCACGGCACCTGGCGCGGATGCTGTTCCGGGCGCCCCATGAACGAAAAGACTGGCGCAGGATCGTCGCCGGGCTGTTCCTGCAGCACCGAATAATCGACCGTGCGCCCGTCAAGACGCGGCGGCGTGCCGGTCTTCAGACGCCCGACCGGCAGCTTCATTTCGCGCAAGCGGTTCGACAGCGCAATCGAGGGTGGATCGCCGGCACGGCCGGCCGCATAGTTGGACAGACCAACATGCACCAGACCGCCGAGAAACGTACCAGCTGTCAGCACCACGCTGGACGCCTCGAAGCGGACACCCAACTGAGTCACGACACCGGTCACCTGATCGCCATTCAACGTCAGATCATCGACGGCCTGCTGAAACAGGGTCAGATGCGGCTGATTTTCCAGACGTTTGCGGATCGCCGCCTTGTACAGAACGCGATCGGCCTGCGCGCGCGTGGCGCGCACCGCCGGCCCCTTGCTCGAATTCAGGATGCGGAACTGAATGCCGGATTCGTCGGTGGCGGCTGCCATGGCGCCGCCCAGTGCATCGACCTCCTTGACCAGATGCCCCTTGCCGATACCGCCAATCGAAGGATTGCAGGACATCTGGCCGAGCGTCTCGATATTGTGCGTCAGCAGCAGGGTTTCGACTCCCATGCGTGCGGCGGCCAGCGCCGCCTCGACCCCGGCGTGCCCGCCGCCGATCACGATCACATCAAAACGTTTTGAATACAACATACCTGGAAGCGCACACCACGAAAGAGGCGAATGATACGCCAATCGCTGCCGCTTTCCCAATTGCGCACACCACTGCAGCCATAACGTCGCACGCTGGTCGAGCCACCCATTACTGTTTCACGTGAAACACGAACCACCCTGTTTCACGTGAAACATCCACTCACAGCGGCCGCAGCCGCCACAGCGACGTCACTTCGGCCGCCCGCGCCAGATGCAGCGGATCATCCCGGTCGGCCGCCCGCGGGTGCACCGGCCGCGCATCGAGCCGACCGGCCACCTGCAAGCCGGATCGCTCGAACAGCGTCAGCAATTCCGCACGCGTGCGCAACCCGAGATGTTCGGCGAGATCGGAGAGAATCAGCCAGCCTTCGCCGCCCGGTTCCAGGTGATCGGCAAGCCCGGCCAGAAAGCCCCGCAACATGCGGCTGTCCGGATCATAGACCGCCTGCTCCAGCACCGAGCTCGGCCGCGCCGGCAGCCAGGGCGGGTTGCAGACGATCAACGCCGCGCGCCCGGCAGGAAACAAATCGGCCGCCACGACATCGACCTGCAGCGCCATACCCAGACGCTGCAGGTTCTCGCTGGCGCAGGCGAGGGCGCGCGGCGCCATGTCGGTGGCCACCACCTGCTTGAATCCACGGCGCACCAGCAGCGCCGCCAACACTCCGGTGCCGGTACCGATATCGAAAGCCACGGCTGTCGGGCCGGATGCGGCTGGCAGTGGCGCCTCGGCCAGCAGGCCGACATACTCCTGCCGCACCGGCGCAAACACGCCGTAATGCGGATGAATCCGCGCCCCGGCGCCAAGCGCCGGGATCTCCATGCCCTTCTTGCGCCATTCGTGAGCGCCGACCACGCCAAGCAGTTCGCGCAACGCCATCACCAACGGCTCGCTGCCGGGTCCATATGCTTCCGTGCAGGCCTGCCGCACCTCCGGCGCCCGCCGCAATGGAATCGTGTAATCGGCAGCAAAAGGGATCAACAGGCGCGCCAGGATCTGTGCGCGTTGCGCCTGCGCCTGGCGCACCAGATGGAAAGTGTCGCGCGGCGTCAGCGCCTGGGCGCCAGCCGCCGGTTTTTTCTTGCGCCGGCTGGTGTCGATACGCCGACCGAGGGCCTGCAACAGCTGGCGCGCATTCTGAAAATCGCCGCGCCACAGCAGGGCGGTTCCCTCGCAGACCAATCGATAGGCGGCGTCGGCCGACAGACGATCGTCGGCGACGACCACGTTTTTGGGCGGCGGCCAGCCGCTTTCCGAACGCCAGTACGCCGAATGCGGCGTAGCGGACTCATCCCAATCGATGCGTTGCGGGTCCGAATTGCCTTGCGTCATTGCCTGCCTCCACTCAAAACTGGCGCCGCAAAAAACATCGCGCCCCGGAGCGACCGACCAGAATCAGCCGAATCCGCCCCCTCAAACCGCCAAAAAACCAGAAACAGAAAAAATGAAAAAACCCCGGTGCCCATATCAGAGGCTTGCCGGGGTCTTTTTTTCAACATTTTCAGTTTTGCGTCAAAAACCGACTTGGCGCACTGGTTTGGTGCGAAAAATGCTCGGTGGCCGCGTCAAGTGCCTTCCGCCGTTGCACGGCATAACTGGCACTAACCGCGGCCTGTCGGGCCGCGTCAAGTGCCAGTAAATACCGGTTTGCGTTTTTCCTTGAAGGCGCGCATGCCTTCCTTGGCGTCGTTCGACGCGAACACTTCCCAGCCGATGACTTCCTCGTTGGCCAGCGCTTCCTTCTCGCTCAGCCAGTGGCCGTTCTCGCGCAGCGACTTGGTGATCGCCTTGACCGACAGCGGACCGCATTCGCAGAGCTGCTCGGCCATCTTCATGGCTTCGGCCAGCGCCTCACCGTGCGGCACGACCTTGTTGATCAGGCCGAAACGCAGCGCTTCCGCAGCCGTGACATGGCGACCGAGCAGCAGCATTTCGGCGGCCAGGCAATACGGGATCTGCCGGCGCAGGCGGATCGTCGAACCGCCGAGCGGGAACAGGCCGCGTTGCACTTCGGTGATGCCGAAGATGGCATCCTCGGCGCCGACGCGCAGATCGGTACCCTGCAGGATTTCGGTACCGCCGGCCAGCGCATAGCCTTCGACCGCCAGAATCACCGGCTTCATCGGCTGATTGTGGCGCAGCAGCGCCTGCCAGTGCAGGTCGGGCACTTCCTGCATCAGCCTCATGATTTCCTCGGCATCCGGGCCGCCGCCTTCCGGGCCAGCCTTCAGGTCCATGCCGGCGCAGAAGGTGTCGCCCTTGCCGGTCAGCACCGCACAGATCAGCTCATCGTCGCTGTCGAGCAGACGCCAGGCCTTGTACATGCCGATCAGCATCGAAGGCGTCAGCGCATTCTTGGCCTCCACGCGGCTCAGCGTGACGACCAGCACCTTGCCCTTCTTTTCGATAACGCAATTCTTCGTGCTAATGTCGAGTTCGGACATCAAAATCTCCTGTCATATATTTTTGAAACCGGCCGCTGCAGCATCCATGGCCGGCGAATCGACCTACCAATGGATCCGGGATTTTAGTCGAAGCCGCGAAGCAATGGGTTTCCCGGCACATGGCGATTTGCCTTCCGCCTGACCGGGAAGCGACAATGCCGGCCTCGGCAATTTCCGTGCAGGAGAGACACTTGAAACAGATCACCCAGACCATGCTAAAAGCATTGGCACAACAGGCCCGCACAGCACCGCGTCTGCGCGCCAATCACAACCTGCATCCGCAGCTCGACGACCCGATCCAGCGCCTGGCCATCGCTATGGAACCCGGCACCTATGTGCGCCCGCATCGCCATTCGCACACCTGGGAAATGCTGCACCCGCTGGCCGGACGTTTCGTGGTGCTGGAGTTCGACGACCAGGGCAGGGTGCTGTCGCGCAGCCTGCTCGGCACGGCAGACGGCGATGTCCGCCTGCTCGAACTGGCGGCCGGCAGCTGGCACGCAGTACTGTCGCTGGAACCCGGCGCGGTGATCTTCGAAATCAAGCACGGCCCATATCAGCCGCTGGCTGAAGCAGATCTTGCGCCCTGGTCGCCGGCCACCGAAACGCCGCAAGCCGCAGAACTCATGGCCTGGTACGCCACGGCGCAGGTTGGCGCAGGCTGGCCGGGAAACTGAGCAGCGCCGAATCCAGCGAATAAACCATCGCGCAATCAGTCGCGCAGCAGGAATCGCCGCTGCAATTCCGCTTTCAGCTCCTCGGGCAGCGGCGCCGGGCCGACATCGGTCACATGCACCATCACCACGTCGGCCAGACACACACAGTGGCCATCCTGAAACAACGCCAACGCCAGATCGCAGGAAGAATTGCCGATGCGCGCCACGGCGACGCGCGCTTCCAGCGGCGCCGGGTAGTGCGCCTCGCGCAAATAGTCATAGCTGGCCCTGGCCACCAGCAAGCGGTAATTGCGCTTGGTGAACAGAAAGTTGTTGCCGAAGATTTCGGCCAGAAAACGCACCCGCGCCTCCTCGTGATACTCGGCCAGCGACAGGTTGTTGAGATGCTTGAGCATGTCCATGTCGGCAAAGCGCGGCGCGACCGCCATCACAAAAGGATAGCGCCCGGCTTCGAGGCGCAGCGGTTCGAATTTCAAGTTACTCATGGATGGACAGCCTTTCTTGCCGGGGACGGTTTGCGCTGCACGCGCGGGCGAATGTTACCATTCGGACCATTCCCGCTCAGGAGGATCGGCCTTGAACAACAACGCTCACGACGCCATCGCCTGCCCATCATGCCGCGCCGCCATGCAACGTTTGCATCTCGATGGCAAGATGCACGACGCGGTGGCGATTGATTTGTGTTTTGGCTGCCAGGGCATCTGGTTCGACAGTTATGAGAGCGTCCGTATCGCACCCGGCGGCATCATCGAACTGTTCCGCCTGATCCACGAACACCGCGACGATCCGCGTCTGCCGATTCCGGGGCGACTCAACTGCCCGCGCTGCGACGAAACGCTGCTGCATTCCATGGATGTTGGCAAAAGCGGCCGCTTCAATTACTACCGCTGCCTGCAAAATCACGGCCGCTTCACACCGTTTGCCCAGCTGATGATCGAAAAAGGTTTCGTGCGCCAGCTTTCTGCCGTCGAGATCCAGACCATCGCGGCACGCATCTCGACAATCACCTGCAGTGGCTGCGGCGCACCGTTCGACATCCGCACCGACCCAGCCTGCCCACATTGCCGCGCACCGATCACGATTCTCGATCCCGACGCCGTCGAACAGGCGCTGGCGAATTATCAAACCGCCGCCGTCAGGCAAACACAAGGCGATCCCCTGGCGCTGGCCGATGCCCTGCTGGCCAGCGAACGCGAACGCTCACGCCAACTCAAGCAATCACAGAGGCAGGACGATCTCGGCGCGCTGATCGGCGTCGGCCTGGACGCGGTCTGGACACTGATCAAGCACTGAGTGGCGCCGCGCGCCCGTAGATGGCGCACGGCTCACCCGCCGCCAGCGCCCACATCTGATCGCCGCAGGAAAAGTGCCACCACTCGTTGGCATGGCGAATGAATCCCGCCGAGCGCATGGCGGCATCGAGCAGCTGGCGATTTTCATGACAGGCGCGCAACGCCGGCGTGGCGGCATGGGAAAAATGATCGGGATAGGCGCGCTCGGTCGTCTCGTCGATCGGGCAACCCATATCGACCTCATGGCCCGATGCATCCACCAGGGTCAGATCGACCGCTGCGCCGGTGCTGTGCGGCGGCGGCGTGCGCGGATCGTCGCTCGGCAGGCCCCAGAACTCGAACACCCTGGCGGCCAGCTCGGCATGCAGGGCCGGGTCGCGCTGCGCCAGTTCATGCGCAGTGCAATAGGGCGCCAACGAATGACCGGCCCGTTCGGCCTGGATGCCGAACTCGCGCCAGACCATGAAGGCCTGCACCGGCAGCGGGCGCCAGGCATCGAACAGTTTGAGCCGCCAGCCCGGCCGCAGGCGCTGCAGCGTTGCCTGCGCCTGCAGCAGCGCATCGAGCACGCGACGGCGCAGCATCCAGGGCGCGGCCGCCCCATACGGCGCGCCCAGCGCAACATACGGATGCGGCTCGGTGAAAACGAAAGTACCGGCAGGAATCGCCACCAGCGGGTCGTGGCATTCGGCGATGGGAATGGTGTGATAGGTGCTCATGGCGGGGAATGGTGTGAATGCGGGACAGAAGGATTCATGGCGACAGCTCCAGTTCGCCTTGTCGCGGCTCGGCCAGCAACTCCGGATCAGTGTCTGACTGCAGCGCACTGATGCGCACGCCGAGCAGCCGCAATTTCTGGTCGAGTGCTACGCGTTTCAGGCACTCGCCGGCGGCGCGGCGGATCGTCGCGGCATCGGCGGTGCAGGCCGGCAGCGTCACGTCGCGCGTCACGGTATGGAAGTCGTCATAGCGCAGCTTGATGCCGACGGTGCGCCCGACATAGCCCTTGCGCTCAAGATCGGCGGCGACGCGCGTGCACAACGCCGTGAAGATTTCGCCGAGTTCCGTACGATCATGACGTGGATGCAGATCGCGCGCGAAGGTCGTCTCGCGGCTGATCGACTTCGGCTCGCTGTGCGTTTCCAGTGGTCGCGCGTCGATGCCGTTGGCCGCTTCGTGCAGCCAGACGCCGTAGCTGCGCCCGAACTGCGCGACGAGAAACGCCGGATCGGCCGCCGCCAGTTCGCCGATGCTGTGAATGCCGAGCGTCGCGAGCTTGGCGTCAGCTTTCGGGCCGATGCCGTTGATCTTGCGCACCGGCAATGGCCAGATGCGCAGCGGCACGTCGGCCATGCTGAGAATCGTGACGCCATCGGGTTTTTGCAGATCGGAGGCGATCTTCGCCAGCAGCTTGTTGGGCGTGATGCCGATCGAACAGCTCAGCCCCGTCGCGGCGCGCACCGCCTGTTTGATGCGCTGGGCGAGGGCGTGGCTTTCGCCCGGCACGTCGGTCAGATCGATGTAGATCTCGTCGATGCCGCGATCCTCGATGCGCGGCGCGATGCCCGCCACGGCGGCCTTGAACAGGCGCGAATATTTTCGATAGGCGTCAAAATTCACCGGCAACAGGATCACCTCGGGGGCCAGCCTGGCCGCCTTCATGACGCCCATGCCCGAGTGCACGCCGAGCGCGCGCGCCTCGTAGGTCGCCGTGGTCAGCACGCCGCGCCCGACATAGTCGCGCAACCGCGCATAACGACGTGTGCCGTCGGGCAGCGTGACGGGCTGCTGGTCGCGGCCGCCGCCAATCGCCACGGGCTGACCCTGCAGGTCGGGATAACTCAGCAGCTCGACTGAAGCGAAGAACGCATCCATGTCGAGATGGGCAATCCGGCGTGTCATGCGTGTTGCGCCGCAGCTCGCCGCGGCAGCGCCACATGGGCCAGCACTGCGCCCAGAATCAGCGCCACGCCGACATAGAACGGCCAGCGCAACTCCGCGCCCTCGCCAAGCAGCACGGCCGCCAGCAGGATCGCGTACACCGGTTCCAGATTGACGGCCAGCTGCACGCTGAAGGCACTGAGTTTGCGCAGCGCGATGGCCGTCAGGACAAACGGCACCAGCGTGCAGGCCAGCGCCAGAACCACCAGCCAGCCCAGATCGGCCGGCTGCGGCCAGGCGAACTCGCCCCCCAGCAGCGGCCACACAGGGATCAACACGCCGAGCAGCAGTGCGCCGGCACTCATCTGCAGGCTCGTCAGCGCCAGGGCTGGCATGCGCATCGCCAGCCCCTTGTTGAAGCAACTGAACAGCGCCGCCAGCAAGGCCGCCAGCGCGCCAAGCGCGAAGCCACCCAGCATGCCGGCCGGAATGCCGCCGACCACCAGCGCCACGCCCGGCAGCGCCACGACGCCGATCAGCAGGTCGCGACGCACGAAGGCCTGGCGCAACAACAGCGGTTCGAGCAGCGACAGGAATACCGGCGCCAGCGCCAGACAGGTCGCCGCCACCGAAGCATTCGCCGCCTTGATGGCGCCGTAGAAACACAGCCAGTGCAGCGTGATCACCACGCCATTACCGAGCGCCAGCCACACATCGCGGCGCGTCAGGCCCAGCAACTGGCGCCACATCGGCCGCCACAAGCACAGGCACAGGCTGACGATCAGCACGCGCCAGAACACCAGCGGCAGCGCGCTCAGCGTGATCACCTTGCCGAGGATCGCCGTGAATCCCCACAGCAGCACGCACAGGTGGATCAGCAGATAGGGATTGTGCAACATCGGCAATCAGGGAGCGGGGCAGAGCGCGCCAGCGCATTCAGCACGGCCGCTCAGCACGGGCAATTGGTGCGTCCGGCAAAACGCCCGGCATCACGAATCTTCTGATACTCCGGCAGAATCATTGCAAACTGCGCCGGCGTGCTGGCATGAATGATCATGCCATCGGCCCCGGCCGTGAACTGATCCGCCCAGCGCTGCGCGCAAGTCGCCGCATCGCCGACGGCCGCCGGATACCAATCGGGCGGAATCAGCGTCTCGACCTCGCGCTACTCATCGAGCGTCGCCACGCTGTCGCTGCCGCCGCGCATGTTGGCGACCACCGGTGCGGCGCGGAATTTCTCCAGCACGGCCATGTCCCAGCCATTGATATCGACCAGCAACTCGGCGATATCCGGCGCCTGCAGATACGTCGCCATGCGCCCGACGATGGAACGCAAGCGCCGCTCCTCATCCGGATCGCAGACCGTCGCCACCATGATCCACACCTTCACCGCCGCCGGATCGCGGCCCGCCATTTCCGCACCGCGCCGCACATGCGCGACCGATTTCGCCAGCGCCGCATCGGAATAGAAAGTCGGCAGAATCACGCCGTCGAACACACTGCCCGCCAGTTCCAGACTCTTCGGCCCATACGCGCCCAGCAGCAGCGGAATATCCTCGGCGAGCCAGTCGGCCATGTGCAGATAGGGAAACGCGCCCAGCGGCCCGTCGTACCCCATGACCTTCTCGCCCTTCCACAGGCGGCGCATCAGGTCGGCAAACTCGCGCAGCATTCGGTTGTTCGCCACCGGCACGCCCCAGCAACTCATGCAGACGCCGATACCGCGCCCGACGCCCAGCGCGAAGCGGCCATTCGACAGGCGGCTCGCCGTGGTCGCCATGCCCGCCGTGACGATCGGATGCCGCGTATTGACATTGGTCACCGCCGAGCAGATGTAAATGTCCTTGGTCACCGCAGCCGCCGCGCCGACCAGCACACCCATCTCCTTGACGTCGAAACGTTCGGAGATCCACGCCGAACCAATGCCCAACTGCTCGGCATGGCGCACCTGATCAAGCAGATCGGCCGGCGCGCGCGTATGGCCGGGCAGGGCGTAGAAACCGAGTTCAGGAAAGCGGGAGGCGGCCACGGGAGACTCCATGCACTGGGGCGGGAAAGGGAAGGATTATGTTCGAAAATCGGCGGATTGCCGGCGACCGGCACGTCGCCCCTTACTCCGGATTTTTCGAATCGATACTCAAGGTCACCGGGCCGTCATTGACCAGCTCGATCTGCATGTCGGCGCCGAACACGCCAGTGGGCACCGCGCGTCCCAACGCCGCTCCGAGCCGCGCGACGAAGTGTTCGAACAGCGGCTGCGAAATCTCCGCGCGCGCCGCGCGCCCCCAGGAGGGCCGGTTGCCCTTGCGCGAGGACGCATACAGCGTGAATTGCGACACCGCCAGAATCTCGCCGCCACTGTCGATCACGCTGCGGTTCATCACCCTCTGGTCGTCGGCGAACACACGCAGCTTCACGAGCTTCTGCGCCATCCAGTCGAGATCGGCCGGCGCATCGGCCTCCTCGAAACCCGCCAGCACCAGCAAGCCGCCGCCGATGCGCCCGACCACCTCACCAGCCACGCTGACGGAAGCAGCACTGACGCGCTGGACGATGACTCTCATGATTTCTCCTGATTCGAACGCATCGCGAATGATGACGGGGAGCCGTCAGAGACGCTCGACGCCGCGCTCCTGATACAGATAACGCTGAAAACCGACGAACGCCTTGCGCACGACATCCGGCGCACCCAGATCGGCGAAGGCATCGGCAATCGCGTTGTGGTACTTGAGCTTGAGCAGCGGGCCGAGCTTGTCTTCATCGAGCTCTTCGACGCCGATATTCACGTAGTGCGACAGCACGAAGCGCAGAAACACCTGCTGTTTGCTGTCGAACTCGCCGCCGATCACGGCCCTGGCGCGGGCGGCGCGCTCCTCGCGCGTCAGCGGCGCTTCGGCATAAGCCACATACGCCAGCACGTCGAAAAGATCGCTGTTCTCGGCAGCGATGATCTTCTGCATCTCGGCCAGTTGATCCCGGCCGAAACCTTTTTCGGCCAGCCCCTGCAGCAGCTTCTTGCGTGTATCCGGCGCGCTCCAGAGGGCGCGCAGCTGGTCCTCGTCGCTGAAGAACTCTGGCAGCTTGCCGAACAGCGCTGCCATGAATTGCGCGGCGGACATCGGCGTGCCATCCGGGTGCCAGAAGCTCGTCGCGGTCATGTACTGGATCTGGCGCTCCTTGCCATCGGCCAGTTTGACCTTTG
>JBPOIN010000189.1:0-16561 GCA_052034445.1 Pseudomonadota bacterium | reverse complement strand
GTTGCAAGTCTTCGTACCAGTCGAGTTCGAGCGCCGTGGACAGGTCATACACCTCGGCGATGCTGACATCCTGCGGGCCGATGCCGGCTTCTTCGTAGGCCTTCTTCGGCAGCGCGGCGCGGAAGCGGAAGGCTTCGGCGGCGACCGACGAATCGTTGGCCAGATCGGGCATTTCGACCGACTCGGAGGCGAAGGTCGGCGTCACCGTGGAAATCGCCGCGATGCGCGGCGCATCGCCCTTGCCGATACGCTTGGCGTATTCGAGGCTCGACACGATGATCGCTGCGCCGCCGTCGGAGACCGCGCAGACGTCCATCAGCCGCAGCGGATCGGCCAGCGCAGCCGAGGCCGCGACATCTGCGGCGCTGAATTTCTTGCGGTAGCGCGCATTGGGATTCTCGAAACCGTGCTCGGAGTTCTTCACCTTGACCAGCGCAAAGTCTGCCTGCGTGTCGCCATACAGCGCCATGCGGCGGCGCGCGTACAGCGCGAAGTAGGTCGGATTGGTGATGCCGAGGCGGAAGCGCACCCAGTCCGGATCGTCCGGGCGCTCGCCCTTCTGCGGCGCGAGAAAACCTTTGGGCGTGGTGTCGGCGCCGATCACCAGCGCGACTTCGCATTCGCCGGCGAGGATCTTGGCGCGCGCGGCGGCAAGCGCTTGCGAACCCGAGGCGCAGGCGGCGTACGAGGTATTCACTTCGGCGCCCTGCCAGCCAAGAGCCTGACAGAAAGTCGCGCCGGCGACATAACCCGGATAGCCGCAGCGCATGGTCGCTGCGCCCGAGACGAACTGGATGTCGCGCCAATTCACGCCGGCATCGGCCAGCGCGGTGCGTGCCGCATGGACACCGTATTCGACGAAGTTCTTGCCAAACTTGCCCCAGGGGTGCATGCCGACCCCGAGGATGGCGATTTCCTTGCTCATGCCTTGTCTCCCGCGGGTTTCCATTTCCAGGTCGTCTTGGCGGTCGTCTCGTCTTCCGAGAGCACGTCGATAACGAGTTCCATGGCCATGCCGACCTTCAGATCGGCCAGATCCACACCCTTCACCAGCTGACCGAGCACGACCATGTGTTCCTTGTCGAGCTCGACCGCCGCGATGCCGAACGGCTCGAAGGGTTCCGGCGCGACATACGGCTCGGGCGGCTTGTAAGCGGCGTTGGTGTACGACCACAGCTTGCCGGTGCGCGACAGCGGCACTTCGGCGAACTTCTCGCTGGTGCAGTCGGGGTTGCGGCAGAAGGTGGTCAGTTTGGGAAAGTAGTAGGTGCCGCAGGATTCGCAACGCGAACCGATCAGGTGCGGCTCCGGCCCTTCGGTGCTGAACCAGCCCTCAAGACCGGGCACGCTATTTTTATCGCTCATAGGAAGGATCCCTCGATCGTCGTCATCCCCGCGCAGGCGGGGATCCATGAACGACTGGATTCCCGCCTGCGCGGGAATGACGTGCGTTGAACGTGGTGCATTGGAAACACAGCGTTGTTACCGCAAGATCAAGCCGCAGGACGCACGGCAGGCGGGTTGTTCTTGATCACCATGCCGCGCATATTGTGCGGATCGAGGCGGCGGATGATCTCGAGCTGCGCGTCGGTCGGCAGCGGCGTCACGCCGACATCGTCAGCCTTGAGCACCGGGAAGCCGGTGGCGGCCTGCACCTGTTCGAAAGTCACGCCGGGATGCAGCGACTTGACGCGGATCGCATGCTCCGGGCCCTGGAAGTCCATCACGCAGAGATCGGTAACGATAAGACGCAGGTCGACGAAACTCTTCATGCCAGGCTCGAAACGCGCCGGGTTGTAGCCGGGGCCGGAGACCATATCGACTTCATTGGCGACAAACACGCGCGGACCGTGGTTCGGCACGAAATACGAATTCGCGTGGTTGATGTTGTTACCGGGCAGACCGCGCACGCCAAGCACGGCGGACTTGGGTTTGGCATAGTCGGGGCCGACGCAGGACAGGTTGGCCTGGCCGAAGCGGTCGATCTGGGTCGGGCCGATCATGGCGTGGCGCAAACCGCCCCAGACGCATTCGAAGACGCGGTCGAAGCTCATGTAGCCTTCGTACTTCGGCACATAGTCGCCGCGCGCGCCGAGCGGCACGGGTTCGGAGACCAGGAAGGTTTCGGAATCCGTCATCAGCAGCTCGGGCGAGTGCGTGAGCTTCGCCAGGCTGGCGCCGAGGCGCGGCACAGTGGTAATGCCGGAAGCCAGAACTTCGCCGTCGTTGCGCCAGGCTTCGGAGCAGGCGACGATCATCAGTTCGGCGAGGGTGCAATCAGTAGCTTGGGTCATGTCTCGATCACCTCAGAAAATGGGCGTGCGCAGCTTGCCGATGCGCTCCATGCCGCCGTTCTTGGCGAGGTATTCCTCCTCGCTGCAGGCGATGAATTCGTCATAGTACTTCTGCCAGCCGCCTTCTTCGCCGGCAGAGGCGTTGTATTTCTTCAGGTGATCCATGTCCCAGCCGTAGCTCTTGCCGCAGTAAGTCGGGTGACCGCCGCCGGGGGCATGCACCACGCCCTTGACGAGATAGCGCTCGAAATAGTTGAAGCGCGCCTCGTCGGCGGTCAGCGCGAACTTGTCTTCCAGCTGTTCGGAGCACACGTAGCAGGCATCGGCCGCACGCGCGAACAGCTGATCGAACAGCGGGTCGTTGGCGGTATTCAGCGTATTGCCGAGCTTGTCGGCGGCATCGACATGCAGCAGCGCGACGTCGAGCTTGAGTGCCGGCATCGCCAGCAGCACTTCGCCGTCACCATACGGCGACTTGACCATCTTCAGATCGGGATTGCGCTTGACCACGTCGGTGCCGAGGCCGCAACGCGTCGGCAGGAAGGGCATGCGCATGCCGGCAGCGCGCAGGCCCCATTCGAACATGCCTTCGTCGAGTTCCATGACTTCCAGCAAGCCGGCTTCGCGCGCCTTGCGGTAGTAGGGTTCGAGCGGGATCGCATCCATGGTGACGAAGCCGTAGATCAGCTTCTTGACCTTGCCGGCGGCGCACAGCATGCCGACTTCCGGGCCGCCGTAGGCGACCACCGTCAGATCCTTGACATCGGAACGCAGCAGCGCGCGCACCAGCGCCATCGGCTTGCGGCGCGGGCCCCAGCCGCCAATGCCGACGGTCATGCCGCTCTTGATGTTGGCCACCGCATCCGCGGCGCTCATCTGCTTGTTGAGAGGTTTATTCATTGGTTGAAGCCATGTCCTTTCCGGTAAACAGAAGCAACAGAGAAGCCGCCCGAAGCAGTCGCCTGCACTGACTGGCGCGCGCTGCTTGCGGTGATGGGGCGCCATGAAATCGCGATTTCGCTCATGGACAATCCCTTGCATAGCCGGGCCATTCTCCCGGTAATCAGCGCCCGCTTCATCGTCCGATAGGACTAGCAGGAAACGTCCGACGACCAACTTAAGCAATTGTTAACAAATGGTTTTAATAAAGCCACGGCATGCCGAAGGCGATTGGCGCGGCCATCCGTCCAGGCATTGCGGCCCAGGGCGCCGAAATGCCATGAAAAGCCGGCGCTGCTCGCCACTTCATGCGCCGCCAAATCGCCGAAAATGCGAAGTTCCCCTCCACGCCTGCAGACTCCCGAAAGAGACGTCATGACCCTTCAGACCAGCCAGTATCTCCGCCTCCTGCTCGCGTCCTGCCTGACCCTCGGCATCGCGCTGGCGCCGACCGCAGACGCCGCCGCCAGGAAGACCGGCAAGCACGCCCACAAAAAGGCTGCCCATAAACCCGGCAAGGCCAAAGCGCCGCACGCCAAGCGTCATGCCAAGACCAAGGCGGCGAAGAAACCTCAGCGCGCCGGCCACGCTGCCGCCCCGATCGCCCAGAACACACCGGCCGCACTGCCGGCCGCACCGCTGGCGCCGACGGCCGCAACACCGCCCGCCGCGCCGACAATCCGCGCCGCGCCGGCAACCCCGCCACCGCCTGTGCCAGCTGGCGTCACACCACCCAACCTGACGCCCTTGCCGAGCGGCCCGGCGCCGGCGCCCGCACGCTGATCCGCATCCAGCAGCCCGCCCGGCCATGGCAGAGCCAATCCACCATGTCCCAGCGCCTGCGCCACGCCGCCCAGCGCTGATCCGCCTGCACCGCACACCGTGAAGCCACACCGCCTGCAGCTGCAACCCAACGCCGAAGACCATCGCATCGCGCGTTATGCGGCGGCGGCGATCGCCCTTTCGGTCGTCGAGGCGGCGATTCCCAGTCCGCTGCCGGGCGTCAAGCCCGGACTCGCCAACATCATCACACTGGTGGTGCTGACGCGTCACGGCTGGCGCACCGCGGCCTGGGTGACGCTGCTGCGCGTACTGGCCGGCAGCCTGGTGCTGGGACAGTTTCTTGCGCCGGGCTTCTTCCTGAGCTTGTCGGGCTCGCTGGTCAGCCTCGCCGTGCTGGGCGCCGCCATGCATCTGCCGCCACGCTGGTTCGGCCCCGTCAGCCAAAGCCTGCTCGCCGCCTTCGCGCATATCGCCGGCCAGCTCGTCGTCGCCCGCCTGTGGCTCGTGCCGCACGACGGCCTGTGGCATCTGACGCCCTTCTTCGCACTCGCCGCCACCGTGTTCGGCCTCGTGAATGGTCTGGCGGCCAGCCGCCTGCTCGTGGCCGTCCCACCGCCAGCACAGCAGGCGAAGACATGAGTCGCGCGCCGGAAGCATGCAATGGCAGCATCCGGGTTTAAAATTCCGCGCTGGCGCAATCCGGCTACCAGCCACACCTCATCGAAACCCCGACGCCCCGACAATGTCCATCGCCGTCCTGACCCGACTTGATCGCCCCCTGCACCGGATCATGCGCTGCCTGATCGCGCTGAGCCTTGGCTGCGCGCTACCGGCGCTGGCAACCACGGAAACCCGCAACGCGAATCCGGACGCCGAATTCTGGACCTCGGTCGCGATCGGCAGCAACGAGGCGTTTTTCGCCCTGCCGCAAGGCTTTCCGCCCACGCCCAGCACAATTGCCGAGGAGCCCAGCGGCTACCAGGCGGTCTACTTCCCCCCCGGCCACCATGAGGGCAACTGGACCGAGAAGCTGCGTCTGATGCGCATGCCGGGGCAGATTATTGGCGCCAACGGCGAGAACCCGGCCCAGGCGCTGCTCGCGGCGCTCGCCGAACGCGTCAAGGTGGCCTGTCCGGCGGAATTCTTTTTCACCGCCTACCCGACCGGCAATTCCCGGCGCGCCGCCGCCCACATGGGCTGCAAGGGCAACCGCGCACGGGAAACCTTCGCCATACACGGCTACTACAACGTGCTGCTCGGCGCCGACAGCAGCTACATCCTGAGCCGCGAACGCCGCCTGCCGGCGAATGCCGCCACGCTGCAGCTTGGCGCCGGCGTGCTCGAGCGCTGGCGCAAGGAAGCCGATTCGCTGACGATCTGCCGCAAGGGCGTGCGCTGCATGCCGCAACCCGGCGCCTACAGTTTTGCGCCCGCGCCCGCAGCACGTTGATCCCGGCCACTTCCGAACAACCCTTTCAGCGAGACTCACTGTCATGATGAAATTCCAGATCATTCCCGTCACCCCCTTCCAGCAGAACTGCACCTTGCTGTGGTGCGACGAAACCATGCAGGGCGCCGTGGTCGATCCGGGCGGCGATGTCGACCGCATCCTCGCCACGGCCAAACACCTCGGCGTGAACATCGAAAAAATCCTCATCACCCATGGCCATATCGACCATGCCGGCGGCACCGTGGAACTCGCCCAGCAACTCGGCGTACCCATCGAAGGGCCGCAGGAAGGCGACAAATTCTGGATCGATCAATTGCAGCAGCAAGGCCGCGTGTACGGCTTCGGCGCCCGGGCGCTGCCGTTCACGCCCAACCGCTGGCTGCACGACGGCGACACGGTCCACTTCGGCAACCTCACGCTCGACGTACGCCACTGCCCGGGCCACACGCCGGGACATGTGGTGCTGTTCCACGGCCCGTCAAAGCTCGCGCTGGTCGGCGACGTGCTGTTCCAGGGCTCGATCGGCCGTACCGATTTCCCGCAAGGCGATCATGCCGCGCTGATCAATTCCATCCGCACCAAACTCTGGCCGCTCGGCGACGACGTGACCTTCATCTCGGGCCACGGCCCCGTCTCCACCTTCGCCGAAGAGCGCCGTTCGAACCCCTTTGTCGCCGACTGGGCGCAGGACTGAGTTCCGCAGTAAAAACGGCCGCCAGTTTCGCAGCGGCCGTGGATTCCCGGAACGATTGCGCGACTACTTCTTCAACGCATCCCGAATTTCGCGCAGCAACAGCACGTCCTCGGGCGTCGGCGCCGGCGCTGCAGCTTCGGCCTTGACGTTTTCGCGCTTGAGGCGGTTGATCTGTTTGACCATCATGAAAATGATGAAGGCCAGGATGATGAAGTTGATCAGGATGGTCAGAAAACTGCCGTAGGCGAACACCGGAATGCCGGCCTTCTTGACCTCAACCAGCGTCATGGCCACGCCGGGCGGCACATCCTTGAGGGCGATGAAGTAATTGCTGAAATCCAGCCCGCCGATCACGCGGCCAACGATGGGCATGATGAGATCGCCCACCACCGAATCGACGATCTTGCCAAACGCGCCGCCGATGATCACACCGACCGCCAGATCGACCACATTGCCCTTGATCGCGAACTCGCGAAACTCCTGCACGACGCTCATTGGTTTTGCTCCTGTACGAGGGATAATCAGAAGCTCAATTCTACGCACTGATTCTTTCGGAATACAGCCATTCATGCAGCACACGACCTATTTGCGAGTAGCGCCATGAACCGCCGCAAACGACTGAGCAGCGCCCTGCGTATCGGCCTCATTGGTCTCACCGCGCTGGCCCTGCTGCTCGGCGGCGTGGCCGTGGCGCTGGCGTATGCCGGCACGGCGCTGATCAAGCGCGAACTCGCACGCCTCGTGCTCGACAGGCAGCAACGCACGCTGGACATCGACGGCGACCTCGAACTGCGTTTCTGGCCGGCCCTCGACATCCGCCTTGGCCATGCCACGCTTTCCGAGCAGGGCGGCGCGCAGCGCTTTGCCGCGTTCGACGGCGCGCATGTGCGCCTGCAGCTGCTGCCGCTGCTGTCGCGGCAACTGGTGATCGACCGCGTCGAGCTCACAGGCCTCAAGGCCAGCGTGATACGTCACCGGGACGGCAGCCTGAATATCGCCGACCTGTTGCGCAGCGACAACCCGGACAGCCATCCCTTGAGTTTCGACATCGCCGGCCTGCGTAGCGAAAACACCACGCTGGGCTGGCGCGACGAACAGAACGGCCAGGCATTCACGCTCGCCGCCCTCCAGTTGCAGACCGGGCGGCTCACCAACGCCGCCAGCGATGGCCGCCTGCAACTGCATGATCTCAAGCTGACGGCGCGCTGCTGCACGGCCAACGCCGCAGCCGACGAGGCCTGGGACCTGGCGCTGCAGACCGGACAGATCCAGGCCCGGCACGGCCTGGACATCGCCGAGCTGCAGCTCACCGCACGCACCCGGCGCGACAACGACCAGCTCGCTTTCGGGCTTGCCGCTCCGCGCCTGCAGCTGGCTGGCGCGGGCAGCAGCGCCAGCACCCTGACGCTCACGGCCAGCCGCGCCGGTCCGGCGCAGCAAGCACAACTCCAGCTTGCTCTCACGGGCCTCGAAAGCCGCACCAAGACCCTGCAGGCCGCCAAGGCGGCATTGACGCTGGATGCGCAAACCGGCGCCGCCAGGTTCACGGGGGCGTTCGACTCGCCCCTCACGGCCGATCTCGCCGCGCGCACGCTGGATCTGCCACAGTTGACGGGCACGCTCGCCATCGCCACGCCACAGCTTGCCCGGCCGCCGCTCCGCCTGCCGCTCACGGCGCACCTGCAGGCCGATCTGGCGCAGCAGAAGGCCAGCGGCCAACTCGGCGCGCAATTCGACGCCAGCCATCTGGCGGCCAGCTTCAACGTCACCCGTTTCGTACCCTTGGCTCTGGATTTCAATGTCGAGATCGATCGACTCGATCTCGACCGCTATCTGGCGCCCGGCAAGAGCGGCGCGCAGGCGGCTGCGCACGGCGGCCCGGCCGATCCATCCGCGCTGCGTAATATCGACCTGCATGGCGTCGTGAAACTCGGCATCCTGCAGATGGCCGGTATCAGGGCCCGCAACCTGCGCCTGGCCATCCAATCCGGCAACGGCAAGATCGCCATCATCCCGCAGACAAAGACAGCGCATGCGGCAAGCCGCAATGACCGCGGTCATATGCGTATCACCCAAGGCAAGGTAAACTAGATCGGTTCAGCTCGCGATCACCGCAAGAGACCGCCAGGAAAATCATCATGCCGCTATCGCATCTACTCGCCAACAACCGCGCCTGGGCCGAGCGCAAGCTCGCCGAAAACCCCGAATTCTTCAGCCGCCTGGCCCTGCAGCAAACCCCCGAATATCTGTGGATCGGCTGCTCCGACAGCCGCGTGCCGGCCAACCAGATCACCGGCCTGGCGCCCGGCGAAGTCTTCGTGCATCGCAATATCGGCAATGTCGTCGTGCATAGCGACCTGAACTGCCTGTCGGTGATCCAGTTCGCCGTCGACAATCTCAAGGTGCGCCACATCATGGTGGTCGGCCACTACGGCTGCGGCGGCGTGCGCGCGGCGCTCACCGACCAGCGCAACGGCATGATCGACAACTTGCTGCGCCACATTCAGGACGTGCGCGACCGCCATCAGCATCTGCTCGAAAACTGCGAAGGCGAAGCGCGCGTGAATCGTCTGTGCGAACTCAATATCGTTCAGCAAATGGCCCATGTCTGCCAATCGACCGTGGTGCTCGACGCCTGGGCGCGCGGCCAGGCGCTCTCGGTGCATGGCTGGGTGTATGGCGTCGATGACGGCCTGCTGCGCGAGCTCATCCCCGCCGTCTCCTCGCGCGAGGAAGCCGAAGTCGCCTACTGGATGACGCTGCGCGGCATTGCGCCCTGACGTCGACCGCAAAATGACAAGGCAATATCTAATCGCCGCATCAACGGCCTGAAACCCTTGCGTCAAGGCCATCTGTCGCACAAAAAAACAGAACGATCAAATTTCTTCCACCGCTCGCCGCCAGGCGCAAGGCCCGGCAGAAATCCGGGCAACAACCGCATATTCATAGTGAATATGCACTACAACAACCCGCGCCTCAGCCCCCGGCGCCGCGCAGATGGCGCCCGAGCGACAGCGCCGCACCCAGCCAGCCGAGGCCGGCCGAGAGGACCAGCAGCAGCAGCGACTCGGCAAGGCCGAGCGGATGCAGCAGCAGCGTGGTGTTGTAGAGCATCGCCAGATCGGCGACCGGCGCGCGCAGGAACAGTGTCATGCCGAGCACGATGAGCCAGGCCAGAACGCCACCCGCGAATCCCTGCAAGGCCGCGAAGTAGAAAAACGGCCGGCGGATGAAACCGTCGGTGGCGCCGAGCAGGCGGCTGACCTCGATTTCGGCGCGCTGGGTCAGGATCTGCAGCCGGATCGTCGTGAAGGTGATGGTCACCAGGCCGACGCCGAGCAGCGCGGCGAGCAACATCACCCCCGTGCGACCGAGGCGCAGCATGGCGTCGAGCCGGCGCACCCAGGCGGAATCGAGCTGCACATGCTCGACCTTGGGCCAGCGCGCAAACTCGGCGCGCATCTGCTCGGTCGCCGCCGGGCTGTCGTCGCGCGGCGTGATAACGAAAGCATCAGGAAATGGGTTCTTCGGCAAGGCGGCGATGACTTCGGCGAGTCCCTCGCTGGCCTGCATGCGCTGGAGCGCCTCTTCGCGCGCCACGAAGCGCAGCTCCTTGACATTCGGATGGCCGCGCAGGCGCACGCCGAGCGCGTCGGTCTGCTGGCGCTCGGCGTCGAGCGTGAGGAACAGCGAGAGCTGCGGCGCGCCACGGCTTTCGCTACCACTGCTGCGCGCCGCCTGCAGCGCATTGCCGAGCAGCATCTGCCCGCCGGCCGGCAGGGCCAGCGCGATGCCAATGGCGAGCAACGACAGCAGCGTGTTCATGGGCGCGCCGGTCAGCCGGCGTAGCGCCCACAGGCAGGCCTGACGATGCTGGGCGAACCAGGCGTTCATGCGACGACCCTGCCTTGCTGCAGGCGCAGGCGCTGCGTGGCGTACGGCGCGAACAGCGCGGCGTCGTAAGTAGCGATCAGCAGCGTGACGCCGACCTGATGGAAGTCGCGAAAGATCTTCGCTACATCCTGCGCGGTATCTGGATCGAGATGCGCCGTCGGTTCGTCGGCCAGCAGGATGCCGGGCCGGCTGACGACGGCGCGCGCGATCGCCAGACGTTGCTGTTCGCCGCCCGAGAGCGCAATCGGCAGCGATTTCTCGCGCGCCAGCAAGCCGACCTTGTCGAGCGCGGCGCGCACGCGCCTGGCCGCCTCGCGCGGCGGGAAACCCGCAATCGACAGCGGCAGCAGCACATTCTCGAAGGCATTACGGTCGAACAACAGCTTCTGGTCCTGAAGAATCAGGCCCAGGTTACGGCGCAGATAGGGCACCGCACTGCGTTTGAGCGCGCCGACATTCTGCCCATTCACGAGCACCGCGCCCGTCGTCGGCCGCTCGATGGCGGCGATCAGTTTGAGCAAGGTGCTCTTGCCAGCCCCCGAATGCCCGCCGACCAGCGCCAGTTCCCCCGTGGCGACACTGAAGCTCACATCGCTCAGGGCATTGATGTCGGGCGGATAACGACGGCTGACGTGTTCGAAACGGATCATTTGTTACGCGGACGGTGTGGGGCGAAGTTGGATGCGTGCGCGACTAGGCGCGCGGCGTGGTTTCTGTCGTGGCGGTTGGCGCACGAGGGGCGACAATGAGCTTGGTTCCGGTTTGCTCGGCCAGAAGACGGCGTGCTCGCTCGCCAGCGCGCTTGAGCGCTGCACATGAACCAGC
Source organism: Pseudomonadota bacterium (assembly GCA_052034445.1). Taxonomy (GTDB): domain Bacteria; phylum Pseudomonadota; class Gammaproteobacteria; order Burkholderiales; family Rhodocyclaceae; genus Sterolibacterium. The sequence continues at coordinate 5,682 of JBPOIN010000189.1, read as the reverse complement.
AAGGTCCGCAACAAAGCGGCTCGGTTTCTCGTTGGTCATGAGGTTTCTCCTTGCTCGATAAGCACCGGCAATATATCTCGATTGTCGTAAACGGCCCCCACATCCACCAGCTTGCAGTATGCGGGGGTTGCGTCTGCCAGCATCGAAGCGGCGACGAATGACTTCCTCGGGTACGGCATGACCAGCTTGTCGAATTCGTTCTGCGCCCCGTGCTACCGCCATATCTGCATCAGGCAAAGCGAGAAAGAAGAGTTCCACCGAATAACCTTGGGCGCGCCAAAGCGGGATTTGCCGTGCGTAACCCAACCCGGACAGGGTGGTCTCAAAAGCAAAGCCATGCCCTTTTTCCAGATGTGCCGAGACTTGGCGCAACATCATGCGCCCCGCCTGGATTGCCGCAATCGCCGGATCGAAGGGCGCAAGCCCGGCTGCGATGAGGTCGGCGTTCACAAAGTCGATGCAATCGGCTTCGTTAGGCAAGAACTCGGTTACGAACGTCGTCTTGCCGGCGCCATTCGGGCCGGCAATGATGACAATTTTCTTGGCGATGTTCGACATCCGCTTGGATAACCGGCTCAGTTCGTCTCGAACAGCGCCGTGGCGAATTCGCGCGCGACAAAGGGTTGCAGGTCGTCGATGCCTTCGCCGACACCGATGAAGCGCAGCGCCAGCGGTTTTCCGGTGGGCTGCTGGCGCGCGATGGCGGCGACCACGCCGCCCTTGGCGGTGCCGTCGAGCTTGGTGACGACGAGGCCGGTGACGCCGATGGCCTTGTCGAAAGCCGTGAGCTGAGCGATGGCGTTCTGGCCGATGTTGGCGTCGAGGACCAGCAGCACTTCGTGCGGCGCGCTCGGATCAACCTTCTGGATCACGCGCTTGACCTTGGCAATTTCTTCCATGAGGTGCAGCTGCGTCGGCAGCCGGCCGGCGGTATCGGCCAGCACCACGTCGATGCCGCGCGCCTTGGCGGCGTGGATGGCGTCGAACACCACGGCGGCCGGATCGCCGGATTCCTGGGCGATGACGGCGACGTTGTTGCGTTCCCCCCAGGCCACCAGCTGTTCGCGCGCCGCGGCGCGGAAGGTGTCGCCGGCGGCGAGCAGCACTGATTTGCCCTGGGCCTGGAAGTGACGCGCCAGCTTGCCGATCGAGGTGGTCTTGCCGGCGCCGTTGACGCCCGCCAGCATGATCACGAAGGGTTTGTGGGGGCTCACGTCGAGCGGTTTTTCGAGCGGCTTGAGCAGGGTTTCGAGAATCTCGGCGAGCGCAACCTGCAGCTGCGCAGGCGATTCGAGCTTGTCGCGTTTGACGCGCTTCTTGAGTTCATCAAGCAGGAAGGCCGTGCCATCGACGCCAACATCGGCCATCAGCAGTGTGGTTTCGAGTTCTTCGAGCAGTTCGTCGTCGATCTTCGCGCGGCTGAACAGACCCGTGAGCTGGCTGCGCGTGCGCGCCAGGCCGCTCTTGAGACGCTCCTTCCAGCTCGGCTTGGCGGCAGTTTCGGGCTCGGCCGGGGGCTGAGGGCTAAGGGCTGAAGGCTGCGTGGTGGGCGCTTCGGCGGTGGGCGCCGGGACGGGCGCATCGTCCGCCGCGGCGTCGGCGACACCGAGTTTTTTCTTGATAAAGCTGAACATCGAAGACATGGCAGTGAGGCGATCCAGGGTGGCGTTCAACGGCTAAAAGGTGGCGCGGCGCGGCCGATGACTTTATGATGCCGCTTCTTTAACTGGCGATTTTAACACTCCCCATGATGCGATCCTGCGCGCGCCTCCCGATGTTGCTCGCGATGTTGTTGACCGGCCTGCTGACCGGCAACATCGCCCTGGCCAATCCCTACGAAAGAACGCTCCCGAACGGCCTGCGCATGGTCGTCAAGGAAGATCACCGCGCGCCGACGGTGGTGCATATGGTTTGGTACCGCGCCGGCGCCATCGACGAGGTCGATGGCGCATCGGGCGTCGCGCACGTGCTCGAACACATGATGTTCAAGGGCACCCGCAAGGTCGGTCCGGGCGAATTCTCCAAGCGCGTGGCCGCGGCGGGCGGGCGCGACAATGCCTTCACGAGCCTCGACTACACGGCATATTTCCAGATCGTGCCGAAGCGCGCCTTGCCCGAGATGATGATGCTGGAGGCCGACCGCATGGCCAATCTGCGCCTCGATGCCAAGGAGTTCGCCCAGGAAATCAAGGTGATCATGGAAGAACGTCGTCTGCGCACCGAGGACAATCCGCAGGCGCTGTTGCACGAACGCATGAGTTCGGTGGCATTCCAGGCGCATCCGTATCGTCGCCCGGTGATCGGCTGGATGAACGATCTCGAGAACATGACTTACCAGGATGCGCAGGACTGGTATCGGCACTGGTACGCACCGAACAACGCCACCCTGGTGGTGGTCGGCGACGTTGAGCACGCCCAGGTGTTCAAGCTCGCCGAGAAATACTATGGCGCGATCAAGCCGCAGACGCTCAAGCAACGCCGTCCATACGTCGAGCCGGCGCAAATCGGCATCAAGCGCCTGAACGTCAAGGCGCCGGCCAAGCTGCCGTATCTGGCGCTGGCCTGGAAGGCGCCCAAGCTCAAGGATGTCGAGAACGATCGCGAAGCCTATGCACTCGAAATGCTCGCCGCGGTACTCGACGGCCACGACGCCTCGCGCCTGTCGAAGAGCCTTGTGCGGACGCAGAAGATCGCCCAGTCGGCCGGCGCCGGTTACGACTCGGTGCTGCGCGGCGAAGCGCAATTCACGCTCGAAGGCCAGCCTGCCGAGGGCCGCAGCGTGGCCGAACTCGAAGCCGCGCTGCGCAACGAAATCCGCCGCATCCAGGAAGAGGGCGTCAGCGCCGAGGAGCTGGCGCGCGTCAAGACGCAGACCATCGCCAGCCAGATCTACAAGCGCGACTCGTTGATGGCGCAGGCCATCGAAATCGGCAGCCACGAGGTGCAGGGCATCGGCTGGCGCAGCATCGACCGAATGCTCGACCGGCTGCGCAGCGTGACGGCCGCCGAGGTACAGGCGGTGGCGAAAAAGTACTTCACCGACGATACGCTGACGATCGGCGTGCTCGATCCGCAACCGCTGCCGGACACGCCCGCGCCCACCGCCAAACCCGCCGGCGGCGCCGCGCGCCATTGAACCGCCGCCCAGATCCGGAATCCATCGTGATGAAAAAATTTCTCTCGCTCTGTCTGTTTTTACTGCTCACCTGCAGCAGCCACGCCCACGCCGGTGTCGAAATCCAGCACTGGAATGCGCCCTCCGGTGCGCGCGTGTATTTCGTCGCCAGCCCGGCGCTGCCGATCCTCGACGTGCGCGTCGACTTCGTCGCCGGCGATGCCTACGATCCGCCCGCCAAATCCGGCGTCGCCAGCCTGACGGGCGGCATGCTGGACAGCGGCGTCCAGTTCGACGCGACGGCGCTCAACGAAGAACAGATCGCCGAGAAACTGGCCGACCTGGGCGCACTGCTGCACGCCTCGACCGATACCGATCGCACCAGCCTGTCGCTGCGCACGCTGTCGTCGACGGCCGAGCGCACGGCGGCGCTTGCGCTCATGCGCGCCCTGCTGACTGCGCCAACCTTCCCCGAAGATGCGCTGGCGCGCGAACGCACGCGCCTGATCGCCGCGATCCAGGAAGCCGAGACCCAGCCCGGCCACATCGCTGCCAAGAGTTTTGCGGCCGCCATCTATCCGGGCCATCCGTATGGCCTCACGCCAACCGTCGCCAGCGTCGGCCGCATCACGCGCGACGATCTGCTGGCTTTCTGGCGCGCACATTTCAGCGCCAAACGCGCCGTGGTGTCGATCATCGGCGCCGTGTCGCGCGCCGAGGCCGAGGCCATCGCGCAACAGCTCACCGCGGCGCTGCCTGAATCCACGGCGCCCGCCACGCTGCCGCCGGTTGTGTTGCCCGAGCGCAAGCTCGTGCGCCTGCCGCATCCGGCCACGCAAAGCCATATCACCATCGGCATGCCGTCGCTCAAGCGCGGCGAAACCGATTTTTTCCCGCTGCTGGTCGGCAACTATGTGCTGGGCGGCGGTGGCTTCGTTTCGCGCCTGATGAAGGAAGTGCGCGAGAAACGCGGCTACGCCTACAGCGTGTATAGCTACTTCGATCCGCGCAAACTCGAAGGACCGTTCCAGATCGGCCTGCAGACCAAGCGCGCGCAGGCCGATGCGGCCATCCAGCTCGTCGACTCCATCCTCGCCGATTTCCTCAAGAGCGGCCCGAATCCCGCCGAACTCAGGGCTGCCAAGCAGAACCTCGTCGATGGCCTGGCGCTCAAGCTCGACAGCAACGCCAAGATCCTCGGCTACCTGTCGGTGATCGGCTTCTACGAACTGCCGCTGACCTATCTCGATGACTTTTCGCGCCGCGTCGAAGCCGTGACGGCCGAGCAGATTCGCGCCGCATTCGCGCGCCACGTAAAGCCGGCGCATCTGGTGACGGTGGTTGTGGCGGCGGACTGATCCAGGGTTTGAGGACTGCGGACTGAGGCTGTATATGGCGCGGATTCGGATTGGCGGCGGGGAATGGCGCAGCCGCCTGATCAAGGTGGCTGACCGCGTCGAGGGTCTGCGGCCGACGCCGGATCGCGTGCGGATCACGCTGTTCAACTGGCTCGGCCAGGATCTCACCGGGCTGAGCTGCCTCGATCTGTTCGCCGGCAGCGGCGTGCTGGGCTTCGAGGCGGCTTCGCGCGGCGCGGCGCAGGTGACCTTTGTCGAGCAGAATCCGGCGGCTTTTGCGGCCCTGCAGGAGAATGCCTGCGCGCTGGGTATGGATCGACTGGAGTTGTTGCGCACGGATGCGCTAAAATTCGCGGCTCGCGGCACCCGGCAATATGATCTGATCTTTCTCGACCCACCCTATCATCAAGGCTGGATCGAGCGCATCGAACCATTGCTGGCGCAACTGACGCATTCCGGCACGCGGCTGTATATCGAAGCGGAACATCCCGTCGCGACGCTGGGCCGCTGGCAGAGCGTGAAGAGCGGTCAGGCTGGACAGGTCTTTTATCAACTACTCGAACAGGCATGACATGGGCATCGTCGTTTATCCCGGCACCTTCGACCCGCTGACGCGCGGGCACGAAGACTTGGTGCGTCGCGCATCGAACCTGTTTGGCCGCGTGATCGTCGGCGTGGCGCAGAGTCGCAGCAAGCAGCCATTCTTCACGCTCGAAGAGCGCGTCGATATTGCGCGTGAGGCGCTCGCCGAATATCCGAATGTCGAGGTGCATGGCTTCGAATGCCTGCTCATGAACTTCATGCAGCAGCACAACGCCAAGATCATCCTGCGCGGCCTGCGCGCCGTATCGGACTTCGAATACGAATTCCAGATGGCCGGCATGAATCGCAATCTTTACCCGGATGTCGAAACCGTTTTCCTGACCCCAGCCGAACAATACATGTTCATCTCCGCCACCATGGTGCGCGAGATCGCCGTCCTGGGCGGCAATGTCGACAAATTCGTGCCGCCGCTCGTAGCACAGCGTCTGGCGCAAAAACTCAACCTACGCAATTAAGAAGGAAACCAGCATGTCCCTGATGATCACCGATGAATGCATCAATTGCGATGTGTGCGAACCGGAATGCCCCAACAACGCGATTTCGCAGGGTGAAGAGATCTATGTGATCGACCCGAACAAGTGCACCGAGTGCGTCGGCCACTTCGAC
>JBPOIN010000023.1:0-4776 GCA_052034445.1 Pseudomonadota bacterium | reverse complement strand
ATCGGAACCTGGGCAATATCCTGCGCTTGCGTGGCAAATATTCGGCCGCCGAAGGCATGCTCAAGAAGGCCCTGCCGCTGATCGAGAGCGACAACGGCAAGAATTCGTTTCAGGCGATCCGGACCTTGTTCAATCTGGGCCTGTTGTATACCACCATCTCGCGCTATGCCGATGCCGAAGCCGTGCTGCGTGATGCGCTGGCGCGTCAGCTCACGCTCGATGCCGAGGATCAGGATGCGATCCAGGCCTACAATCACCTGGCGAATGTGGAACGCCTGCTCGGTCGCTACGCAGAAGCCGAAAGCCTGCTGCGGAAAGCCGAGGCTGTCAGCGGAAAGATTCTGGTCAACGATATGGCGAGTCGCGACGAGTTTTCACTCAAGCGGCTGCGACTGCAGACCACCTTTCAATATGCCCAGCTCTACCATCAACAAGCGCGCTGTGCCGATGCCGAGCGGGCGGCGCGTCAGGCCATGGCGGGTTTCGCGCAGCTCGAAGGCGAGCGCCATCCGGACTTTGCCAATGCCCAGACCTTGCTGGGGCTGTGTCTGTTGAATCTGCGCCGCTACGATGCGGCAGAGCCATTATTGCGCCAGGCCCTGCAACTTGACGAGCAGATCTACGGCCCCGAGCATCGGGAGACCGGACGCGCCGCCTGGGGGCTGGCATTGACCCTCATGCGCAATGGCAAGGCGGCCGAGGCAGAGCCACTGCTCAAACATGCCATCGAAACCCAGCGTGAATCCGGCGCCTCAAGCCAGCAGGCGAGTTTCGAACGCAGCTATGCACGACTGCTGGTGCAGCAACAGCGTTTGCCGGAGGCCTGGGCGCATTACCAGCGCGCACTGGATACCATCGACCGCATCTTCGCCCAGACGCAGGGCCTCGATGAAGCGACTCGCGAGGGTTTTGTCGCGCAATTCGCGCCCTACTATTACGAGAGTCTGCAGGTTCTGCTGCGTTTGCAGCGTCTGAATCCGGCCGGCGGCTTTGATCGTCAGGCGCTGGCTGTCGTTTCGCGCACCCAGAGCCGCCTGTTTACCGAGATGCTGCGCAAGTCCGATGCCGGCAAGCTGTCGGGCGATGCGGCGTTTGTGGATCTGCGCCAGCGTCAGGAATCCGCACGGCAAAAACTCGCCGACTTGCGCCGGGCGCGCACGCTCGTGGCGCGTGAGGAAACCGGTGACGAGGGGGCGTCTGGCGATGCTGTCGAGCGCAATGGTAAATTGGCATTGCGCACCTCGTCCGATCCGCTGATCGCGGCGCGCATGCAGGCCCAACATCAGCGTCTGAGCGAGGAGATTGCAACAGAGGAACACCAGCTCGATAAACTGGAAGCGGAACTCTGGCAGCGGTATCCGCGTTACATGGAGCTTACACAGCCGCGGCCGGTGACGGTCGAGGCGCTGCAGACATCCTTGCTGAAGTCTGGCGAGACCTTGTTGAGTTATTTCCTGTTGCCCGACCGGGTGTTGATCTTTGTCGTTGAGCGGGAAAAATTCCGTTTGCTGGAGGTGGTGCGCTCGCGTCAGGAGATTGCTGGCCTGGTCAGTGCGGCGCGGCGTGCCGAAGAGAACGCCGGTGCCGCACCGAATGCCTTGGCGACCCTCGATCCACAGGTGTTGTTCGCCTTGTACGAGACCTTGTTCAAGCCCGTCGAAGCAGATCTCAAGCCGGGGCGGCGCGTGCTGGTGATCGGTGACGGTCCGGTGCATACCTTGCCGCTCGAAATGCTCGTGCATCGCTGGGGAGAGGCCGAGCGTCGGGCGTTTGCTGCTGCGCGCGCCGCCAGGCCTGGGCAACTCAGCGAATATGCGACGCTGCCGTATCTGGGCCAGCGGTTTCATTTCGCCTATCTGCCAAGCCTGTCGGCCCTGGCTTCCGTACGTCTGTATCGCAAGCCGGCAGTGAGTTACGAACGCGAGCTCGTATCGTTTGCCGATCCGGTATTCGAAACCGGCGCGGCGAATAATGATGGTTCCACGACGTATTCAGCACCGACACGCACGGCATTGGCTTTAATGGCGCGCAGTGTGCAGCCTTCTGTGCCGCGCGCATCCTTGACCATTCCGCGCTTGCCGGAAACCGCCGACGAAGCACGCGAGATCGCCGCGATCCTCGGTGGTCGCAGCACCGTGTTGTTGCGCGAGCAGGCGCAGGAGCATGCCGCCAAGACCATGGATCTGCACTCGGTGCGCTATCTGCATTTCGCCACGCATGGCCTGCTGGGCGGCGAGTTTGCCCAACTCAGCGGACTGTTGCGGGCTGGCCAGCCGGCTAGTGCAGAGACCCCCAGCGTTGCGGGCGAACGCAATCTGGGCGTGAAGGCGGGGGCTGGCACGCAGCCGACCGCTCTCCCCGTGGATGCGGATGCGGATGCGGATGCGTTTGCCGGAACGCCGGCTGAAATGGGGCAGCCGGCCTTGCTGCTTTCCCTGTCGGGCGACTTGCAGGGGGAGGATGGTTTGCTGAGCATGGGCGAAGTCATCGAGCGCATGGATATCAATGCGCGCCTTGTGGTGCTTTCTGCCTGCAATACGGCTGGAGAACATGCGGCAGCGGGCAGCGGCGAAGGTTTTGCCGGCCTGACGCGCGCCTTCATGTATGCGGGTGCGCAGGGCTTGCTCGTGAGTCACTGGAGTGTCGAGAGTCGCTCGACGCAGGAGCTCATGACGGCATTGTTCCGCCGCTTGCGCGCCGGCGAGGACAATCTCGCTGCGCTCGAACAGGCGCGCGAGTCGATCCGTCGCAGCGTGAGCACCGAAGGACCAGCGGTTTCACGCGCTCATCCGTATTTCTGGGCGCCATTCGTGTATGTCGGAGATTGAGATGCCCAAAGTCTATTCCATCAACGGCATCACGCCGGTCGTCGATCCCTCGGATTTCGTGCATCCATCGGCGGTGCTGATCGGCGATGTGATTGTCGGTCCCTCGGTGTACATCGGCCCGTGCGCCTCGCTGCGCGGTGATTTCGGCCGGCTGTGGGTCAAGGCAGGCAGCAATGTGCAGGATTGTTGCGTGCTGCATAGCTATCCTTCGAAGGATACGGTGATCGATGAGGATGGGCATATCGGCCATGGTGCGATCCTGCATGGCTGCCATATCGGCGTGAATGTCATGGTCGGCATGAATGCCGTGGTGATGGACGATGTATTCATCGGTGAATCGTCGGTGATTGCGGCCGCCAGTTTCATCAAGACCGGTATGCAGATTCCGCCGCGCGTACTCGTGGCGGGCACGCCCGGGCGCATCGTGCGCGATCTTACGGCGAACGAGATCGCGGAGAAAATCACGGGAAGCCGCACCTATCGGCAACTGGCGCGGCGTTCACTGGCGACCATGCAGCTCACCGAAGCCTTGTCGCAGATCGAACCCGATCGGCGGCGTTTCTCCGTCGAAGAACTGCATCCGGCTTTCTTGCCGAGATATCCCGATGAGATCGAGTGAGGCTGCCGCATGGCAAGTGGCAGGGGGCTGAGTGCCCCTGAGAGGGGCTGCTGATCTGTCATTCGCCACAATTCAGGCCTCCTTCGGCGTTTTGGCCGGGTCGGGAGTGTGCTAGTATACGCAGCTGAATTACTTGGCTTGTTCGTGTAAGTCATTGTTTTGTATGTTGCATTGCTGGTTGTTCAGCACTCGTCCGGCCTTTCCCGGGGCGGGCATGGCCGATGGGCTGTGCGGCGGGCTGCAGCAAGCTACATTTCCGGCGCGACGAGTATTTGAGTGAATCAACGGGGTGTGGCCCTGGACGCACGATTTTCTGCGTCCGTCATGTCGCAAGCAACTTCGGCGACCGGAGGGGCAAGGTAGTATTCGAAGGGATGCCCGCGCTGTCTGCAGCACCGGACGGCAACGACGGTTTTTACGGTTTTGGTTTGATTGGTCCTAACAGCAAGGAAAACGCATGAAAATCCATGAGTATCAGGGCAAGGAACTTTTGAGAAAGTTCAACGTCGTGACGCCGCGCGGCAAGCCGGCGCTCACCGTCGATGAGGCGGTCAAGGTCGCCGAAGAACTGGGCGGCAAGGTTTGGGTCGTCAAGGCGCAGATTCACGCCGGTGGCCGTGGCAAGGGGGGTGGCGTGAAAGTCGCCAAGTCGCTCGACGAAGTGCGCAAGTACGCCAGCGATATCCTCGGCATGCAGCTTGTTACGCACCAGACCGGCCCGGAAGGCCAGAAGGTGAATCGCCTGCTGATCGAGGAAGGCGCCGACATCAAGAAGGAGTATTACCTGGCCGTGTTGACCGATCGCGCTTCGCAGAAGGTCGTCGTGATGGCCTCTGCCGAAGGCGGTATGGATATCGAGGAAGTTGCTCACAGCCATCCGGAAAAGATCCTCAAGGAATTCGTCGATCCGCTCGTCGGCTTGACTGAAAAGCAGGCTGGCAATCTGGCCTTCGGTATTGGCGTTCCGGCAACCTCCGTCGCGCGTGCCACCGAGCTGATCCGCGGCCTGTACAACTGCTACATGGAAACCGATGCTTCGCTGGCCGAGATCAACCCGATGATCCTCGAAGGCGACGGCAACATCAAGGCGCTCGACGCCAAGTTCAACTTCGACCCGAATGCGCTGTTTCGTCATCCGGACATCGTCGCTTTCCGCGATCTCGATGAAGAGGACCCTGCAGAAATCGAAGCTTCCAAGTTCGATCTGGCCTATATCTCGCTGGACGGCAACATCGGCTGTCTGGTGAATGGCGCCGGCCTGGCCATGGCGACCATGGACACGATCAAGCTGTTCGGCGCCGAGCCGGCCAACTTCCTCGACGTCGGTGG
>JBPOIN010000015.1:0-17929 GCA_052034445.1 Pseudomonadota bacterium | reverse complement strand
CCATCGAGCAGTCGCGGAGTGTGGCGGTTGATGAGGTCCGAGGGAACGAAGAACAGATTGTTACGTTGCGTCGCCATGAGTTGACGCCAGGGTTTCCACATATCGAGCCATTCGGGGCGGTCGCCGTTCATGCCGCTCGCGACGATGGCCTCTGGCTGTGTTTGCAGAACCGCCTCGACGCTCACGACAGGGGCGAGTTGAGGGAGGTTCGAGAACACATTCTCCGCGCCGCAAAGGCGCATCACATCGCTGATCAACTGTGCGCCGTTCACTGTCATGAGTGGCTGATTCCAGATCTGATAGAAGGTGCGCACGACCGGGCGCGCGGCATAGCGGGCGCGTAATGCCGCGTGGCGGGCACGGAATGCGGCAGCTGCCGCATTGGCGCTGTTCGATGTATTCATGAGCGTGCCGATGCGCTCGATATTGCTGGCGACATCGTCGATGGTTTTGGGCTGGCTCAGATAGAGCGGAAAGCCCAGCGTCTTGAGGCGCGCCAGGTGATTCGCCGAGTTGCCGCTCTCCCAGGCGATGATCAGGTCGGGACGTAGCGCGACGATGGCTTCCAGGTCGAGGCGCGCATAGCCGCCGACGCGCGGCAGCTTCTTCGCGGCTTCCGGGTAGTCGCTGTAGTCGACCGCGCCGACCAGGCGGTCGCCGGCGCCGGCAGCGTAAATGTTTTCCGTCACATGCGGCGCCAGGCTGACGATGCGGCGCGCGGGCGCCGCCAGGCGCACATCATTGCCCATGTCGTCGCGCACGACGATTTGCGCGACAGCTGGCTGTATGAGCAATAGCTGGCACAGCAAGGTGCTGCAGAGTAATTGATGCGGTCTTTTCATGGCGATGTCGATTCGGCGCAGGCGAGCGCGGTTAGCGTCAGTGCCCGGATTCTAGTCGAAGCTCGTGAGTTACCTGGAGTGCAGTCTTGCGTGCGGGTCGGTGGTGCAGGGCGCACATGATAAAATTCACGATTCGAAATATCACCATCCCCACCTCCGCGTCATGCAACCAGATCGCAGCCAAGAACTCCAGCAACTCCTCCGCCAACGCATCCTGATTCTCGACGGCGCGATGGGCACCATGATCCAGCGCCATAGCCTCAAGGAGGAGGACTATCGTGGAGCGCGTTTCGCCGCGCATGCCAAGGATCTCAAGGGCAACAACGATCTGCTGCTGCTGACCAAACCGGAAGTTATTCGTGGCATTCATGCCGAATATCTCGCGGCGGGTGCCGACATCGTTGAGACCAACACCTTCAATTCGACCGCCGTGTCGCAGGCCGATTACGGCCTCGAATCCCTGGTGTATGAGCTCAACGTGGCTGGTGCGCGCGTGGCGCGCGAAGCCTGCGACGAATTCACGGCGCAGAATCCCGCCAAGCCGCGCTTTGTCGCCGGCGTACTCGGACCGACCTCGCGCACCGCCTCGATCTCGCCGGACGTCAATGATCCGGGCTTCCGCAACGTGCATTTCGACGAACTCGTCGCCGATTATCTGGTCGCCATCCGCGGCCTCGTCGACGGCGGCGCCGACCTGCTGCTGGTCGAGACGGTATTCGACACACTGAACGCCAAGGCTGCGCTGTTCACCATCGAACAGTTCTTCGAAACCGCCGGCCGGCGCTGGCCGGTGATGATCTCCGGCACCATCACCGATGCTTCGGGGCGCACCTTGTCGGGGCAGACCGCCGAGGCGTTCTGGAATTCGCTGCGCCATGCCCGGCCGTTGTCCTTCGGCCTGAATTGCGCGCTCGGCGCCGGTGAGTTGCGCCAATACGTCGCCGAACTGGCGCGCGTCTGTGACTGCTACGTTTCAGCCCACCCCAACGCCGGTCTGCCGAATGCCTTCGGCGGCTACGACGAAACCCCGGAAATGCTGGCGGCGGCGATCCGTGAATGGGCCGATGCTGGCATCATCAACATCGCCGGCGGCTGCTGCGGCACCTCGCCCGAGCACATCCGCGCCATCGCCCGGGCACTCGACGGCCTGCCGCCACGCCGCCCGGCCGCGCCGCCCGTCGAGCTGCGTCTGTCCGGGCTGGAGCCGTGCAACATCGGCACCGCATCGCTGTTTGTTAATGTCGGCGAACGCACCAACGTGACGGGTTCGAAGGCCTTCGCGCGCCTGATTCTGAATGGCGAGTACGATAAGGCCATCGCCGTGGCGCGCAACCAGGTCGAGGCTGGCGCGCAGATCGTCGACGTTAACATGGACGAGGCAATGCTCGACTCGCAGGCGGCGATGGTCAAGTTCCTCAACCTGATCGGCAGCGAGCCGGACATCGCGCGCGTGCCGATCATGGTCGACTCGTCGAAGTGGGAAGTGCTGGAGGCCGGCCTCAAATGCCTGCAGGGTAAGGGCATCGTGAATTCGATCTCGCTCAAGGAAGGCGAGGAAAAATTCCTTGCCCAGGCGCAACTGGTGCGGCGCTACGGCGCTGCCGCGATCGTCATGGCCTTCGACGAGCAGGGACAGGCCGACACCTACCAGCGCAAGATCGAGATCTGCAAGCGCGCCTATGACTTGCTGGTCGGCAACGGTTTTCCGGCCGAGGACATCATCTTCGATCCGAACATCTTCGCCATCGCCACCGGAATCGAGGAGCACAACAACTACGCCGTCGATTTCATCGAGGCCACGTGCTGGATCCGCGCCAATCTGCCGCATGCCCAGGTATCGGGCGGTGTGTCGAACGTCTCGTTCTCGTTCCGCGGCAACGACCCGGTGCGCGAGGCGATCCACACGGTATTCCTGTACCACGCGATCAAGGCCGGTATGACCATGGGCATCGTCAATGCCGCCCAGCTCGGTGTGTATGACGATCTCGATCCCGTGCTGCGCGCCAAGGTCGAAGCCGTGGTGCTCAACCAGTCGCCCGAGGCCGGCGAGCAACTGGTCGAATTCGCCCAGACCGTCAAGGGCTCGGCCAAGGAGCAGGTACAGGATCTCGCCTGGCGCGCCCAACCCGTCAATGACCGCCTGGCGCATGCGATGGTCAAGGGCATCACCGAATTCATCGTCGAGGACACCGAAGAAGCCCGCCAGGTCTCCGAGGCTGCCGGCTTGCCGCCGCTGGCCGTGATCGAGGGGCCGCTGATGGCCGGCATGAACGTGGGCGGCGATCTGTTCGGCACCGGAAAGATGTTCCTGCCGCAGGTCGTCAAATCGGCGCGCGTCATGAAGCAGGCTGTCGCCCATCTGCTGCCCTACATCGAAGCTGAAAAACTGCGCACCGGTGCGGTCGCCAAGGGGCGCATCGTGATGGCCACCGTGAAGGGCGATGTACATGACATCGGCAAGAATATCGTCGGCGTCGTGTTGGGCTGCAACGGCTATGAAGTCGTTGATCTCGGCGTCATGGTGCCTGCCGACAGGATCCTGGCCGCCGCGCGCGAGAATGATGCTGACATCATCGGACTGTCGGGTCTGATCACGCCCTCGCTCGAAGAAATGAGCCACGTCGCCGGCGAGATGCAGCGCCAGGGCTTCACGGTGCCGCTGCTGATCGGCGGCGCCACCACCAGCCGCGCCCATACCGCGATCAAGATTGCGCCGCATTATGCCCAGCCGGTGGTGTATGTGCCGGATGCCTCGCGCGCGGTCGGCGTCGTCTCGAAGCTGCTCTCCGACACGCAGGCCGCGGACTTCAAGACCGAAATTGCCGCCGATTACGACAAGCTGCGTGTTCAGCATGCCAGCAAGAAGGGGGCGCAACTCGTACCGTTTGCCGCGGCGTGTGCCAATCGCAGCGTTCTGTCGTATGCGCCGGTCGCCCCGCGTCAATGCGGGGTCACGGCACTGCAGGCGATCGATCTCGCCACGCTTGCCGAGTATATCGACTGGGGTCCGTTCTTCCAGACCTGGGATTTGTCGGGCAGTTATCCGGGCATCCTCGATGATGCCAAGGTCGGCGCCGATGTGGCGCTGGCGGCGCGCAATGTGTTCGCCGATGCCAAGGGCATGCTAAAGCAGATCGTGGCCGAGAAATGGCTCACCGCCAATGCCGTGTTCGGCCTGTTCCCGGCGAATGCGCGCGGCGACGACGTGATGGTTTACGCCGACACCGGGCGCAGCAAAATGCTCGCCCAGTTACATTTCCTGCGTCAGCAGCAGCAGCGCCCGGAGGGAAAGCCGCATCAGTCGCTGGCCGATTACATCGCACCGGAAGGTCAGCCCGACTGGATCGGCGCATTTGCGTGTACGGCCGGCATCGGCATCGAACGCAAGCTCGCCGAATTCGAGCAAGCGCACGACGATTACCGGGCGATCATGCTCAAGTCGCTCGCCGACCGGCTGGCCGAGGCTTGCGCCGAATGGTTGCACGAACGCGTGCGCAAGGACTATTGGGGTTATGCGGCTGACGAGAGCCTGGGACGCGAGGCGTTGATTGCCGAGCAATATCGCGGTATTCGCCCGGCTCCCGGGTATCCGGCCTGTCCGGATCACACCGAGAAAGCGACCCTGTTCGCGCTGCTGGATGCCGAGCGCAACACCGGCATGCAGCTGACCGAGAACTTCGCCATGGCGCCGGCCGCGGCAGTCGCGGGCTTTTACTTTGCGCATCCCGCAGCGCAGTATTTCGCCATCAGCAAGATCGGTCGCGACCAGCTCGAAGACTGGGCGCAACGCAAACACATGGGTATCGCCATCGCCGAAAAATGGCTGGCGCCGCTGCTTTAATTCCTTAAAAGGGACATCGCATGAGCAATCCGCCGCAACCAACCGATGCCGCCGTATCACCCAAGGATGCGCTGCGTACCAGTCGCGCCCATGCGCCCGATCTGGACTGGAGCCAGATCCGCGAAACCGTGTTGATGCTGGAACTCGCCGCCGGCCAGGTCGAGGCGGCGATGAAGGACTCCAATTCCTCGGTCGACATTCTTTCCCAGACCTTCACCTCGATGGCGGCGCAGCTCGACAGCATCGACAGCGCCCTGGATACCCTGCCCGATACGGACGGCAGCGCGCGCGTCAAGCAGGAGCTGCACATCGGCATGCAGCAGATCAATGCCAAGGTGCATCAGGCCATCATCGCTTTCCAGTTCTACGACAAGCTGGCGCAGCGCCTAGCACATGTCTGCCACAGCCTCGGTGGCCTCAGCGAACTCGTGAATGACCGCAATCGCCTGTACACGCCGCAGTCCTGGGTCGACCTGCAGAACGAGATCCGCTCGAAATACACCATGAAGGAAGAGTGCGCGATGTTCGACGCCGTGCTTTCCGGTCAATCCGTGCAGGTCGCACTTGATGCATACATGACCACGCGCATGCACGAGGTCGAGGAGAGCGGCGGCGATATCGAGCTGTTCTGAGCGGGCGGGTCAAACGCCCCAGACCACCGGCACGCGTTTCCTGAGCGAGTATTCGAGCAATTCGAGCAGCGGCGCTGCGCGCTGGGCCAGGCTCACATACGGCCGCTCGCGGCCATCGGAACCCTTCTCGACGCGAGTCTCCTCGTCCTCCGCTTCGTCATCAACCGTGCGCAGCGCTTTGTTTTCCGTGATTGCCGTCTGCAGCCGGCGAATCGCTTCGGGGAGTTGCTCGACGGTCAGAATGCCCTTGGACTCGGCATCCTTGCCCATGATCTGCATCAGACGAAACGCCACATCGCCGAACATGATGACGTCGCCCGACGCCTTGGATTGAAATGTCACGATCATTTTAAAGGTCCTTGCTGGCCAGCCAGTCATGGATGCGCCGGGCGGCCTTGACCCAGTCGCGTTCGAGCATCAGACCGTGGCCCATGTCCGGAAAGATTTCCGCTTCGACACCATAGGTGCGCGCGGTCATTTCGACCAGCGTCGGCGCGATCAGATGATCGAACTCGGCGCCCAGCACCAGTAATGGTACGTCGCCCACGCGCGACGGGTGCGGCAGATTGAACAGCGTCATGTCCCAGATCGCGCGGTGCGACTCGGTCTGCGCATAACGGAAGTAACGCTGCAGATCGAGTTCGCTCACCGGCTGGGCGAACAGCGTTTCGCGCAAGGTGTTCATCGCCACGCGGCCGCCGCCCATGAGGTGGTTCAGATCAAACAACAGGGCGGGTTTCTGGAACATCAGGCCGAACACCGAGGACATCAGGCCCTGCGGCGGTACCGAGCTGATCAACACGGCTGCCGGCGCGGCATGGGCTTCGAGATATTTCTGCACCACGAAACCGCCCATCGAATGGCCGATCAGCGCGGGTGCTGCCGGCAAGGTTTCGACGACGGCCGCGACATCCCTGACGTAATCGGCGATGCCGAAGCTGTCGAGTTGCTCGCGTCCGCGACTGCCGCCATGGCCAGAGAGGCTGACGGCATAGCTGCGATAACCTTGTTCGGCAAACCAGGGCAGGAAATGCTCCTGCCAGCACCAAGCGGCGGTATAGGCGCCATGGATGAACAGCAGCGGCGTGGCATGCACCGGCTGCCCGGCTGCGGGTTCGGCGCACAGTACTTCCAGGCCATCAATGCCGGTACGGCTCATGAGGGTTTTCCTGAAATGCGCAGCGCCCGGGCCGGTGCATGCGGCGGGCTGAAGAGAGGCGGAAGTTCACCGACTGGGGCGAGCGTGATCATGGCGAGGCGGTTATCATATGAGCTTGACCCGCAATTTTACCCGACCCGCCCATGCTCAAGTGGCTGATCGCCCTCTGTGTCACCGTGTTTGTCGCTGGTTTCTGCCTGCCGCGCCTCACCGCGTGGTTGCGCATTGGGCGCATGCCCGGTGATTTGCGTTGCCGCTTCCGTCGTCGCGAGTATTACTTTCCGTTCGGTTCGACCATCGCACTATCGCTGCTGGCCAGTCTGATCCTGTACTTCCTGCACCTTCTGTAGGCCGAGGGCCGCAACGGCCGCGACGCGCGCCGCATGCACCTGCTCAGCGATGCGTTGCGGCTCGGCGTTGCAACTGCGGGCGATGGCGCCGGCATCGACACCGCGCATGGCCGCATATGCACTGCGCCACATCTGCGCCTGCGGGTAGGCAACTTCGGTGAGTCCCTGGCGACCGCGAAAGTCTGCCTCGCACGCGCCCAGCAAATCATCCAGGCGTTCCGGGCGGCGCAATACGTCGCAACGTTCGAGTACCTTGACCATGGTCGCCGGACGCAGCAATTCGGCGCGATGCATGTCGCCATGATACTGGGCGACGAGGCGCGCCAGATCGCGGCATTCGACGGGTACGCGCAGTCGCTCGCAGAGCGGCAGCAGCAAGCGCACGCTGTGCGCCTCATGCCCGGTATGGCGCGGCAGCACATGGGCGGGCGTGACGCCCTTGCCAAGGTCGTGCGTCAGCGCGGCAAAGCGCGCCGGCAAGGACAGGTCGAGACGCGCGGTCATGTCGAGCACCATCATCACATGCACGCCGGTATCAACTTCGGGATGGAAATCGGCGCGTTGCGGCACGCCCCACAGCACATCGAGTTCGGGCAGCAGACGCGCCAGCGCGCCGCAGCTGCGCAGGGTTTCGAACATGCGCGAAGGCCGGCGCTCCATGAGCCCCTTGGCGAATTCCTGCCAGACCCGTTCGGCGACCAGATGATCGACCTCGCCGTCCGCCACCATCCGGCGCATGAGGGCGAGCGTCTCGGGCGCCAGCGTGAACTCGGCGAAGCGCGCCGCAAAGCGTGCGATGCGCAGGATGCGCACCGGGTCTTCGGCGAAGGCCGGCGAGACATGGCGCAGCACGCGCGCCGCAAGGTCGGCGCGGCCATTGAAGGGATCGACGAGTTCGCCGTCCGCGCCGCGCGCCATGGCATTGATGGTCAGGTCGCGGCGCGCCAGATCTTCTTCGAGCGTGACTTCCGGCGCGGCATGGAACACGAAGCCGTGATAACCGGGCGCCGTCTTGCGTTCGGTGCGCGCCAACGCGTATTCCTCCTGCGTGAGTGGATGCAGGAACACCGGGAAATCCTTGCCCACCGGCCGATAGCCTTGCGCCAGAAGGTCTTCCGGCGTCGCGCCGACCACCACGTAATCGTGGTCCTGAACCGGCAGGCCGAGCAATTCGTCGCGCACCGCACCGCCGACGCGGTAGATTTTCATATCTGCTCCTCCCTTTGGCGCGTGTGGTGCGGTCTGCGCCGACGTCTGTGCTCAGAACGTGGCGAGCATCACGGCAGATCGTCGATGCGTCCCGCGCCGTTCTCCTGGCGTGGCCCCACGGTACCGAGTCGCAGTTTGAGTGATTGCGGCTTGTCCTCGAACAGCGCCGAATAATAAACCGCGTTGCTCATGACTTTCTTGACGTAATCGCGTGTCTCGGCGAAGGGGATAGTCTCGGCATAGATCGCGCCTTCGAGCGGCGCCTCGGCACGCCAGCGTCGTGCGCGCCCCGGGCCGGCGTTGTAGGCCGCCGAGGCCAGCACGGGATGCTGGTCAAGGTCGGACAGCACCATGCGCAGATAGTTGGTGCCTAGCGTGATGTTGGTGCCGAGCTCCTCGATCTGGTTGGGGTGGTAATTGCGCAGACCGATCTTTTTTGCCACCCACTGGGCGGTTTTCGGCATCAGCTGCATGAGCCCCTTGGCGCCGACGCCAGACTTGGCATTCATGATGAAGCGGCTTTCCTGGCGCATGAGGCCATACACCCAGCCGCTGTCGAGCAGCATCTCGCGCGCCTGCGGCATCACATTGTCACGGAACGGTGCGAGGTATCGCAGTGTGTAATCATGCTGGCCCTGCGTGCGGTCGGCCGTGTAGATTGCGCGGTCGAAAATTTCGTTGCGGCGCGCCAGATCGGCGGCTGCCAGCAACTGACGGTCATTCATGCCGCGCAGCGCCCAGTTCCATTCGCGCAGCCCTTCCATGCGCATGTCGAGACGGTACAGCGCGAGCGCGCGGCGTAGGCCCGGGTTATCACGCGCCTCGGCGACTTCTTCCTTGGTGGGCGGCAGCGCGCGCGGTGGAATCAAGATCGCCCGATTCAACTCCTCATCGGCCAGATTGCTGTAGAAATTCGGCTGGCCGGAAATCTTCTGGTACAGCGCCTGCGCTTCGTCGGCGCGGTTATGTGCCGTGAGCGCGCGCGCCAGCCAATATACCCAATCGGGCTGGGCCGCCATCTGCGCCGGCATCTGGCCGATCGTGCGTCGCACCATCGGCCAGTCATGCGCGCGCAACGCCGCACGCGCCTGCCAGGCCAACTGTTCCTCGGAAAGTCTGGTGTCGGTCGCTTGTGCATACCAGCCCAGTGCTTCGGGCAGATGGCGCTGGGCGGCCTGCATGGCGATCTGCCCCCAGACATGACTGCGCTCGGTGGCGGAGAAGCGATTGTGCAGCTGTTGCCATTGTGCGGCGGCGGCGACCGGATCGTTGCGTGCCAGACGCTGCATGGCATACAACGTCATCTCGCGCGCCAGACGCGAACTGCTGGCAGACCCAGCGCTATTGTCAAGGTAGCGCAGGGGCTTGTCGGTGATGCTTTCGAGCAGTCTGGCGTCCGGCCGTTGCGCTTCGGGCAGGTATTCGGCGCTGCGTCGCGCGGCGGCGAATTTCTTCTGTTCGAGCTGACGCCGCATGCGCAGCCAGACATCGTTGAGGCTGATGCGTCCGTCGACGACCAGACGATCCATAAGCGGCGTGCAGGCGTCGGGTAGTTCCAGGACGTTGAGCCACAGCGGCGAGGCCGCCTCGATGGCGGACTGGGTTTCCTCGGTCGTGCTGCCCGGGCGGGCGATGCGTCCCTGCAGGACGTAGCAGCTCAGCTCGGTGTCTGGCTGTACGAGCGCTGTTGCCTCGCGCTCGAAATCCTCCCACTTCTGGCGTTTGCCGAGCCACTTCAGCCAGTCGCCGCGCAGCTTCTCGGCCAGATAGCTGCCATTCTGGCGTTGCAGGAAATCGGCAACGCCTTCGCTGTTGTTGTCGTCCAGGCGCTGGCGCAGAAACCAGTATTCCACCCACGGGGCGAGATCGTGCTGCAATGCCGGGCGTGCGCCGGCCATCTGATCGTACTGAGCGCCGAGCTTGATGCGTTCGCCGAGACGAAACGCCTCACGCGCCGCCAGCACCTTGTCGTCGCCGGGGGCGGCCGCAGCCAAGGCCGGAAACAGCGCAGGGATCAATGAGAATAGGCAAAGCCAACGTTTCATGGTTATATAGTGTGATGCGAAATTCGACGCAAAGTTTCGTCGCTTGAATTTCAGTCTACCCCAATCTTTCCGAGTCAAGAATAGCACATGGCATGAGCTCGAAATCGGCGGAAAAGCGCGGCAATACAGTGCATTCAAGCCTCGCTGCGACGCCTGCGGCGGGCATCGAAACCGCGGTGCAGCGGCGTAACCGCGTGCGGCGCGAAAAAATCGCCGCGCGCGAGACCCTTGATGTTGCGCAGCATCGTGCTTTGTCGCAGGCGCTGGAGCAGCATCTCGCGCCATTACTGGCGCGTTGCGCGCCGCGAGTGCTGGGCTTTTGCTGGCCGTTTCGCGCCGAATTCGACGCTCGTCCTCTCGTCACTCGTCTGCTTGCCGCCAGCGTGCGCGCCTGTCTTCCTGTGGTGGTGGGCACCGACGCCGCCCTTGATTTTCGCGCCTGGCAGCCTGGGTCGACGCTGGCCGTGGATCGCTACGGTATCCACTATCCGGTTCAGGGTGAGAGGCTGCGCCCTGATGTGCTGCTGTTGCCCGTGAATGCCTTCGATGCGATGGGCTATCGGCTCGGTTACGGCGCCGGCTATTTCGATCGCACGCTCGCGGCGTTGCAGCCGCCGCCGCTGGCGCTCGGCATTGGTTTCGAACTTGCACGCGTCGCCAGCATTGAAGCGGAGGCCCACGATGTTCCGCTTGATGCCGTGGTGACCGAAGCCGGCGTCGAGATTTTCTCGCCGCGTCTGCGCACCCTGCTGCAGGGTAGCGCGGAAATTCGCGGGCCGGTCACAGAAATTTCAAGGAACCCGGCTGGCGAATGAAAAAATTCTTGCTATGCTCTGACCCTCCTGCTTTCCTCGTGGTTTCGCCAATTTTCGACGTCGGTCGCGTGCTTTTCAGATAATTGTTTCTTCAATCTCACCATGGCATCGAGCAATTCCGTCACGCATGACTTGCCTCTGATTTCCTGGCATCCCGTCAGCGATACCCGGCATGCCTGGGTGGCGCTGCTGGCGGCGCCAGAATCGGAAACTTCCATAGCCGCATTCGCGCGGTTGTGCCGCGAGACCGATTTCTTTGCCGCCACGGGCGATCTGAGCTGCATTCTGCCGCTCGTCGATCTGGCGCAGCTCGATGGCGCGCAATTGCCGGCGCTTATGACGCAGTTCGATGTTCAACGCATGATCCTGCGTCTGCCGCTGGCGCTCTGCCTGGCGCCAGCGGCTGCAGAGACGCTCGGCCCGTGGCAGCAAGCCGGCTTTCGCCTGATGGTCGATGGCCTGCCAGGCGCTGCGACGCTGCCGGCGAGCATCACGGCGCTGGCTGTCACTCTTGACGCCGGCGCCGAATCACCGCCTGTCGCTCATGCGGGTCTGCCTGGGCCGTATCTGGCTGACGCAGTGCACACCATGGCCGGTTTTGCGGCCTGTCAGGCCACCGGGTACACTTGGTTTGCCGGCGACTATGCGCTGCATCCCGGCGCCAGAAACCCGATGCAAAGTCATGGGCCGTCGCACGCCTTGCTGCTCAAGTTGCTCGGTTTGGTCACGAGCGATGCCGAAGTGCATGCGATCGAGGATTTGCTCAAACAGGCGCCGGAACTTTCCTACCAGCTACTCAAGCTCGTGAATTCCGTCAGCTTTTCGCCGAACAAGCGTATCGCCAGTTTCAGTCATGCGATAGCCATGCTTGGCCGGCGCCAGCTGCAGCGCTGGCTGCAACTGCTGTTGTATGCGCAGCAGCGCAGCGCTGCCACGAATCCGCTGTTGCCGCGTGCCGCATTGCGCGCCAGCCTGTGCGAAGCCTTGTGCCGCGCGCAGGGCGGTGACCAGACGGCGCAGGAAAACGCCTTCATGGCCGGCATGTTCTCGCTGCTCGATGTTCTGTTCGGGCAAGCGCTGGGCGAGAT
Organism: Pseudomonadota bacterium; assembly: GCA_052034445.1. Classification (GTDB taxonomy): domain Bacteria; phylum Pseudomonadota; class Gammaproteobacteria; order Burkholderiales; family Rhodocyclaceae; genus Sterolibacterium. The sequence goes on along the minus strand of JBPOIN010000015.1, from coordinate 5,948 downwards.
TCTCGCGCCGCTGAATCTCGCCGAGGAGCCGCTGCAGGCTTTGCTGCAACGCAGCGGTGCGCTGGGCAATTTGCTGCAGCTCGCCGAACGCGCCGAGCAGGCGCCGAGCCCTGTATTCCTCAGTCAGCTGCTGGCCGTGGGCATTGCGCCGGATGTCTTCTGTCGCCTGCAGTTGCAGGCTTTGCGCTGGACGCATCAGATCAGTCAGGGTAACTGATGGCCGGCATGAGGAACCCCCATGGCTGACACAAACTCCTTCCCCTTTCAGTCGGCTACCACCGCGCCGGAGGAGGGCGTGGATGCGTTGACCGCGAGTCTGGAGCTTTTCGACGCCGCGCAGCAATCGGCCGGCATCAGCGCCCAGGCGCTGGGCAGCATCGCCCAGCGCCTGCTTGAAAGCCCGCAGGGCGGCTTCTTTACGGGCGAGCCGTCGGGGAATTTTGAACTCACGCACGCGGTGCGTGTCGGCGACCAGTATTTCGGCTGTTTTGCGCTAAGTGGGCGGCCGGGCGGCTATACGGCGCGCGAGCGCCAGCATCTCGCCACGCTCGCCGAACTCACGGGGCGTCTGCTGCATCAGCATGCCGAGACCGTGCGCATGGCGCAGGCGCTGGTGCAGACCGATCTGGAGTTCAAGCATCAAGCCGAGATGCTCGATCACATCCATGATTCTGTGATTGCCATGGACTTGGCCGGCTTCATCACTCACTGGAACAAGGGCGCCGAGCGCCTGTTCGGCTACTGCGCCGAGGAGGCCGTGGGGCGCAACATCCTGTTCCTGTATGCCGACGATGGCGAGACCGACGATCTGCTCATGCAGGATGTGTTTCTTGAGCAGGGCGGCCGCGAGATGGATGTGCGGCGGCGGCGGAAATCGGGCGAAGTGTTCTGGGCCAGTCTGTCGCTGTCTCTGGTGCGCGATGCCAATGGCGATCCGAGCGGCCTGATCGGCTACCTGACAGACATCACCGAACGCATCGAGGCAGCCGAGAAACTGCGCCTCAATACGCGCATGTTCGAGCTCAGCGAGGAAGGCATGTATATTGCCGATAATGCTGAACGCATTGTCTCGGTGAATCCGGCGTTCGAGAAAATAACCGGCTACACGCTCGCCGAGGTGCGCGGCCAGACGCCCGACCTGCTGCATTCCCCGCGTCATGACGAGAAGTTTTACGCCGAGCGGCGCGCCACGTTGCAGGCAGCCGGCAGCTGGCACGGCGAAGTCTGGGAGCAGCGCAAGAATGGCGAGGTGTATCCGAAATGGGCCTCGATCAGCACCCTGCGCAACGCGCAGGGCAAGATCACGTACTACTTCTCGATCTTCACCGACATCACCGAACGCAAGCGCAACGAAGAGCGTATCCATCACCTGGCTTATTACGATGCGCTGACCGACCTGCCGAATCGGGCGTTGCTGAACCGCTTGCTGGACCAGGCGCTCGTGGAAGCCAAGCGCACCCATCTGCAAGGCGCAGTCCTGTTTCTCGACCTGAACCGTTTCAAGCCGATCAACGACAGCCTTGGTCACGAAGTCGGCGACTGGCTGCTGCGCGAAGTCGGGCAACGCCTGCGCAAGACTCTGCGCGAATCCGACGTCGTGGCGCGCATGGGCGGCGACGAGTTTGTCGTCGGCCTGTTCGGTATCGCGCGCCGCGAGCATGCCGGCATCGTGGCGCAAAAACTCATTGCCGCGCTGGATCGGCCGTTTCCTTACGACGACAAGGAATTGCGGGTCGGTGCGAGTATCGGCATCAGCGTGTTCCCTGACGACAGTCTGGATGCGACGACGCTGCTGAGCTATGCCGACGTCGCCATGTATCGGGCGAAGAAAATCGCCCAGGACGGCTACGCGTTCTTCAATCAGGAAATGAACGAACTGGCCGTCACACGCCTGAGCATCGAGGCCGGACTGCGCAAGGCGCTCGCCAATGACGAATTGCTGCTGCACTATCAGCCCAAGGTCGATATTGCTTCCGGCCGCATCGTCGGTGCCGAAGCCCTGGTGCGCTGGAAGCATCCAGAACGCGGCATGATCTCGCCGCTCGAATTCATTCCGATCGCCGAAGAAAGCGGACTGATCGTCGATGTCGGCGAATGGGTGCTCGCCACGGTGTGCGCGCAGGCGCGGCGCTGGTGGGAGGGGGGGCTGCCGCCGCTCAAGATCGCGGTAAACATTTCGGCGCGCCAGATCGGTGCCCGGCTACCGCAGCGTGTCGCCGACCTGCTGCAACAGCATGCCTTGCCGGCGGACTGGCTGGAACTGGAGCTCACCGAGAGCATGCTCATGCACAACACCGAAGGTGTGATCGGCATCATGAACGATCTGCATGCCATGGGGATTGCCATGTCACTCGACGATTTCGGCACGGGCTATTCAAGCCTGTCCTACCTCAAGCGCTTCCCGATCGACACCTTGAAGATCGATCGCTCGTTCATCATCGGCACCCCCGGGAATGCCGACGACTGTGCGATTGCGGGCGCCATCACGAGCATGGCGCGGCAGCTGCGTCTCAAGGTGATTGCCGAAGGCGTCGAAACGCCGGCGCAACTCGATTTCCTGCGCAGCATCGATTGCGATGAAATCCAGGGCTACCTGTATTCGCGCCCCTTACCTGCCGATGACTTTGTCGCCCTAGTGCGGTTGGGGCATTGCCTTGCGCCGCGGGCTTAGAGTGGGGTGCTTTTTTGCAGAACTGCTATGCATCAATCAGTGCAATCAATTAACTTTCGATATATGACCAAGGTGGCGTAGAATTCCTGCGTTGTTCAATGAAGTTACAGTAGATCATCAAGATCGCCATGGATTCCGCCGCACCCGCGTTTGACGAATTTGCCGTACCCGCCGTGCGGCTTGTGGTTGATGTCCGGCATACTCTTGCGGCGTTGCTGGTTGTAGCGCCGCTCAGGACGTCTCCCGATGTGCTGACCCGTTTGTTCGGTGAATTCGGGATGGCTGCGGCGCTTGGCGATTTGCCCTGCATTGTGGCGCTGGATTCCCCGGAATGGCTGGATGCCGCAGGCACGACTGCGTTGCCCACCGAACACGTGATCTTTCTCGCGCCGCCCGCCGCCGACACCGGCACGGTCGCTTGGCAGCGTTTGCAGGGTCTGGGCTTTCAGCTCATGACGCAGGATGCGCAGCAGCGCAATGTGCAGAACTCTTGTTTTGATGCCCATGACCCCTATTGCAATACGGCGTTCGCACTCTCATCCGCCATGGTGGATGCCGTCAATCTGACAGCGGCCGCTGTACTGCCTGGCAGCACCAGAGTTGCCGCCCTGCTGCGGCGTTTCCCGGGGCCGCATCTGGCGCTCGATGTCTCAACGCCGGCGGCCTTCATGGCCGCGATGATCGCCGGTTGCGAGTGGTTTGTCGGTGACTATGCCTATCATCCAGCGCCGGCGCAGCAGGAGCAGGGGCCGGGACGTGCGGTGCTGCTCAAGTTGTTGGCCTTGGTTGCCCGTGAGGCGGATAGCATCGAGATCGAGGCGACGCTCAAGCAATCGCCCGAGCTTGCATATCAGCTGCTCAAGCTGGTGAACTCGGTGCATTTCGGTCTGACCAAAAAGATCGCCAATTTCGGCCATGCGCTGGCCATGCTGGGGCGCAACCAGCTGCAACGCTGGCTGCAGCTGGTGCTGTATGCCCAGCCGCATAACGAGAATCCGAACCCCCTGTTGCTGCGTGCAGTGTTGCGCGCCGGTCTCATGGAGGCGCTGTGCAAAGCCAGTGGCGGAGGCCGCATTGCCCAGGACGAGGCTTTCATGGTCGGCATGTTCTCGCTGCTCGACATCCTGCTGGGAATGCCGCTGGCAACCATCATCGAGCCCCTCAATCTGGCGCCGGAAATCAGCGCCGCGCTGTTGCAGCGGACAGGCGCCTTGGGCGCGCTGCTGGCCAGCGTTGAAGACAGCGAGCAGTTATCCCGCGCCGATACACAAGCTGCTCTGCGCAATCGCCTGCAGGCGGTGGGTCTCAGTATGGCGCAGTTTTGCGCGGCTCAGATCCAGGCTGTCGCCTGGGCCAGGCAGGTCACTCAGGCGCTCTGAAGCGTACAACTCCATGCCACATAGCCTGCCCTCGATGACCCCGCTGAATGCCTGCACCGAACTGATTGAGGTCGTGCAACGGCTGGATGGGGAGATGCTCAGTCAGGCGTTGGGCTCGCTGGCTCGCCTGCTGCTCGAAAGCCCCGAGGGCGGTTATTACACCCAGCCGCCACGCTCTGCACATGAGATAGTGCAGATCATTGCCTATGGCGATACCTGTTGCGGCTACTATGCACTGAGTGGGCGTGCGGCAGGCTATGACGCTGCAGCGCGCCAGATACTTACCGATCTGGCCAATGTCACGGGACGCCTGCTGGTTTGGCAGACCGAGACCGCGCGCATGGCCATCGAACTCAACCAGACGACCGCCCAGAACGAGCACCAGTCGCAGATTCTCGAACAGATCAACGACTCGGTGATCGCCATGGATCTCGCGGGTTACATCACGCACTGGAACAAGGGTGCCGAACGCATGTTCGGCTACACGGCCGACGAGGCGCTCGGGCGCAACGTACTGTTTCTCTACGACCGCGACGATGCGCCGGCGCCCGATGGTCTTGCCAATGATATTTTCATGGAGCATGGCGGGCGTGAGATGGAGATCCGCCACCGACGCAAGTCGGGCGAGATATTCTGGGCCAGCCTGTCGCTGTCGCTGGTGCGCGATCGCACGGGGGAGCCGAGCGGCCTGATTGGTTATCTGACCGACATCACCGAGCGCATCAGCGCGCATGAAAAACTCAGCCTGAGTTCGCGCGTGTTCGAGGTCAGCGAGGAGGCGATTTTCATCACCGACGCGGAAGAACGCATCATCTCGGTGAACCAGGCCTTCCAGCGCATCACCGGCTACACCGCCGAGGAAGTGCTCGGCAAGAATGCGCGCATGTTCGACTCGGATCATCACGAGCCGCATTTCTTCGCGCGCCGCCGTGACAGCATCCGCGTGAGCGGCTGCTGGCAGGGCGAGGTCTGGGAACGGCGCAAGGATGGCGAGCTGTATCGCAAGTGGGCGTCCTTCAATACCATGAAGAACGCTCAGGGCGAGGTTACGCATTACTTCTCGATTTTCATCGACATCAGCGAACGCAAGCACAGCGAGGAGCGCATCAATCATCTCGCCTACTACGATGCTCTGACCGATCTGCCGAACCGCACGCTGCTCTACAAGCTGCTTGAACAGGCGTTTGTGACCGCACAGCGCAATCAGCAGCAGGCTGCGCTGCTGTTCATTGACCTGAACCGTTTCAAGCCCATTAACGACAGCCTTGGACATGACATCGGCGACCGGCTGCTGCAGCAGGTTGCCCAGCGTCTGTGCCACCAGTTGCGCGACAACGATGTCGTGGCGCGCATGGGCGGTGATGAATTCGCCTGTGGGCTGTTCAACGTCGCGCGTCGCGAACATGCCGCGAATGTCGCGCAGAAACTGCTTGACGCGCTTGAGGCGCCATTCCTGATCGATCAGCACGAACTGCGCATTGGCGCCAGCATCGGCATCAGCATTTTCCCCGACGACAGCCTGGATGCCGTGACGCTGCTGCGTTATGCTGATGTCGCGATGTGCCGCGCCAAGCAGGCGGCGCAGGATGGGTACGCCTTCTTCAACGCCGAAATGAATCAGACGGTCATGGATCGCCTGAGCATCGAGGGCGGCTTGCGCCGCGCGCTCAAGCATTGCGAACTGCGCTTGCATTACCAGCCCAAGGTCGATGTGGCCTCAGGACTCATCGTTGGCGCAGAAGCGCTGGTGCGCTGGCTCGACCCCGAACGTGGCCTGATTCCGCCCAACGATTTCATTCCGATCGCCGAAGAAAGCGGTCTGATTACCGACATCGGCGCCTGGGTGCTGGAAGAGGTCTGCCGTCAGGGGCAGGCCTGGCAGCTTGCCGGATTGCCAC
>JBPOIN010000034.1:0-41925 GCA_052034445.1 Pseudomonadota bacterium | reverse complement strand
GATAACACACCCAGGTAATAATTGGCCTCCGCGTGCTCCGGGTTCCGCATCAGGATCGCTCGATAACCCGCTTCGGCTTCCTCCAGCCGCCCTGCAGCATGCCGATCCATGGCGCTTTCAAGCATCTTTGCTGTTTCCAGGGCGGTTTGCCGCAACGATTCGCTGTTTGTCATGATTTTTCAACCTGTTTGCGGATCCAGAATTGATACATTCCGGCGAATGTATCGGGGTTTTCGTTTTCAAAAACTTGCCACTGCTCAAGATCGATCGCTTCACGATCGTCCGGGAAACGCAGCCGGTATGCTTCAAGAAGATCGGACTCCATGTCGAATCCAAGAAATTGCAAAGCATTCCGATCCAGAAAAGCATGGATGGCAGACAGCGTCATACGCTGCTCCTGAACGTGAAAAAGCAGATCGCGACAAGCACTGGTGCTGAAGAAATCCGGGGATCTGAGCGTCATGCCGAAATCGGCGCTGGCGTCCAAATCCATCAGATCCTGGCGGCAGCGGCGGATTTCATCCGGTCTTGCACCATAGCCGTGTGCAGCGATCCAAGCCCTTATCCGGACCACATTGTGTCTTGCTGCTTCGCTGTACAGCCCAAGCTTCATGAAGCCGCCAGGACGCAGCAAGGAAAGCAGCACCGCCCATCCCGCCCATGGGTCTGCAAGATGATGAAGCACCCCGACCGATTCGATCACATCAAAGTGGCGCCCCAGCGCCCCAAGCTTCAATAGATCAGCCTGGGCATACTCAATCGCCGTCGCCCCCAGCTCCCGAGTTTTCCGTTTAGCGTAACTCAGACTACTCATGCTCAGATCAACAGCCAGCACCTGCGCATCAAGGATGCGCTGCACCGTGCCAATCGAATGCTGGCCGGTACCGCAACCAGCCACCAGAATCCCCACACGCCCACTCCTGGCAACGCCCTCCAAGGGTACCAAGGGAAACTTCTGACGCAGATAGCTGCCGATATTCTTTGCCTTCCCGGCAGGAGCGATCTTGACCCAACGCGGATATGGGCTTTCCTCATATTGCGCCTGCACCAGATGGGACACCTCGTCCGCCATGCTGGTAAGACAAGGAATGCTGGCGCGTAATTGCAGTTCCTCTGCCGGTTCGAGAACCTGCTGAATCAACACCGCGGCGACTGACGCGGGCCATTGCTGCTCCAGAAGGCGATGCGCACAAGCAATGGAATGCAGCGGGAAATACGATGCAACCACCAGAAGCCAAAGAACAGGCGCCTGGTCATGCGCATCCAGGGCCGCAGCCAATGCGTCGCGCAAGGCAGTCGCTTTCAGGATTTCATCATCGGTATACGTAAAAACGTATTCATTGATAAAGCACTGACGCGCCAGGGCGGAGAAAAAATCCAAGTTTTCCTGCATGCTACGATCGGCCGCTGGAGTTATCCCGACGACAGTATCGAGCAGCGCACAACGCACCATCGTCAGAAGACGCTCCATCTCCATATCGCAAATGGGGGCCGCTTCGAGCAAAGCATCCAGCAACGAGTCCGCTGCCAGCACGGAGAAACCGTCGCTCTCCAACAAGTCTTGCACCGACAGCCTTGTCGGCCAGACACTGACGGCGCGAGCCACAAATTCCCCGATCATGCCATCGCGCTTGATGAGTTCGCTGCACACTGAGGCAAGTTCTGCTGGCCGACTCCATGGCTCTCTCAGAGCGCGCACCAAAAGTGCGCGCATCTCTTGGTCGTAGTGCGTAAATTTCAAACGCCTGACGCAAGCAACAAAAATGCTCTTGCTCTCTGTGGTCTCCTTGATCGAGAGGGATTTCCTGATGGTGCTCAAAGCCATCATCCATTGGCCTTGCGCAGCGAACAGCATCGCAAGATTGTTCAAGGCATCGGGAAAGCCCGGCTGTATCTGCAGTGCCTGCCGATAACTGGCTTCGGCCTCGGACAAATTCCCGAGGTTTTTGAGAATGAGGCCAAGGTTGTAATGCGTCTCGGCGTTCTGCGGGCTGATCTGCAACGACCGCCGGCAAATCGTGGCAGCCTCGTCAAAACGACCGAGCGCCAGAAGGGTAGTCCCCAAGTTACTGTAGGCCCTGGCGTAATCCGGATTAATCTGCAATGCATGGCGGTAACTGGTTTCGGCCTCATCCAACCGTTCCAACGCCTGAAGTGTGCTCCCCAGATTGCTGTGCGCTTGGTAATAACCCGGCTGGATCTGCAGAGCCCGCCGATAACTGGTTTCAGCCTCCGCCAGTCGGTCAAGATTCTGAAAGACAATTCCCAGATTGTTGTGGGTCTCGGCGTCATTCGGCAACAGCGTTGCCGCTGCCTGCATCGGCAGCAAGGCATCGGCACTGCGCCCCATCTGAACCAGAACAACACCCAACATCTTCCAACCGACCCAGTGCCGAGGAAAATTCAGCGTCATGTCACGGGCCTGTTTTTCGACCTCTGCATAACGCCGCGCAGCCAATAAGGCAACTAACGCATCGACCTCTGATGGCGTCGGCGCCTGACTCTGACCAAAATTTGCCGTACCTCCGGAAAGTGGTTCGCCAGCCTCGACCCGCCTCGCCAGGGCATCCGTTGCTGCCCCTTCCAGGCCATGTTGACGGGCAAGCATCAGAACTTCCCGGGCTGTTTCCCTCTGCCCAGCCTCGCAAAGCGCTTCGATATAACTCAGCCAGTATTGCTCGCGCGATGGATCGGCATTCAAAGCGGCGACAAAATAGGGCAGCCCGGCTTCCGCCTGCTTCAACTGCACCGCCAGAATCCCCATGCAATGATTGGCTTGCGCATGCTCTGGATGGCAATCCAATATCGCCCGATACGCCTGTCCGGCCTCCTCAAACTGACCACCGCAATGATGCTCCAGGGCTTGCTGAAGCACTCGCTCAAGGTCTTCAGCAACAGCTTGCGGCAACGCCTCTATGTTTTTCATGCACGCATCCGTGTATTACTCCACACTCAGATCCAACGGCTTCCTCTTGCGCCAGACACTTGGCCAGAGGGTAGTCTGTTGATCTAGTGTAGTGTTGCATGCTGTCTGATACTTATAAACCCCATGATTCGTCGTCCCCACGCAAGCAAGACCCCAGTAACATGCTGGATTCCCGCACTCCAAGGACACCTCCTTCGGGGCGGCGCTTGCGCGGGAATGAGTTTGGGTTTCTTTTTTATGTCTCATCAAGATTGGATCGCAACACTGCACTAGGTGGTTCTTGTTAAACGGACAAGCCGGTTGCTCAATGAAATCGGCTTAGGTTTCATAGGGGTTTCCTCAAAAATACGATGCCCCAAGCCATCTTCCAGTAACCACTTGAAACATGGATTACTCACCCCCAAGGGTGCTTCCTGCATGACGCTTTCGCGGGGATAAAGGTTTCCAGACTTGAGCAGAGTTTCCTTGGATCGCCCTCTGCCGCCACCATCACCGTCCATATCACTGTGGGGCATTCTTTCACAGACTAATACCCTTACTGATTTTTGTCATGCATTCGTGAGTTTTCAGGAATATGGATAGTTTTCAACTCAAGACATTCGCTCAAGTTTAATGGGCCACGGCCGCTAAAGTAGATATAGCGCGGTGAGTCTTTAACATATACCGCTTCATTCATCGCACCAGTAAGCTTACAACCGACGACCTCGACAACCAGGAAAGCCTGATCACCATGAAAACCGAACTCGCCATCTATCAGGAAATGGCTAGCCTATCGTGCAAAATGATCGAAGCAGCGCGCGCCCAGGAAGTCGAACAACTCGTCGAACTCGAAAAAGCAATGGCGGGGCTACGTGACCAGCTGATCTGCGGAAATGCAGTACAAGTCGAGTCTGACAGCCCACAGATCAAGGGGTTGATGCGCCGCATCCTCGATGACGATGCAGAGATACGCAAACATATTGCGCCATGGCTGAAGCAACTTGAGGAGTTTCTGGGCAATGAAGCCACAAAACGGCGGGTCGATGCGACCTACGGCTTCAAATAATCATTGATGCACCAGTTTCTGCAATAAAAACGCCAGCGAGCCCCCAAAAAGAAATAGCCATTAAACCTGCTCTTCATTTCACGAATCCGGCCGCCACTTAGCCCTTACCATGCGACGCATGTTAACCCAGATCATGCTTTACGAAGAGATGAACCGGCTGTCGTCCCGCATGGCTTCAGCAGCACGTGCCAAGGATTGGGAAACCCTGCACAGATTGGCAGGGTCTGTTGCCGCCTTGCGCAATTCGCTCCCCGACAATGACAAGACGTTATCAGAAACCGAGTTACAGCAGAAAATCATTCTGATTCAACGCATTCTCAAAGACGACGCCGAAATACGACGTCACACGGAGCCATGGATGGAGCATGCCTACCGATTCCTGGGCTACGAACAGAAAAACACCCTGGCCGCACAAAAACGTTCGCAAGCACGCTAACGGCGTCAAGGAGACACCGGAATGCAGCAGGATCAAAATCCCATACATCAAAAGCACTTAAGTTCACGCTCCATCGTTTGCGGAGTGCAAGCGTGGCCCTGATCCCTGCCGATATCGGTTTGCGCCTGCGGCAGCAGAATGAACTGCTGACCCAGCCGGTCGCCCCGGTTCAGGAGATCCCCGACGACTTGGTCGGTTTCAAGAGTGGCCAGATTTTCAGCGCCCGCATACAGGAAGTTCTGCCAGAAAACACCTATCGCGCCCTCGTCGCCGGCAAGACAATCACGCTGTCCTTGCCAGAAGCCGCCAAGAACGGCGATGTTCTGGAACTGGTGGTTGTCGACCGTACGCCAAAAGCGATCATGGCTCAGTTGGCGCCGGCCGGCGCCGGCCCCGCATCGACTTCTGGTGCAACCCCCTACCCGCACACCACCTTCAGCCCAACGGCGCAAATGCTTGGCAAGCTGCTGGTCGCGGAGGGCGATACGCCTAAAGCAGCTCCATTGAATCGTGGTGAACCGTTGATAGCGCAACCTCCACGTACTGGGGCCGACTTGGCGCAAGTGCTCAGCAAAGCGGTAAGCGAAAGTGGCCTGTTCTATGAATCGCATCAGGCACAATGGGTTGCTGGCAAGTTGCCGCTCGCCAATTTACTTCAGGAACCGCAAGGTCGGTTATCCACCCCGGAAACACTGGCAAACCATGCCAATCAGGTCAAATCAACCGAAATTCTCAACGCCGAAACTGGCGCAGCAGGAAAGATCACAGCAAACACTTCAGCGACGCAGAACTCTGCCACCTTGCTCCTGTATTCAAGCGAGGTAGAGAATAACGCAGCAGGTGCGACCACCACCACACACCAGTCGTCACTGGGCGCAATGGCACCAGCCATGCCTGACGAGCTTCGCCCTCTCGTGCAGCAACAACTCGATGCAGCCGGAAGCCAGCGCCTCATCTGGCACGGTGAAGTCTGGCCAGGGCAAACCATGCAATGGGAAATCGACCACGAAGCGCACAATCCACAGGAGACAGACGAAGCTGCCTTAGAGCCTTGGTTATCGACATTGCGGCTCAGCACCCCGAATCTGGGTCAGCTCGAAGCGTCCTTACAACTTGGACCACGCGGCGTGCGCATCTCTGTGTCCGCGGAATCCAACGCTGCCGCAAACACGATGCGTGCTGCAGCAGAGCAACTGGAACAAGCACTCGCAGCAGCGGGGGGCAGGCTGTTGGGGATGACCATAAAACAGCTTCAGCCTAGCGAAACAATTGCCGCAACACATAAATCAGATGCGGCAACTGACACAGACCGGTATTAGATCTGATATAGCGACTCCCATCCATCATGCCTCCCGCAGATACTGGCAAACCAGCCGACAATCCTGTGATGGCCAGCGAAAAGCGCTCGCTGGCCATCGCACTGGCCTACGCACCTGGTGATGCCGCACCGCGCATTGTCGCCAAAGGACGTGGGCTGATTGCCGATGAAATCATTCGCCGCGCGCGTGATCACGGCGTTTTCGTGCATGGATCCCCCGAGTTGGTCACCCTGCTCATGCAATCGAACCTCGACGATCACATTCCACCACAGCTCTATGTCGCGATCGCCGAATTACTGGCCTGGATTTACCATCTTGACCATAAGCCGGAACAAACCTGAACGAATTGGTTCACTACGGTCCGATCGGCTGCCAACGACAAAGCCCGTCAATTACGATTAAACTTGATGACTGGCATGAAACGGAACACTCCCGCATGACCGAAAATACTGCAGAAATAGACAGCCAAAAGAACGATCTGCTCAAAATCGAGCTGATGCAGAGCGACACCGACAACGACTACATGCTGTATTCCAAAGTGGAGATTGCCGGCATCCTGCGCACATTGGTCGCTCAATCTACCTTGATGACGGTCTATTTCAATGAGGGTAATGATTTCCTCATGACTACGTTGCTGAAGCTCCAGCCAGATAGCAATACCATGATTCTGGACATTGGCGGCGACAATGACATGAATCAGCGCGCATTACGTGCGGCAAAGCTCATCTGTATCACGAGCATCGACAAGGTCAAAATCCAGTTTGCCCTGCATGGTATCCAGCCAGTTCAATTTGAGGGCCGCAATTCATTTCTCGCCGAGATACCCAAAGCAGTGCTGCGCCTGCAACGCCGCGAATTTTTCCGGCTCCTGCTCCCCGTCACCAAACCACTCAAGTGCAGGACTCTGATCACCAATACGGATCATTCGAAAACCCACTTCGAAACGACTATTCTCGATATCAGCGGCGGCGGGGTCGGCCTGATCGTCCCTCCCGCTGATATCTGTTTCCAGACCGACATGCTGCTCGATAACTGCCAGATTGAGCTACCGGGCGTCGGCAATATTCAGGTCGCCTTGCGCGTACGCAGCATCTATGAAGTTATCATGCTGAATGGTGCGCGCAGCAAACGATCTGGATGCCAATTCATCAATCTGTCTGGTCAGGCACTGACACTCGTTCAACGTTTCATCATCAAGTCAGAGCGTGATCGCAAAGCGCGCGAATCCGGGCTGGCCTAACAGAAGGCTATCGAGAAAAAACCCAGGTGCGCTCAACCAGACTCGCGGCAGAAGTCGTGTTGGTTCAAACCTTGAGTACGATCTTGCCGATACTCTGGTTGCTCTCCATCAGACGATGAGCCGCAGCCACATCGCCGAGTTCGAATGTCGCACAGATGTGTGGCTTCAAGCGGCCTGCCGACCAAACCGGCCAGAACCCCTCGCGCAGAGCGTCACAAATTTGCGTTTTCTCACGGAGACTGCGCGCGCGCATGGTCGAGCCTGTCAGTGTAAGGCGCTTCATCATGACCGGCATGAAATCAAACTCGATACGGCTGCCTTCGAGAAAAGCAATCATGATCAGCCGACCGTCGCGACGCAACAAACTGACATCCTTTTGCAGATAACTGCCGCCGACCATGTCAAGCACCACATCCACGCCGTCTCCACCTGTGATCTCCTTGACCCTGGTGTGAAAATCTTCCTGGCGATAATCAATCGCATGCGCTGCGCCGAAACTCCGGCAGAATTCCTGCTTCTCGGCGCTACCAACCGTCACCAGTACTTCGGCGCCGACTTCACTCGCGAGCTGAATTGCAGTCAGGCCGATCCCGCTCGCCCCGCCATGCACAAGCAGACGCTCGCCAACCGCGAGAGAACGAACGCCGCCCATCAGGTTGGCCCAAACGGTAAACCATGTTTCTGGCAACACCGCAGCCTCCGCCATGCTCCAGCCCTCGGGGACAGCCAGCAGATGGCCAGCAGGCGCACAGCAATACTCGGCATACCCTCCCCCCGGTGTCAGCGCACAAACGGCATCGCCGATCTGCCAGGTACTGACCCCCTCGCCCCTCGCCACAACGTGACCAGCAACTTCCAAGCCCAAAATTGGCGAAGCCCCGGAGGGCGGAGGATAACGCCCCGAGCGTTGCAAGACATCCGGACGATTGACGCCTGCATATTCGACCCGAATCAACACTTCGCCAGCCGCAGGAACAGGAGGCGGACCGTCGACGAGGCGCATCGCCTCGGGAAAACCGGATAAAGAATTCGGCTGCTCGTGGTCAATATATTTCATGCTCGTCTCCAGATATTACAGGACAGGAAATGGCACTCACCAAACGAGCTCACTTCAATCAGCCTCCCCCCCCAGCTCGACTACCAATTGCGGCAGCAACTGCGCCAACTCACCGGCCATGATGACGAAATCCGCTTCGAACAACTCATCGGCATTTTCGGTTTGCGTCTCGGCCTCCTGCTTGAGGATGTCGAGGAATGCCAATCGTTTGATCTGCAACTGTTCAGTGAGCACGAAGGAAACCTTGTCCTGCCAGGTCAGCGCCAAACGCGTCACTGCTTTGCCGCCCTCAATATGCTGTCGAATTTCGGCGCCTTCGAGTGCATGACGCGCATACCGCACTGTGGCCCGTTCTTCACCGGCAGCGCGCAATTCGCAATCGCGATCGATTGTGAATCCGCCTGGAACCTCTCCCGTCAGCAACCATTCAGTCATGGCAATGCTCGCTGCCTTCTGGGTGCGCAAAGGTTTCACGGGCAATTCGTCGAGCGACAATTTCAATTGCTCAAGCAGTTCCTCGGCCTTTGCAGGACTGGACGCATCAATGATCAACCAGCCGCCTTGCGGGTCGATCCAGGCATAGCTCAAGCGCCGGCGAACGAAGGCGCGCGGCAACAGTTCAGCCGCGACCAGTTCTCGCATTTCCATGACCTGCTTGCGAGCGGGCTTGAAGCCCTGCTGCTCTTCCAGCTCGACCAGACGATCCTGGGCATATTGACGGATCACAGATGTTGGCAGAAGTTTCTGTTCAATCCCCAGACAGATCAGCAGCTGTCGTTTGCTTGATAGAACCAATTCGCCTTCGCTTCCGCGCGGTGAAACCCAACCACGCGCTTGCATTTCGCTGGCAGAGCAACCACGAAACATGTGACGCGCGAGCTTGTCCTGGAGCACGGCGGCCTCGGGTCGCCAGTCAGCGTTAAGCCGGTATATCTGCAGATTACGAAACCACATGGAAGACCTTCATCGGCAATGGAAAGGCGCGGATTTTACTCGCCCACGCAGGCGCTGCGCGCCGAAATTCACTGGCAGCTAACCGGCGGCCCGAACCAATCCGGCAATCCGGTCGAGCACCCACAGCGCTTGCTTGATCACTCGTTCAGTCCCTTCCGCTCGCCCCCCAAGGGCTTCGATCGCCAATCGGGCACTCAGGCACAAACGCAATGCTGCGACCGGAACGCCTTCGCGTTCTCCGCATTGCATCGGTTGTCCCACTTGGCAACGAGGAATCAGGCCATTGTTGCTTGGTTGCTGCAAACATGCATAAATCCGCGTGGTTTCAACCGCTGTCAGGGGCAACCCGACGCCAGCGCCGACAGGAGTCGGATGACGCAGAATGAAGGGAAAAATGGTCTGCAGGCGATCCCAACTGGGGGGGATCGCCAAACCCTGGCGCTCAAGCGCCGGGACTGGCAGTAGTTCAAACACGGGGTCAGAATCCAAACGGTCGATGACAGCCTGCGCAAAGACGCGAAAGAAGTTCTCGACAGCCATTTCGGAAAGGGATTGAAATACGCGCATTTCTGCAAGGGCGGCTTGCCAACGTAGCAAAAGACCAAAATTGGCCTGCGCGGACAAGCCTGTGACATTCCACTCCACCGGCCATTCAGACCGGGCGACATAAGGCGCCAATGCCTGCGGCACGGGGCGTTCACGCCATACCTGGCCGAGAGCCGCGGGAATCAGCAAGGCGCCGGAGAATATCGGCCCCCCCATGAATTTAGAACCGGTCAGCGCCACCAGGAAATCCTTGGCAAGATATGCCCGTAGCGTCGCTGGAGCAAGGCGAAACTGGCAGGCATCAACCATCACTTCGAGCACCGCTGCGTAACGCCGTTTGAGAGTGCTGGCACAGCCAGGACTGGGGGCGATGAGCCCAGATTTTGAGACATCGACAAGCACCAGCAAAATCCGCTGTCCCTGGCCAGCCCCCTGTTCTACACGCAGCGTTACTTCTGCATCAATGTCTGCCATCGAACGCGCGCTGCCGTCCGTCTGACGCCCCCCCACACTGACGACTTCAATCATCGGCTGACCTGCGAGTGCCTTGGGAATCTCGCGGCCGGTTTCCGCGGCTTCAATCATGACAATACGCAAACGCTGCGCGATACCGGTCGAAACGCCATGCGCCAGATCGGCGAGAAGCATTTGCTTGACGATCAAATGCAAGTCGGTCCCCGAAGAGGCTAACGCGATCTTCAATCCGGGGAAAGTCGACAACGCGCAGAGTTCCCGCAATTCAGTGCGCACACGCTGCATTTCACGAAAATATATCGTTGGCCCCGTTTCACTGCTCAGCGTCACGCCGATGGTGTCACGCAACCGGCTCGCCGCAACGAACCCCGCCGAGGAAATCTGTGAAGCCGTTGATGAGCCAAACGCCAGCAAACCAGGCTCCGGCCGTGGGGCGCAGCCATAACGATTGGTGCCACTCAACGGATCGAGCAGAATCCGCGTGTCGCCGTCACTCGCCAACAGTTGCTCGGTCGTCGGAAATCCCTTCTCTGTCATGGCGGTATCGAAAAACCGAAAACATTGCGCTGCCGTCGTATGCGAATCCGTGTCACCCCAAAGACCGACCGCGTTGCGCGGCATCCCCAAGCATGCGGCGAAACGCTGCAAACACCTTACGCATCTGTGGCTGTTTATAGGGAAAAACATCGACGGGATCCATGGCATGCACCACAGCACTGGTATCCACCTCAAAGATCAGCAACTCGCCGGCTGCTGTTTCGGCGCAATCAAGCACGAGATAATCGAGCCCCAAGCGATCCTGGATCCCGGCGAACGCTTGCGCATGACGTTGTGCGAAATCGGCGTCGAAATGCTCCATTGCCGACGCTTCTTCTGCGCGTTTCTCAGCACTCTCGCGCATGCCCGCATTCAGGTAATGGATCATCCAGTGCTCTGATATGGCCAAATGACAAAGATATGGACGGCCATTGATCATGGCGATCCGGTATTTGCGGAATTGCCCATCCTTGCTGCGATAGTCGACAAAATTCGAGACATAAAATGCTGCTTGCGGCATTGCAATCAAGTACGCATACAACGCAGCGTATTCATTGATCTTGCGCAGTCCCTTGCCGGCGTGCGAATCGAGTGGCCGCACGATAATCGGGAAAGATCCCTCTTCAAGAACCTCTGTCAGCGCTTGCTCTGCATTTGCAACACGCTGCAGCATCTGCCGATCAACGCACCGCGTGGCTGGCATCAAGAGGCCGGGAATACCTTTGAGCCGATCACAGGCAATATCTCGTGCGGTCCAAAGCAAGTGGTTAGGCAAATTGATGACCGGCCGCGCCCAAGACCGGATGGCATGTTCCACCTGCTCAAGCAACTCGCGATTGCCATCGGATTCGCCAATTGCGACGAACAGCACGTCATGTTCCGGCAACGCCAGCGGCAATGGCAGCCAAGGCGCCAGATACAAAAGATTAAGTTCGACATCCGAATCCTCGAGCAGGCATTCGAGCGGCGTATTGCCCATCAGATTCCCCGGGCACATCAGCGCCAGCAAACGCAGCCCGGCCGGCTCTCTCGCCGCAGGATAGTGGTAAATCTGCCGAATTTCGAGGGCCTTCGCCTGCATCCCGAGCGCCAATTCCGGCTCATCCATCAATTGAAGAACCAACGACATATCCAGCATGGCGTTGGTATCGTCTGGATCGGCTTCCGCCCGCGCAAAAAGATTGGCGCACAATCCAGAAAAATCCCCGCCCGCCAGGGACAAACGCATCAAGGCAGCGATACCCAGCAAGGCATTATCGGCGCCGAGGGATGGACGTCCGCTGGCGGACGCGCATCTCATGCGCAGGCCTTCCTGCCGTACGTCAATGTTGCGCTGATCAGTGCATCGACATCTGCCACCTGCGTGCGATGGTTGACGATTGCGGCACGCAATGCCAGTCTGCCATTGATGGTCGTTGTAGAGGGTGCTGAAATCCCAGACTCCTGCAAGGACACTGCAATCGAGGCATTGACGTGATCGGGATCCGCGCAGCGATAGCGAAAACAAACGATATTCAGTGCTATCGGAGCCAACCGCTCTAGTTCGGGCGTCGCATCGATGCGTTTACCCAGATAACGAGCCAATTCACAGGTTCGACCGATCATCTGACCAAGGCGTTGAATTCCATAAACTTTGATCGTAAACCAGGTTTTGAGAGCCCGAAAGCCGCGCGACAGGTCAGGACCATAATCACACGGCCACGGCGAACCTGCGGCCATCCCGTGCACTTCGCGACTCAGATAGGCAGCGGGCAAGGCAAACGTGTTCAGGTGCAAATCCCCATCGCGCATCAGCACAAATCCCGCGTCATATGGAACCTGCAGCCACTTGTGAAAATCGAAGGCAATCGAATCGGCAGCCTCAATGCCAACAAGTTGACATGCGATTTCTGGCGATAACATACCGAGCGCCCCAAATGCGCCATCAATATGGAACCACAAATCGAAACGCTTTGCGATACACGCCAGATCATCTAACGGATCGATAGCTCCGACATTCACCGAGCCAGCCGTACCAACCAGCAAAAAAGGCATGCAGCCAGCTGCCAAGTCTTCTGCAATCGCGCGTTCCAGGGCTGCGACATCCATGCGAAACTGTGCGTCCATCGGAATCAGTCGCAAGGCGTCACTGCCGATTCCGGCAATCTCCATCGCTTTGGCAACACAACTGTGGGCGCCGTCAGAAGCATACGCTGTCAAGCGCACGCTACGCGTCGCCAACCCCTCACGACGCACATCGCCCCCCAAGGCATGCGTCCGTGCAACCAATACAGCGATCAAGTTCGCCATCGAGGTGCCGGTCACAAACAAACCGCTCGCACCTTCAGGAAAACCGAACAACTCCTGCATCCAGCGCGTAATCTGACGTTCAACTTCGACCGGAATCTGGTTGCGTCCACCGAGATTGGCATTCAAGCCTGCCGCCAACATGTCGGCCAGCATACCAACCGGGGTCCCACCACCATGCACCCAACCCATGAAACCCGGATGCGCATTCCCAATCGCATAAGGAAGAATTTCACTCATGAACTCGGCATGCACTGTGGCCAGATCTGCGGAACCTGCAGGCAGTGACTGTTGGAAAGCGGTGCGAACGCTATCGGGAATCGGCTGCCACACTGGGCGCTCACGAATCTGCTCCTGGTAATCCAGGATATCGTCGAGCATGCGATGTGCCTGGCTCCTGAAACTTGTCCAGTCCGAAGGATCCAGGCTATCGGAGGCCGCTGCTTGCTGATGGTCTAAAAGGAATTCCTGCATCGCTTATCAGTGCGTGTGGCACGCAGAAGCACGGTTAGGGGTAACGGATGCAAACCCGTTGGAAAGCCGGGCAGCCAATCATGCGAACAAACAGGAGGTCACACCTGCATATTCATGATGTCGTGATAAGCAGTCACGAGTTTATTACGTACCTGGACCATTTGTTGAAACGAAAGATTGGCTTTTTGCAGATTGATCATGACATCCTGCAAATTAACATTACTGTTACCTGCAGCAAAATCCTGCGTCATCTGTTGCGCAGATTGCTGCGCTTCACTGACCTGATCAATCGCACTTTTCAGCGCTACGGCGAAATCCGTATTAGCCCCCACGGGACCCGCTTGCGCCGCCTTGCCTGGAGCGACAGAAGCCGCTGCCGACGCGACGCGTAGTTCAGTCAACATCTGATCAAGGTTGCGTGTATCAATGGCCACAATCATCTCCCAGTCCGCCCTGCGGACTCTCCGTAAAACAACTCAGCAAGCCACATGCCAGAACAGACGATCGACCGCTCATTCTTCATCGTCAAACCATCCCTCTTCGCGATATTGCTTGAGCTTGTTACGCAATGTTCGTTCTGAAATTCCAAGCCGTTCAACGGCTAAACGACGCACCCCGCCGACAGCGGTAAGGGTTTCAAGAATATGCCGACGCTCCAACTCCTGCATGCTGGCGCGCGTCGTTTCTGGTACTTCGGCAGAAACGAAAGCAACCTCCGACCCACCGGTAACCGGAGTCTGTATGGGCTCCAGTACCGCCCCCCCTTTATTAAGCAAAATGTGTTCCTCTTCGATCCAATCCGCCGGAGCCAAAATCAGAGCGCGCTGAATCACATTTTCGAGTTCGCGCACATTGCCAGGCCAGCCATAAGCGGCAAGTTTTGCCGCTGCCGAATCGGCAAGCCTTGCCGTCCGGCCCGCGCGCGCGCCATGTGCAGCAATCACATGGCGCGCCAACGGTACGATATCCCCCGGCCGCTGGCGCAACGCAGGAATTTCGAGCGGAAACACATTAAGGCGATAGTAGAGATCCTCGCGAAACCCGCCTTGCCTGACGACCTGCGCCATGTCGCGATTGCTGGTGGCCAGTACGCGGATGTCGAGCGGCACAGGCTTCTTGCCGCCGACGCGCTCAACCTCCCTCTCCTGCAGGACACGCAGCAGTTTCGCTTGTAGTGGCAATGGCATTTCGGAAATTTCATCGAGCAGCAGCGTACCCCCATTGGCCTGCTCAAACTTGCCGGCCTGCGCCGCCTGCGCCCCCGTAAAGGCGCCCTTTTCATAACCAAACAAGGTGGCTTCGAGTAGGTTATCCGGGATTGCCGCACAATTGATAGCGACGAACGGGCCAGCGCTACGTGCCGATTGGTCATGAATATAACGTGCAAAAACCTCCTTGCCCGTCCCCGATTCGCCGGTCAACAGCACAGTTGCATCGCTGCGCGCTACGCGGGCAGCGAGCAGTAGCGTCTCGCGGGTCAGTGGATCTTCCGCCACCACGCCCTCGCAGGTCGGGGCATTCGCATAGCGGGTAATCTGGTCGAGCAACACCTTCGGCTCAAAGGGTTTCATCATGAAATCGCAGGCACCGCCACGCATTGCCGCCACAGCCTTGTCCACGTCGCCGAAGGCTGTCATCAGCAAAACTGGCAGAGCCGGAAAACGGTTGCGAATTTCCCGCAGCAACTCGAGACCATCCATTGGCGACATACGCAAATCGGAAACCACCATGTTGAAGCCCTGGTGCGCCAACAGCAGCAATGCCTGTGGGCCGCCAGCAGCCCCCTGCACAGTATGACCTGCAGTTTCAAGCGTAATCATCAAGGCATCACGCAAGGCTTCGTCATCCTCGACCACCAGAATTTTCAAATTTTCAGGCATATCATTTCTTAATATTGATTTCTGCAGGATTCAGGAGTTTTCTCCGCCTCGCGGTCCTTCCATAAGCATGCCTTTACCTGACAGCAGCTGCATGGTTAGTGTGAATTCAGTGCCGTTTCCCGGCACAGAGCTGACCTCGATATTGCCCCCATGTGCACGCGCGACGCCGCGCGCAATTGCCAAACCAAGCCCGGTGCCTTCGACACGAGTCGTGAAGAACGGCTCGAAGAGTCGCGACACAACTGAAGCAGACATGCCTGGTCCATTATCGTGCACGGTGAAGGCCAGTACATCCCCCACACGCTGTGCGACGAGTTCAACAGCCCCATGCCCACCGGTTCCAGCGGCCTGCAGGGCATTTTCAAGCAAATTGACGAGCGCCCCAAAAATTGCTTTTCGATTACCCTGTACGGTCACGGTTTCAGATGGTTCTTCGACATGAAACCTAATCGCACGTGAACGAGCCAGCGGTTCAATGGTGTGCTGCAATTCCTGCAAAAGCTCGCTGACGTTAATGGGCTCGCGCCCGAGAACTTCGCCACGCGCAAACAGCAGCATATCCTGAATCAGACGTTCAAGATGCTTGAGTCGCGCCACGGCCTTTTGAGCCAAGCTGACGCGCAAATTGTCGGACAAGTCGATGTTTTCAAGATTTGCAGTGTACAAAAGCGCCGCAGCTAGAGGGGTCCGCAATTGATGTGCGAGCTGAGCCGCCATCTCCCCCATGGCAGCCAGACGGTCACTCCGTTCGACCTGCACCTGGAGACGGTGCGCCTCGGTAATATCTTGCAATAACACAATGCGCCCTCCCGCGGAATCAAGGGCCGTCACAGCCACCGACAAGCGCTGCTGTCTCTGCCCTGCAGACTGGAGAGCATCGTCGCGCTCAGCTGCCACGACATACTCGCCTGGTGCATCGGTCGCCACCAGGCGCTCGCGCTCCATTGTTTCCCAAGCCTGTCCCGTCAATACTGAGGCAAAAATAGATTCGGCTGCAGGGTTGGCCTGCACAACCAATCCAGTGGAATCCAGCACGACAACCCCGGCTGGCAAGGTCGAAAGAAGTAATGACAATCGTTCGGTCAATGCTGCCTTTTCAAAATACTGTTGACGCAACGCACCGTTGGCTGCCGCCAGTTCGGCCGTCAGCTGGGCAACCTGCGCCTGCAACCCAGTATAGGCACTCGACAGTTCTTCCGAAGCCTGATTGAAAATGCGAAAGGCCTCAGCCAGACGCAACGACTCTTCCTGGGGGGCGACCTGCCCGAATGAGTCATGCGGAGTCTGATGGGTTTCAGCTTGCGGAAAGGGGTTAGCCATGATTCTTATACGAACTAATTGGTTGATGATGGCAGATTCATCACGACGAAGCAACGCGCAAAAACAACCGAACATTCGCTGACACACCAGCCTCGAAAGCCCAGCACAAGCCGGGAAATACCGGCCAAATCCTTGTTTCTTTTCTGGGCAAACCCAATCCAACCCGGGCATAATCGACAAGTTGCTGGTATTGGGCCAGCAAAAGCATTTTGAATCCGGATTTTAGGACATGGCCAGCGCGGAGCAAACCGCAGCACTCCCCTTCTCGCTAGAGACCCTGAATCGCCTCACCCCGAACCAGAAATTGGGCGGGATGGTGGCGATCGCCTTTGCCATTGCGATTCTGGCCGGCTCCTGGATGTGGAGTAAGAATATCGACTACAGCGTTTTGTTCTCGAACATCTCCGAACGCGACGGAGGACAAATCATCGCTTCACTCCAGCAGATGAACATCCCATACAGATACTCGGAAGGTGGGGGGGCTATTCTGGTGCCGGCTACTCAGGTACACGACGCCCGTCTCAAGCTCGCTTCGCAGGGGCTGCCCAAAGGCGGTCTTGTTGGGTTTGAGGTCATGGAATCCCAAAAACTCGGGGCCAGCCAGTTTCTCGAACAAATCAACTACCAGCGCGCACTCGAAGGCGAGCTCGCGCGCTCAATCCAGTCCTTGCAGGCGGTGCAAGGGGCGCGCGTGCACCTGGCGATCCCGAAATCATCAGCATTCCTGCGCGACGAGCAGAAGCCCACCGCCTCCATCGTGCTGAATCTCCATCCGGGAAGGGTTCTTGAACCGAGCCAGGTCGCAGGCATCGTGCACCTGGTCTCGTCGAGCGTTCCGCAATTGCCTCCTTCCAGCGTGAGCGTGATCGACCAAAGCGGCAAGCTGATTTCCCAGAATGCCGATCCGTTGCGCGAGGTCGGCCTTGACCCGGCACAACTCAAATACGTACGCGAACTGGAAACCAGCACCATCAAGCGCATAGAGGCAATCATTGAACCGGTTGCCGGCGCCGGCAATGTGCATGCTCAAGTTGCCGCGGATGTGGATTTTGCCCAAACCGAACCGCTGGCTGAATTCTACAACCCCAACCCCCCCCCCCGAAACGGCCATCCGCAGCCAGCAAACGGCCGAAACCGGCAATCCGCTCCCGGCCGCAGTCGGCGTACCAGGCGCACTTTCCAATCAACCCCCGGCACCAGCCACTGCCCCGATCACAACACCAGCAGCCCCCGGAACACCCGGTTCCACGTCTGTCATAAACAATCAGGCCCAAGGAACAAGCCTGAGCCGAAACGCCACAACCAATTTCGAACTTGACAAGACAATTCGCCACACCAAGGGCAATGCAGGAGCAATCAAACGACTCTCTGTAGCAGTCGTCGTTAATTACAGAAAAGGCTCTGCCGACAAAGACGGCAAAGCCAAAATGTCCCCTTTGACTGCCGCAGAGATGCAACAAATCAACGATCTTGTGCGCGAAGCCATGGGATACAACAAGGAACGCGGGGATACACTCAATGTCGCCAACGTCTCCTTCAGCCCCAGCGAGAAAGAGGTCGTTCCTGACACCCCTCTCTGGAAAAATCCAGAATTGCTGGCAATGGGCCGTGAAAACCTGAAATACCTCGTGATATTCCTTGTCGCTTACTTTCTCTGGAACAAAATGCTAAAGCCCCTGTTTGGCGTATGGGTGAGGGCCGCCGAAGAAAAACGTCAAAGGGAACTGGATCTTGCCAAAGATGAATCTAGCCAGATCAGCGATTTGCGTCATGCACCGCAACGTGAATATGACGCAAAACTTGCAGGAGCACGAGAACTGGCCAAACAGGATCCCAAACTGGTTGCCAACGTGATCAAGGAATGGGTGACCGGCAATGAGCAATGATGGCGTCGAGAAGGGCGCACTGTTATTGCTGTCCCTTGGAGAAAATGAAGCTGCCGAGATACTGAAACACCTGGGCCCCAAGGAAGTTCAGAAACTCGGCCACGCCATGGCGGCCATGCGGGGAGTTCCGCGTGAAAAAGTCGAGGTTATTCTTGATGAGCTGGAATCACACACCGCCAAGGGCGCCCCGATCAATGGCGATGACGAACTCATTCGCTCGATGCTGACCAAGGCGCTCGGCGACGATCGGGCAACCAATCTAATCTCCCGCATACTGCAGGGCGACGAGAAAGCCGGTATCGAAGGCCTGAAGTGGATGGATGCCGCCTCGGTTGCCGACCTGATTCGCAACGAGCACCCTCAAATTATCGCGACCATTCTGGTCCACCTGGAGTACGACCAGGCTGGAGATATTCTCAAACTGTTTACCGAACGTCTACGCAACGACGTTCTGTTGCGGATTGCGACTCTCGACGGAGTTCAACCACAAGCATTGTTCGAATTGAATGAAGCGCTGGCTCATTTGCTCGCTGACTCGCATTCGGTGCAGAAAACAGCCATGGGTGGCGTGCGTCATGCGGCAGAGATTCTCAACTTTGTCGGCCAAGCGGCAGAAACAGCGATCATCGACAACGTACGGGAATACGATCCCGATCTGGCACAAAAAATCCTCGACGAAATGTTTGTCTTCGAAAATCTCATTGACGTCGATGATCGAGGCATCCAGCTGTTGCTGCGAGAAGTTCAATCCGACTCTTTAATTGTGGCGCTGAAAGGCGCACCCGAAGCCCTGCGTGAGAAAATATTCAAGAACATGTCGCAGCGCGCTGCCGAAATGCTACGCGAAGATCTCGAGGCAAAAGGTCCCGTCCGTCTATCGGAAGTCGAGACAGAACAGAAGGAAATCCTCAAGATCGCGCGTCGCCTGGCCGACGAAGGACAGATCCAGCTGGGTGGCGGCGGGGCCGAAGACGCATTCATTTGATCATGGTTTCACGTTGGGGCTTATCATTACGCACCATCAATCCGGTCTAATCGTCAGCGGCACAAACATTCCCCATGTCATCGGACAAGCGCAAAGAAAATCTTACTGCCTGGGAGCGCTGGGAACTCGCGAGTTTCGATCCCCAGCCGCTCACACCACCGAGCGAAAAAGGATCTCCAAACGAATCCGCACTAAAACTCTCTACGGCAGAAGAAATCGAACAACTGCGCCAACAAGCACTGGAGGCTGGCCATGCTGCTGGTTATGCAGCGGGTTATGCTGCCGGGCAGGCCCATGCACGTGCCGAAGGCGCCTTGTTTGCCGAACTTGTGCAGCAGTTTGATGCTGCTTTCAGTGAATACGACCAGCAGATCGCCGAACAATTATTGTCCCTTGCGCTCGAAATTGCCCGCCAGGTCATACGTAAAAGCATTGAGATAAAACCCGAGAGCCTGCTGGAAGTGATTCGTGAAGCATTGGCACAAATGCCTCACCCACATAGCACGATTCATCTGCATCCGGATGACGCATCAATGGTGCGCTCATATTTTGGTGAGCAACTGGCTCATGCTGGCCATCGCATTCACGAGGATAAGCGTCTCGACCGCGGCGGCTGCCTCATTGAAGCGGGCAGCAGCCAGATTGACGCGGGAATTTCAACACGTTGGCGGCGCATCGTTGAGACCTTGGGCAGCCATGCCGAATGGCTGGTGGAAGATCCAGCCAAATGAGCCAGGATCCAAATTCTCACGTCACAAAATGGTGCAATTTTCTTGAAAGCTGCCATGCGCAGGTAGCGCTCGCCTCGCCCTATCAAATTGCCGGTCGTCTGACGCGCATCAATGGGCTAGTCATGGAGGCGGCCGGTATCAAGTTGCCATTGGGTTCAAATTGCAGCATCTGTGTTCCGGGCGGCGGACCTGTAGAAGCCGAAGTGGTTGGGTTTTCTGGTGAGAAGCTGTACATGATGCCCAGCGAAGATATTTATGGCCTCGCACCGGGTGCTTTGGTTTCGCCGCTCGAATCGCTGCCGCCCATACTTCATGTTGGCGCTCCACCACCCTTGCAGCGCCGACAATTGGACCGCGCCAAACATGTTCCGGTCGGTGACGCTCTGCTAGGTCGTGTGATTGATGGTAACGGTAAGCCGCTCGACGGTCTCGGACCATTGAATCCGAAACATACGCACACTCGCCCACTACAGAGCCGCCCGGTCAACCCGTTGTCGCGCGCCCCAATCTTGCACAGCATGGATGTGGGTGTTCGGGCGATCAATGCGTTGCTAACCATCGGCCGCGGTCAGCGTCTTGGTCTGTTTGCCGGCTCGGGTGTAGGGAAAAGCGTCCTGCTTGGCATGATGGCGCGCTACACCGAAGCAGAGGTGATTGTGGTCGGGTTGATCGGTGAGCGCGGCAGAGAGGTCAAAGAGTTCATCGAACAAATCCTTGGTAAAGAAGGAATGCGCCGCTCGGTCGTGGTCGCCGCCCCGGCCGACACCAGCCCATTGATGCGCCTGCAGGGCGCATCCTATGCAACCGCAATTGCCGAGGAATTCCGCGATCAGGGAAAGCATGTGTTGCTGATCATGGACTCGCTCACGAGATTCGCAATGGCACAACGCGAAATCGCCCTCGCAATCGGAGAGCCACCTGTCACTCGCGGTTATCCACCATCGGTGTTTGCGCGTTTGCCACAACTCGTCGAACGGGCCGGGAATGGGCCCGAAGATGGTGGATCAATCACAGCCTTCTACACCGTACTCGCGGAAGGTGACGATCAGCAGGATCCTATCGCCGATTCGGCGCGCGCCATCCTCGATGGCCATATCGTTTTGTCGCGTCATCTTGCCGACGCTGGACATTACCCGGCTATCGATATCGAACAATCCATCTCGCGAGCCATGACGGGACTGATTGACGCCCAGCATCTGGAGCGCGTACGACGTTTCAAACAGTTTTATTCTCGCTATCAACGCTCGCGCGATCTGATTGCAGTCGGCGCCTATGCTGCCGGCTCGGATCCCATGCTGGACCAAGCCATCAGCATGCAGCCTCTGCTGGAGAACTTCCTGCAACAGAATCTGCATGAACGAGCCGATTACGCCAACAGTCTGGCCGGACTGAATCTATTGTTCCCGAACGTGTCTTAGAATCATCACGCATATGAAACCTCGACCGTAAAACTCCGTGGCCAAATCCTTCCCACTCCAAACACTTCTTGACCTGTCCCAACTGCGCATGGATGATGCAGCGCGCCGTCTGGGCGAATTGCTTTCCGGCGAACAAGAGGCGGGAGAGCGTCTCGGCCTGCTCCAACAATATCGCGACGAATATCACCAGCGTTTTATTATTGCTGCACAAGGTGGCATCTCCCGCAACGCCTGGGGCAACTACCAGACTTTTCTGACCCGTCTTGACGAGGCCATCGCCCAAGCCCAAGCCATGGTCGAGCAATCCAGGCAACGCACAATGGCGGGGCAAAAGGCTTGGATCAATCAAAAAGAACGGTGCCAAGCTTTCGATACGCTCTCCCAGCGACATACCAACCGCGAGCAAAACCTGGAAAATCGCCAGGAACAAAAAGCTCTCGATGAGCATACGGCCAACAAATATCACTCTGCAAAGACCGATCGCTAAAAGCAAGTGCACCCTGGCACGCAGCTTGCTGAACATCCGGCATCCGACAGCCATTCCTGTCTCCACTAGGAAGGAAAGCAATATGCTGGAAATACCAAAACTACCGATCCAGGCCGCATCCCCGGCGCTTGGCGTCAATGCAAATAGCCCAACCCCGCAAAACCGGACCACAGCCTCCACCGCCCCCCCTTCCTCCCAAGGCGCGTCAGGCAACAAAGCTGAAAAAACCAGCATCCACACGCCCACTGTAAAGGACGAAACGCCCGGAAGCCAAGCCAAAGAGTCCTTTGCTCGTGCTCTGGAGCGCCAACTGGCACATGCCGAGGTTCAAGCCAAGCGCGTCACAGGTCTCGCATTGGCAAGCGAGCATTGCGCCAGCAAATTACTCGGGGAAATGGGGGAGTTATCTCCACTGGTAGCCAACATTACGGAGCAACACCAGGCGGAAGAAGAAATGGTCATCCCAGACAATCTAAGTCTCAGTGGCCTTCTCCCTTTACCCCCCCAGCCCCCACCTGCTTCCCTGTCTCCCTGCAACGAAGAAACCATCGCCACGGCGAGGACAAAACCAATCTATTTGGCCGACCAACCTGAATCAACTTCTGACTCAGGATTACCACACAACATTCTGCCACTGCCTGTAACCAAGGACGAAAAGCCTACACTATCGGCGGAGGTAGCTGGTATTTCAGAACTCTCCACGCCCGCAGCTCATCAAACGGCAGAATTTGCCGCGCCGACCTCAGAGATCGACAATATTTTGCCGTATCAGAACCGACAGGTGGAACCGACCAAGAGTGAAACGAGTTTTGAAAGCATGCTAGCGACAGTCCAGGCCTCCCATCTCCAACGAAGCAACGAGCCCCCTGCCACAACGCGCCCATCGCCCCCCGTCTTGATGAATACACCATTGAATCAGGCAGGCTGGAATAACGAGATTGCGGACAAGTTGGTGTGGATGGTGGGACGACAAGAACAGCGTGCTGAACTGGTTATAAACCCACCACAGTTCGGGCGTATAGAAATCACCCTATCAATCAGTAACGATCAAACCACAGCGCTGTTCTTTTCCGCCAACCCTGCCGTTCGCGAGACACTCGAGTCGGCCTTGCCACACCTGCGTGACATTCTCGCCGATTCTGGCATCACCCTGGGGCAAGCCCAGGTTGGCGCAGAGTCACAACAGAATAAAGCCCAACAGCCGCCAAACAATCGTGAAAACAGAGATAATTCCTCCTATGTTGCGACATCAGAAGACCTGACACGCGCCCCCTCTCTCTTGGAGCAAATCGGGACCGCCCAATGGCGCCGGCAGGGGAGTGCGTTGGTTGACGTCTTTGCCTGATCTGAACTTACAACCCAAAGGAGCGATGAATGGCTAAAGAACCGGCGAAAACAGAAGACGCGGCCCCCGCGGATGCGGCGCCAAAATCAAAGAAAAAAATGGTGATCATTATCGTCGCGGCGGTCGTGCTCGCATTAGTGTTAGGAGGGGGTGCCGCCTTTTTCATCATAAAGAAAAATCACGTCGCATCGAATGATGAAGAAGCCAAAACCGAGCAGCCAAAGAAAAAAAACGAAGCGCCGCCTGTCATCGTCAAACTCGATCCGTTTACCGTCAAGCTTCAACCTGATGAAGGAAAACCAGAGCAATACATGCAAACTGTCGTCGAAATGGAGGTTCTCGATGCACATGTTGCTGACAAAATAAAAAGCTACACCTCCAAGATCCGCTCAAAAACCGTATTGCTCCTCATGGGCAAGAAGCCCTCGGATCTATCGACCCCAGAAGGTGTGGAAAAACTCGCCAACGACATCCGCAACATGCTGAATGAAATCTTGGATGGGGCAACAAAACCGCCCGAAACTACTCAGGCTACGGCTGAAGACTCGGTACAAGCCGTATATCTGACGCAATTCATCATTCAGTAAGAAAACAAAATGAGTCAGGACTTCCTTTCCCAAGAAGAGGTAGACGCCCTGCTAAAGGGCGTCAGCGGAGAGACCGAGTCCGAAGCACCTGAAACTGAAGACAATTCAAACGTAAAACCTTATGACATCGGCCGTCAAGAGCGCATCGTGCGCGGTCGCATGCCGACACTGGAACTCATCAACGAAAGATTTGCTCGATATCTGCGGCTTGGACTGTTTAATTATATGCATCGCAATGCCGAGATCTCGGTGGGCGCTGTCAGGGTTCTCAAATACAGTGAGTTCATCCGAAATCTTGTAGTGCCAACCAACCTCAATCTGGTCCATGTCAAGCCTCTGCGCGGAACCGGACTCGTCGTACTCGATCCAAACCTTGTATTCTTGGTAGTTGACAACCTGTTCGGCGGCGATGGTCGGTTCCATACTCGCGTTGAGGGCCGCGATTTTACCTTGACAGAACAGCGCATCATTCAGGGCCTGCTGAAAATCATTTTCACGGAATATGAAAAATCCTGGAAACCGATTTATCCAGTAACTTTTGAATATATCCGGTCGGAAATGAATACCCAGTTCGCGAATATAGCAACGCCCTCGGAAATTGTCGTTGCGGTCACCATCAGTATCGAGTTTTCTGGCGCATCATCTGACATGCACATCTGCCTGCCATACTCGATGATCGAACCGATCCGCGAAACGCTTTACAGCGCCTTGCACAGCGAGCAGGTATCTTCCGACAAGCGCTGGTCTGGCATGTTACGTCACCAACTACAATTAGCCGAGGTTGAACTCGTTGCGACGCTAGGGAGCACGCAGCTCCCTCTGTCGCAGATCATGGAAATGAAGGTCGGCGACATTATCCCGCTCACCCTCCATGACCCGCTCAAGATCACAGTCAACGACGTTCCGGTCATGACCGCGCGCCATGGTGTCCGAAACGGGCAATACGCCATAAAAGTTGAAAATTTTATTCCGCAGGAAGAAATATAACCCCTCCCAACTGGAGAACGACATGAGCGATATCGCAGATCAAGTCAGCGATGATGACTGGGCAGCTGCCCTTGGTGAGCAAACCTCAAACGAGGCGGCGCCAGCTGCGACAGCCAAGGTTTTCGAACAATTTACAGGCGACGATCAAAAAAACAGCACTCTCGGCGATTTCGGAATGATTCTGGATATCCCTGTCAGCCTGACCGTAGAGCTTGGACGAACACGCATTTCAATTCGCGACCTGCTGCAATTAGCACATGGTTCCGTCGTCGAACTGGAAGGAATGGCTGGCGAACCGATGGATGTTCTGGTCAATGGAACGCTGATCGCACAAGGTGAGGTCGTCGTCGTCAATGATAAATTTGGCATCCGTCTCACAGATATCATTACGCCATCCGAGAGAATGAACAAACTGCATCGTTAACTCTTGCGAGCACGCCGCCTCTCTTCAAAAAAGAGCCAAAATTACCCCTTTGCTCTACCCATAGTTTAAACAAACTCGGTTTAACCTCGCTTGGCTAAGCTACAACACGTCAGCCAATGAACCGACCTCTCCAGCTCCTCGCATATTTTTCACTTCTGATCACAGGCACGCCCCCCCATCTTGCCTACGCAGGAGAGGTATCAAGCATTATTTCCAGCAGCACAGCGCCCGATTTTGGCAGCAGCGTTCTACAAATGCTGGGAAGCCTAGCTTTCGTCATAGCACTGTTGGTTGGAGGTCTCTACCTGCTGAAAAAAATTGCCGCGCCACGCGGCAATGCCAATAACTTGCTGCGTATCGTCGCAGCGACTGCTCTTGGCGCTCGAGAACGCATAGTAGTAATTGAAATAGCCGACTCTTGGCTGGTGGTGGGTGTTGCTCCAGGGCAAGTAACGCCACTGCATGTGCTGCCCGCTCAAGCAAAAACCACAACGACCCAAGAACTCGACAAACAACAGCAAGATTTTGCTGGTTGGCTTAGAAAAACCGTGGAGCGCCGCAATGCGTCATAAAACCTGGCTCATCTCGCTCATTCTGCTTCTGCCCGGATTCGCCATGGCTCAGGCTTTTCCTGCCTTGACCAGTACCCCAAGTGCGGGTGGCGGCACACTGTGGTCACTGTCGATTCAGACACTATTGTTAATGACCAGCCTTTCATTCCTGCCAGCCATGTTGCTCATGATGACAAGCTTCACCCGCATTATCATTGTATTGTCATTACTACGTCATGCCTTAGGCACGCAAAGCGCCCCCCCCACCCAAGTCCTTGTTGGGCTAGCGCTATTTTTGACTTTTTTCATCATGGCGCCCGTGGCTGAGAAAATTTATGCTGAAGCATATGTACCACTGGCGGAAAACAAGATCGATTTCATGACGGCACTCGATCGTGGCGCGACGCCATTGAGGAGCTTCATGCTGAAACAAACGCGCGAACCGGACCTTGCCTTATTCACGAAAATTGCAAAACAACCCCAACCGACTTCCGCGGCGGATGTGCCGATGCGAGTGCTGATCCCCGCATTTTCCACCAGCGAATTGAAAACCGCATTTCAAATTGGCTTCATCGTTTTCATTCCATTCCTGATCATCGATATGGTTGTGGCTTCAGTTCTAATGTCGATGGGTATGATGATGATGTCGCCGGTGATTGTTTCGTTGCCGTTCAAGATCATGCTATTTGTCCTCGTGGATGGCTGGACCTTGCTGATCGGCTCACTGGTGCAAAGTTTCGGATAAATCATGACGCCAACTACCGTCATCGAACTCGGTCGCCAGGCTGTCGAGATCACTTTGCTGGTTTCGGCGCCATTATTCATTGCGGCACTCGTTGTCGGCCTGCTGGTCAGCATTTTTCAAGCCGCGACACAGATCAATGAATCCACTTTGTCTTTCGTCCCCAAGCTGGTCGTCATCTTTGCCACACTGATTATTGCCGGCCCATGGATGCTGACAGTGCTGACCGATTACATGCGTCGGCTGCTCGAAAATATCCCGAACCTCATCGGCTAACGCATGTACAAGACATAGAGAAACCATGAAGCACGCTCGCGGAACGCCACTGCCCTCGCGTTCATGATTTCCTTCACCACTGCGCAGCTAGATTCCTGGCTCGCGCTGTTCATCTACCCACTTACACGCATTCTTGCGCTGCTGTCCACCGCGCCGGTTTTTAACAATGTCGCATTGCCGATGCGTCAGCGGCTCATGATTGGCATAGCAATTAGTCTGGTGCTGTCCCCGACCTTGGCGCCGATGCCGAATATTCCCCCCGGTTCATGGCAAGGTATCGCCGTCCTCGCTCAGCAAATGATGATTGGTATCATCATGGGATTCACACTACGTATCGTTTTTGTCGCGATAGACTTGGCAGGCGAACTTATTGGCTTGCAAATGAGCCTTGGATTTGCAACGTTTTATGATCCGCAAAGCGCATCACAAACGCCAGT
Organism: Pseudomonadota bacterium; assembly: GCA_052034445.1. Lineage (GTDB taxonomy): Bacteria > Pseudomonadota > Gammaproteobacteria > Burkholderiales > Rhodocyclaceae > Sterolibacterium. Next base: position 14,575 of record JBPOIN010000034.1, on the reverse strand, counting down.
CATCAGTGAATTTCTTGGCATCATCGCCACCTTGTTGTTTCTCGCCATGAACGGCCATTTACTGGCGCTTTCGGTATTGGCAGAAAGCTTCCATCTATTGCCGGTTTCGGCCAGTTTTTTTGCTGCCAAGGGATTTTCAGCCATACTCGCATGGTCGGCAACTATATTTTCGACCGGGTTGATGCTTGCGCTGCCAATCATCACGGCCCTGATGATCGCCAACATTGCCTTGGGAATCTTGGCACGTGTTGCGCCAGCTCTCAACATTTTTGCAGTCGGCTTCCCGGTAACGATTTTGTCCGGATTCACCATGCTGATCCTGCTATTGCCAGCCTTCGGGGCAGCACTTGAACGACTTTACGACAGAGGCTTCGCCACGCTTTGGGTGGCACTGCGTGCAGGTGGTGCGCTGCCCTGATCTGGCTGGACTGCGATCAACCGAATCACCCCTTCGGCAACACGCTGCGACCCCAACACTGAAGATTCCAAGCCTTCGGTGTATTCAACGATCTGGTAATGAGCGTACCCCTCTGACTGAACGAGGGACTTGGCTCGCCGATGCAATACTGCTCGTGCCTCCCCAGCACCACCGGCATAATAGCGCTTCATTTTCAACGCCATATAAATATAACCATCTGCAAATCGGGATTCCTCGAGCTCCCAGTTAGGCGCCAAGGGATCCAATATCAAATATGCTGTCCCCACATATAGCCCCCAATACACGATTTTTTCCAGGGGAATCCCCAGTGAAGGACCGACTTGCAGTGTTGCATTTGGAATCACGGCGCCAGTACGTGGAAAACTGCGATCCAACGATTTCACTGAACATCCTGCGATAGAACTCAATAGCAGTGTTGCACTAACGCCGAACAATATTGTGCGGGGCACCATCTTAAACATAGTTAAAAAGAGAAAGCCCGGAAATTTTCAAAAACGATTTTTGCGCCGCCTCAAGTTCGGTCTGCTGCTGGGTTAGCTGCGTAATTGCTGTGTTGTAATCAATATCCTGCAAGGCTGAAAGAGTCGCAGTAAAATTCAATCGATTTTGTGCAACGCTGTTACTGAGCATATCTATTTCATTCAACCGGGTGCCAATATCGGCCCGCGTGGTTAACACAATGTTATTGCTTCGATCCAGATTTCTCACTACGGATGCAACAATGTTGGTCACCGATGAATTCCCACTGGCCCCAGGGGCGGCGGGCGTTTCCAACGCATTAATTAACCGGCCGATGGTAGAAAAAACACTCTCGGTAATGCTGTTCTGAACAGTAAATACATCACCGTTCGCAGGCGTACCGTTGATTTTCACCGATGCGCCAAAATCAACATATGCGGGAGCAAGGCCGCTAAAAGGAATGGCGTCCCCGCTATTAAATGCGTGAGTGTAGGTCGCTGGACTCGTCGATGCCGTATCGGTAAATAAGGATCTTCCCGTCACGGTATCCACCAAGTCGTAATAAAGTCCGGCAGTAGTCGCGGGAAGTGGCGGGTTGTTATCCCAGAAACGAATTTCAAGCTCGCCGCTGTTCGCCGAACTATTCCATTTACTGACATCCAACAATGTTTCGGCAGTCACAATCCCGCTGCCGGTGTTCACTGGTGGCGTCGTTTTTGCTGCGGCGACAAACGTTCCATTTCCATTCTTGGCGCTCATGAATACATCGTTGCCAGATGCGCTAACTGGAATTTTTCGTGAACTTGAAATACGCATCTCGCGAAGCCCATCGTCTCCCGAGTAAATCACGCCATTGGCGACACTCCCGGAAAAAGGCTGCGTATCAGACTGATAACCGGAAAACAAATACTGCCCTGTCCCATCGGTCGAATTTGCCAAACCGATCAGAGCATCGAAATCTGTACGCAACCCTCGAGCAATTCCCAACCGATCCGCATCGGTCAACGTCGCATCACTACCCTTAATCGCCAGTTCCCTGATTTTGCTTAACAATTCGTTAGCAGAACCAAGCTGGGTATCAACCAAGCTCAGCGAGTCCTTGGCATATCCTTGCACCACATCATATTGATTGTTAATTTCCAAGGCCTGATTGATTTCCAAGGCTCGCGCTGCCGCAACCGGGTCGTCTGACGGTGTAAGAATCCGCCTGCCGGAAGAAACTTGTTGCTGAGTGTGCAGCAAGGCGCTCGTCCGCGTCTGCAAGCTGCGGACATTCGTTTCATAAATCATCCCGGTGCTGATACGCATGGCTATCTCCGCTGATTTTTTGCTGTGCCTTCGACTGACACCTTATCTACCAAGAGCGAGCAACTCATCAAAAATCCTTCCGGCCACCTCAATCATTTTTGCCGAGGCCTGATACGCTTGCTGATAACGCAAAAGATTTGCCGCCTCTTCATCAAGATTCACCCCCGAAAAGGATTGAATCGCATCCCGACCTTGTTGCGCCAAACTTTCTTGTGCGTTGTATGTGACCTGCACCTCACGTGCCTTATTGCCAATCTGGCTGACAATCTGAGCATAGGAACTCTGGTAGGTTGCCGTGCCACCTTGCATGGATTTCTGGGTTTGCAAATTCCCCAGAAGAATTGCATTTCGGCTATCTCCGACACCGCTAGGATTGGAACCAATCATGAATTGATCCCCGGCGACAGGCGCGCCTGTAATGCTAAAACCCATCCCATTAAAAGTAATCTCAGCGCCGGAAATATATGGGACCCCAGTCCCCGCTCCGACAATTGTATGCGGACTCGTCAGATCACCTGCGACGCTAACCGAGGCGCCAACTGGAAATCCACTCAAAGAATTAGTCACAGCGGAGTAAGACAATGTAATTGTTGCAACTGGTAATGCAGAGGTATTATCGACTGCACCGGCACTAATTGATGCAGTGCCGGCGTTTGCGATACTCGCTGATGTTCGAACTGGCGCAGCCAGTGCAATGGCTCTGACATCCTTGATGGCTACGGAAATATCCCGTGCTCCGTATCGTGTCGGACGAATAAGAACCGTATCACCCGCCGTCATGGTCCCTGAAGCCAAGGAAAGATCAAATCCCTGCGAGCCACTCGTATTCACGTTCGCCATCAGGTCGCTCACGGCTTGCGCTTGAGTTGCCCCACTTCCGGTCCAAGCCATATTGTCCGACAACCGAACTAGCGACAAAACGCCACTACTCGTCAGTGACAACCGATAATCACTGGTGGTCAGATTGGTTGGGCTCGACAAAGTCAGTTTCAGGTCCGCGTTGCCAATATTTTCAGCACTAGGGATTAACAACTGCGAAGCAGCGCTTGTATCGAAAAAAGCCTGCCCAAGAGCACCATTCAGATCCTGTCCAAGCATATGCTGCGCATTAAAATCGGAGGCCATCGTTATGGCAACTCGTCCGAGGCTGTTTTGCGCCACATCGAGGGTTTCGGAACGAAACTTCAATAGCCCCCCCAACGTACCCCCTGCGACCAAAGACTCCTCGAGTGTGATCGAAGCACCGGCTGGATCCACCATCCCGACAGTCAATTGCGATATATCTTCCTTCCCAGACAATACCTCCAGCTGAAAAATAGCTGAAGCAACCAGCAGTGGCTGGCCAGTTCCAAGAAAAAGACTCAACGTCCCATCCGATTCCTCATGAATTGTCAGGCGAATTTCCTTATTCAGATCACTGATCAGCGTATCCCGTTGATCAAGCAAATCATTAGCGGGAACCTCAGGGCCAGCAGCCTGCGCAAGAACGATACGCTGGTTTATATCAGCAATTTGACGTACATAAGAGTTAATGGTCGCAACTTCCGTTCTAATCTGATCATTGATACTTGATCGAATGCCATCAAGGCGCTGATTCAAAGTTTTAAACTGCGAAACCAAGCTCTCGGCCCCCGAAAGCATTGCCTGTCGGGACGGGACGGAGGATGAATTTGCCGCAGCCAGATCTATCGCATTGAAAAACTGCTGCATGGCGGGGCTGAGCCCGGCGCTTGAATCAGCCAGCAGATTGTCGATCTGGGTAATTTGATCGGAATAAACCTTGAGTTCGGCAGCACTGCTTTCAGCTGTCAAGACTTGATTCGCCAACACCGCACTGTAAACTCGTTTGATCGACTCTACATTTGTACCTTGGCCAATAAAACCTCCCCCTGAAAACAGGGGAGTATTGGTTGTCTGGATAACTTGCTGACGATTAAAGCCGCGCGTTGAGGCATTGGTAATGTTGTGCCCCGTCGTCTGCAGACCAAGTTGCGCCGCATTTAACCCAGTTACTCCTACGCTTAGCATACCCATGATTGTCCCGTCCTGCTGTTTTATCGGCAAAACTTGCCGAAAGTTGAGAGTCGACAATGGCTATGCAACCTCCGTGCCATTCATGCACGGAATTGAGGCTCTCAGAAGGAAAAATCAGCATCGCAACCTGCTGGTAGCTAGCAACAAAAACAAGGCTCCCTTGAGAATGTCGAATAGCTCACATCAATTCAACCTGAAAGGCTGCTGCGCAGGATATTCCCCGCGATGATGCGCTCCAGTTTAGTAGCATACATGGGATCAGTCGCATAGCCTGCCTGCTGCAAGCCGCGCGCGAATTGCGCAGCATTCTGATTGCCAAGCACGGCAGCGTAACGCGGGTTCGCTGTCAGCAGGCTAGCATAATCGCTGAAAGCTTCGGCATAGGAACCGTAGGCACGAAAACGTTCGGTCTGTTTCTGTTCGATTCCATTCACAAATTCGCTGGTCGTAGCCTCAACCATAGCACCTGTCCAGGATTTTCCGGCTTTGACGCCGAACAGATTAAAACTCGCCCGCCCATCAGCCAACCGGGGTTCGCTTTTCCCCCAGCCAGTTTCCAACGCTGCTTGGGCAACCATAAAATGCGCTGGAACACCAGTCAATTGGCTGACCTCATACGCATATGGCCAAATCCGGTTCACGAATTCTCGTGGAGTTGGGGCAACAAGATGCGTCGTTGCTCCTGGCGTTACCGATGAAAACTGCGTTTTTCCGACTGAATCTATGCTCGCAGCAATCGTTTCGGTTGCTGCGTTTGATCGGTCCACTCCGGTTTCGAGTGCCAGATCACGCACGGATAAAGGAAAGGCTGACTGAGGAGCAACCAGGGAAAGATCACCCAACGCTCCGGGCTCTTGAGGCTGTCTTGACAATTGTTTCTCGATCATCGCAGCTAGGCCGACACCACCGCCTTTAGCCGAAAGCACCTGCGCCAATTGCTGATCAAGCAGAGATTCGTACATACGCGACTGATCGCTGTCGAACATTCCCTCATGTGGCGTGGCATCGCGCATGGACTTCAGCACCATCTGCAAGAAAAGTGCTTCAAATTGCTGAGCAACCGCCTTGAGCCCTTGGGGCGAGTTTTCGCGCACCTGACGTTTCAAGTCGGTAAGACCATTCACGTCTAGCGAAAATTGCTGCGAAAGCGTCTGTGGTGACATGGGATCAGATTACTCCTGTACAGCAGACGAAATACTACAAACAGAACTCAGTTTGGCCGGCAATTCTTGCCACGGCGTTCACGACATTAGCCGAAAACGGTCTTCAAATGATTTCAAGTTCGGCACGCAAGGCGCCAGACGCTTTCATCGCCTGCAAGATCGCGATCAGATCCTGTGGATTGGCGCCAATGGCATTCAAGGCTTTGACGACATCGGCCAGGTTTGCGCCAGCACGCAAATTGATCAATCCGCCACCCTCCTGTTTGATATTGATCTGGGCATTGGTGACGCCTGCAGTCTGCCCAGAGCCTAGCGGATTGGGCTGACTAATCGCATTCTCGGCATTGATGGTTACGGACAGATTCCCATGCGCCACCGCACAGTGATCCAAAGTTACAGCCTGATTCATTACAACCGAACCCGTCCGACCATTGATGATCACCTTGGCCGCCACCTGCATAGGCGTCAAATCCAGATTTTCAATCCGCCCCAGAAAAGTGACTCGCTCATCAAGAGTCACCGGCGCCTTCACGCGCACCTGTCGCGCATCAATCGCCGAGGCAGCGCCCGGCGCAAAACGATTGATCGCCTCGACAAGACGTTGCATGGTGCCAAAATCAGTCGTGTTGAGTTCAAAATAAACATGCTCACCCTGTCCCAACGCTGTCGGCACCTCCCGCTCTACGGTTGCTCCACCGGCAATACGACCCACCGACAAATGATTCACCGTGGTCTTGCTGCCGCCGGCTGAAGCCCCGGCGCCACTCACCATCACGTTACCTTGTGATATGGCGAAAACGTTTCCATCCGCGCCCTTGAGCGGAGTCATCAGCAAAGTCCCACCTCGTAGTGATTTGGCATTACCAATCGAGGATACCGTTACATCAATTTGCTGTCCTACGCGCGCAAAAGGCGGCAAGGTTGCCGTCACCATGACGGCCGCCACGTTTTTCAATTGGAGACTGGTCCCCGGTGGCAAGGTCACCCCCAGATTGGAGAGCATGCTAATGACACTCTGCACAGTAAACGGCGTCTGTGTTGTCTGGTCACCGCTCCCATCAAGACCAACAACAAGACCATAACCAATCAACTGGTTGTTGCGAACCCCGGCAATGGAAGCCAAGTCCTTGATCCGCTCCGCATGCACGGCCGAACTTGTCATCAATATCAGAGATGCGCACAGCCAGCCGATCGCCCTTGAAATCATGTGCATTCACCTAACCATTCAAAACGGCAGGAAGCTCAGAAAGAAACGCCCTAACCACCCCATGACCTGAGCCGTATCCAGGAACCCGTTGGCCTTGAATTCTATGCGTGCATCTGCAACCTGCGACGACTGCACAGTATTTGAAGATGTAATCGTGTTCGGATTCACAACTCCGGAAAACCGAATGAATTCCTCGCCTTCCTTGAGTGCAATCTGTTTCTCGCCGGAAACCAGCAAATTACCATTCGGCAGAACTTCGATCACCGTCACGGTAATTACACCGACGAAGGCATTCGACGAGGTGTTTTCGCCCTTGCCACCAAACTTGTTCGTATCGCTTGCGCTAAGCGTCGTACCTTGCGCCCCCTTGAACGGCAAACCCGAGATGGTTGGCGTCGCCACGGCAATGGATTGCGAGCGCTCGGCGGTTGTCGAGCCTTTTTTAGAAGCTTGAGTCGTTTCCGAAATATTGATCGTAAGCGTATCACCAATAAAACGCGCACGTCGATCCTCGAACAACGGCCGCATGGTTACTGCACTGTATATGCTGCCATTGGCAGATGCAGTAACAGGACGCACTTCGGGGCGGGCGCTCATTGGCTGATGCACACTAGTCGCTGGAGTGGTCGTCACACAACCAGCAAGCAAGATCAGCATCAATCCGATCAGCAGATTCAATGCACACGCCCTCATCACATTAACCCTGACTCAGAGTTGGGAGAGTTTGCCCAGCATCGCATCCGAAGTGGAAATCGCCTTCGAATTGATTTCGTAAGCGCGCTGAGCCTGAATCATATTCACGAGTTCTTCCGCAACATTCACATTCGAGGTTTCGACATATCCCTGATTCAATAAACCTGTGCCATTAGTCCCTGGTGTATTGGGGGTTGGAGTACCACTCGACGCAGTTTCGACAAAGAGATTCTCCCCCGTACTCTGCAACCCCCCGGGATTAACGAAACTTGCAAGTTGCACGGTGCCAACTTGTGTCGGCGTAGCTGTTCCGGCCTGCACCACTGAGACAACGCCATCGCGACCGACAGTCACAGAAACAGCATTCGATGGAATCGTCAAAGCTGGCGACAACGGATATCCGCTGGAAGTTACGATCTGCCCGGTGGAATCTTTTTGAAACGACCCATCGCGCGTATACGCCAGCGTTCCATCCGGCATCTGAATTTGAAAAAAGCCTTGCCCATTGATGGCAATATCAAGAGGATTGCCTGTCTGCGTCAGACTGCCTTGCACATGAATTTTTTCGGTTGCAATCGGGCGCACTCCCGTACCCAATTGCAACCCTGACGGGATCGTGGTCTGTTGAGAAGACTGAGCACCCGGCTGACGCAAGGTTTGATACAACAAGTCTTCGAAGACCGCACGTGATCGTTTGAAACCATTGGTGCTGACATTGGCAAGATTGTTGGAAATCACGTCCAACTGTGTCTGCTGCGCATCAAGACCTGTCTTGGCTATCCATAGAGAACGAATCATGTTCGAGTCCTGTCAAATCTATTAGTAGTTCGAAAGAAGCTGGCTTGCCGATTTATCATTGGCTTCTGCTGATGTCAGCAATTTCATCTGCATGTCGAACTGTCGCGCCAATGAAATCATGCTGACCATTTGCTCAACTGGATTCACATTGCTGCCCTCCAGATAGCCACTAGCGAGCGAAACCTTAGGATCCGTCTCTGCTGCACCACCGCTGCTTAACCGAAACAGCCCATCGGCGCCTCTCACCAAATCGGCTTCTGGGGGATTTACGAGCTTGATGCGGCCAATCGCATTCACGGTATTCTGCGCCCCGCTTTCTGGAATCACAGAAACAGTGCCATCATTCGCGATTGCCACCTTCACGTCGGGCGGTACGCTGATTATCCCGCCATCGCCTTGTACAGGAATGCCGTTTCGCGTCTGAAGCACGCCATTCACATTCATCTCAAGACTTCCGTTCCGAGTGTACGCCTCACTGCCATCCGGCATTGACAATGCCACCCAGCCTCGGCCTTGAACCGCTACATCCAGGGGTCGCGCGGTCATCTGCAACGGTCCCGGCATAAAATTGGCGTACGTGCTGGAATCCACTACAAATGCCCGCGTTGGCAAGGAATGCGAAGCCTGCCCCGCTATCGGTGCGGCAATCACTTGCACTGCGCGTAACCGGTGTTCCTCGGCACGATAACCGGTCGAGGTAGCGTTTGCCAGGTTATGGGTCACCGAAGCCTGGCGCCCCATAGTCTGCGAGGCGCCGCTCATGGCGGTATATATCAGACGATCCATGGTTCAAATTTAGCGAAGATTGACGAGTGTCTGCAAGACTTGGTCGATCGTCTTGATGGTCTGCGCATTGGCCTGATAGGCGCGCTGCTGGGTGATCATGCTGACCAGCTCCGCCGTCATGTCAACATTCGATTCTTCATTGGCGCCAGATTGCAGAACCCCCAGACTTCCACCTCCTGGCAGACCTGGAATTGGCTGGCCAGAAGTCGAACTTTCCGCCCATTGATTTCCACCCAGAGATTGCAGGCCGTTCGGATTATTGAAGCTGGCGAGAACGATTTGGCCCATATTACGTGTTTCACCATTTGAATAGCGCCCCTGAACAATGCCATCGGAAGACACAGTCAGGCCTGCCAGCTTCCCTGATGTATAGCCATTTTGCAGTAACTGATTGGCGCCAAAACTGATACCGTACTGAGTGGTTCCGGTCAAATCGAGATCGAATGACAACGGTGAATTTGCTCCGTTGGCCAATACAAAAGTCTGTGTCAGTGGCATCACCGTCGTCAGTACGCCAGACGTATTGAAATTCAGGGTGGAAAATCCGAGTGGAGTTGAACTATCCAGAGAGGTGTACATTTGCCATTGACCAGAAAGGCCTGTTTTGGCGAAATACAACTGCATCGTATGAGGGTTACCCAGCGAGTCATAGACTGTTTGCGCTGTGGATGAGTTATAGCTGGTCGCATCGGTGATGCTGAAATTATCTGCACCGGTTGTCGTGGTTGGCGCCCCGAACAGATTAGCGTATCCCGTATTAGCGCCATTCGCTGCCAAAGTGACAGTAGAGCCACTACCCTGGCTGCCAATACTGCCCGCACTACGCGAAGTCACCACCAAATAACCACTTGCATTGACGGAAACATCCACTTGTGGGCTGACGCCGCCCAACGCAGTATTGATTGCGGTTGTCATAGCAGCCGCCAATTGACCCGACGTACTATATGTCCCAGGCGGGATCGTAACTGCCACCGGCCCCACACCATCCACCGTAACACTAAAGCTGTCTCCGGTTCCGGCGACCAATGGCACGGCAAATGTTGGTGTGACACTCCCAGTGCTGGTACCATGGCTCATTTTAGCGGGCGATGTATTGCGCGAATCTAGGTTAACCTGAATTTGACTCGTCGTCGTCGGGTTAGGCGCGATTGCCGAATTATTAATCTGTAGCGCAGCATAATTCCCCTGCACAATTTGCCCAGTCGAGTCGGCGATATAACCAGTTAGCTGCAATCCAGAGCCATTCACCATGTAGCCGCTCTTATCCAGCTGAAATTGACCATTTCGCGTGTAACTAATAACCCCATCATTCGTCATGCGAAAGAAACCACCGCCATTGATTGCAATATCCAGAGGATTACTGCTGACCGCGATATTGCCTTGTGTGAATTGCTGATTGATACGTTCCACCTTGGTGCCAATACCGACCTGTCCGGAACCGCCCCCCGTGAGCGAAGAGGCAAACACATCGGCAAACTGGGTAGTTGCCCCCTTGAAGCCTACCGTACCCGAATTGGCTACGTTGTTGCCAATCGCTTCAAGCGACTTGGATGCGGCATTCAGTCCGCTCAAACCTTGTTGGAAGCCCATGTTGTTCTCCTGTTATTCGACGACTGCTTAAAGAATTTCGCGCACATCCGACATTTTAAAAACCCCAAGACCATCAACATTCAAACTCACGCCTTGGCTGCTCGTCATGACACTGGACACCATCCCAAACTGTAATGCCGTCGCATCCACCGTTTTTCCACCTTGCTTTGCGCTAACTGAAAACTTGTAACTTCCTTCGCCAACTAACGTGTCATTCAGATCCTTGCCATTCCAACTAAAGGTATTGGTTCCCACCTTCATACCGCCAAGATCTAGAGTCCGCACCAATGCCCCACTGGCATCTTTGATCGAAACTGTCACATTGTCTGCCGCGCCGGACAGCTCAAATCCGCCGACCCCTTCACCCTCAGAAAAAGCAAAACTCGTGCCAGGCACCAGAACACCGTGACCGACCATTCCCGCTGCCTGCATGGCTTGGCTTTCGGTCGAATTGCCCATCATGGCCTTCAATGTGGTATTGAGCCTCTCAATGCCCTCAACCATATTGATTTGCGCCATCTGTGAAGTCATCTGCGCGTTGTCCAACGGATTAAGTGGATCCTGATTCTTAAGCTGCGTGGTCAACAGTTTAAGAAAGCGATCCTGTGCTTCGGTGGTCGAAGTTGCGCTTGTGGTCGTTTTCTTCGCGTTCAGAGACGTGTAATCAAAATTGTTCTGAGTACTATTAACCAAGCTGGTAGTCGACATTTTTCTCTCCTTGACGAAGCGTATTACTGACCAATGGCCAGCGTCTTAAGAAGCAATGTTTTGGCCGTATTCATAACTTCGGCATTGTTTTGATATGACCGCGAGGCTGAAATCATATTGACCATTTCTTCGACCGGATTCACGTTCGGCATGGCGACATAACCTTGTTCATTGGCAAAAGGATTGTTTGGTTCGTAATTCATGCGCAACGGAGCAGTACTTTCGACCACCTGCGTGACGCGCACCCCCTGTCCGCCTTCGCCACCAACTGCCGTAGCCGCAAAAATCACCTGCTTCGCACGATATGGCTGGCCATCGGCCCGTGCCACACTATCCGCATTTGCGAGATTGCTGGCGACCGAATTCAGACGTGCGGATTGCGCTGCTAGAGCAGAGCCTGCAATCGTAAATACATTAAATACGCTCATCATTCACCCCTCAGGAACCTTGAATGGCACTGGACAGCGTTTTGAAACGCCCATTGACAAAAGCCAGTAAAGCCTCCATTTGAATCGCGTTCTCGGCAAATGCTGCCCTCTCAACATCCATATTGACCGTATTCCCATCCACGCTGGATTGCTGCTCAGTCCGATACATTGCTTGCACGCCCAAATTATTCACGCCGACTCCCGGTAGATGACTCGCTGAAGTCTGCGCAACTAACAACGGTGCCCTCAGTTGCGCATCTACTCTGCCTTTTTCCGCACCACCCAAGGCCCCGTGTAAAGCCGCCTTGAAATCAAAATCGCGCGACTTGTAATGTGGAGTATCGGCATTAGCAATATTTGATGCCAGCAATTCCTGCCGATGGGCCCGCAAACTCAGCGCCACTTGGCTGAAACGCATATCTTGATCAATACGATTATTCATGGAGTCCCTCACGAAAGCCTCACTGAACATCCAGCATTTTTCATGCCAACTAGCAAGAACCCGCTCCAAAAACCAAACAGAAAAACAATATCAAAAAAATTCAACATGTTAAAAAACAACCCCGGGATCACTAAGCGGCCAGATGCGACTTTTCTGAGAACCAGCATGCTGCAACGATCATGCTAGCGGCAAGCTGTCGTTAAACTCGGCAATTATTGCCGCGAATCAGCCCCCCCCTTGCAGGGCAATCGCATGAACGTCAGGCCAAGCCGAGCAATTGAGCACGGTAGAGGTCGGAAGTCGCGGCGATGAGCCTGCGGGCCTTGATGCCGCCCTTGCGGGGGCGAGGATCAAGGCGGATGAGGTTGAGGGTGATGTGCCTGAGCACGGCAAGGTTATGGGCGGCATGACCGGTACGAGCACGCATCTGATCGTCGGCGAAGACGACATCCATGCACCAATGCAGACTGTTCAGGTGTTCACGACAGTGTCATTCATGCGATTGCCCTGCCCCCCCTTGCCAGTCCGCCGTCGCCATGCTTGAATCACATGATGTTCAACATATTGAAACCCTGCAGACTCCTGTCATGCCTCCTGCTGACATTCTGTGGAGGGCCGGCAGCTGCTTTCCAAGACCCGAGCGCCATTAAAAAGTCCATTGCGGATTACCTGCGCATCCAAACCAAAGGACTCAGTGGCCAAGTGTCATTTTCGATTGGCGGCATTGATGCACAAAACAATTTGGCTGCCTGCCCGTCATTTGATGTTTCACTCCCTGTCGGCGCTCGCGCCTGGGGACGAACCAGTGTCCAAGTACGTTGCCAGGTCGCAGACGGCTGGAGCATTTATGTCCCAGTCCACATCCGGGTATTTGGCCTCTATCTGCTCGCAGCAAAGCCCTTGGCACGCGGCCAGATATTGAACGAAACCGATATCATCAGTAGCAGTGGCGATCTCACTGATCTTCCGGCGGGAATCTTGACGGAAGCCTCACAGGCAATCGGCAAAATCGTCGACCAACCAGTTCCCTCTGGTCGCCCACTACGTTTAGAAACACTACGTCAGGCGTTTGTGGTGCAACAGGGACAAAGCATCAAAGTGATATCAAATGGTTCCGGATTTCAGGTTACCGGCAACGACGGCCGCGCATTGAACAATGCAGTAGAGGGACAAGTTGTACAGGTTCGAATGCCGAATGGAAAAATCCTCAGCGGACTCGCCAGAACGGCCGGTGTGGTCGAGATCAATTACTGACTGACGTGGGGGGGGGGGAAGAGAAGCCATACCGCGCTTGAGTGCGTACAATCTTCGAGCGACTATTGCTTCAGCATGAGTTATAGTATGCTCATTATTCGCCCGAATCGAGGAGATCTCCATGCAGGTTAACGTCATTAGTGATGATGGAGTCATGACGCTCAAATTGCAGGGGCGTTTCGATTTCAATGCGCATCGTGATTTTCGCGCGGGAATTGATTTAATTGCAAAGGAATCATCCGGAAACCAGATTCAGGTGGATCTTCAGGATGTTGACTACATTGATAGCTCTGCTTTGGGCATGCTGCTGATGTTCCGCGACAAAGCAATGGCCGAACATAAAACGGTTTCTTTGACACATTGTCGTGGAAGCATTCGCCAGGTTCTGGATATAGCTAATTTCGGCAAGCTCTTTGTCATAACCTGACTGACCGCCGTGCAAATCGTGCAGCATTTGCATCTTCAGGACAGCCTTGATGCTGCTGAATTCACGAGGCACGTTCCCCTCTTGGAAGACGAAGTTTCTAGAGAAGTCCAACCTGCCGAATGCATAACAAAAAGCCCGCCGGTACGCAGGTACCGGCGGGCAGAATCCTGCGCTAGAAAGCTGTTAAGCCTTCTGGATGTTGGAGGCTTGCTTGCCCTTCGGGCCTTGCACGACCTCGAACGAAACCTTTTCGCCCTCTTTCAGAGATTTGAAGCCAGGCATATTGATTGCGGAGAAGTGCGCAAACAGATCCTCGCTGCCATCATCCGGAGTAATGAAACCAAAACCCTTGGCGTCGTTGAACCACTTAACAGTACCTAGTGCCATAAACCTATTCCTTAAATTTAAAACATACAATCCGGAACGTCGCATAGACAGTCCGGGGCATGCTTGAACTCCAAGCTATCAACAAGTTGCAGAAATCGCCAAGCGGTGATTCGAAATGAAATACTGCGGGAATTTAAACAACGCGGTGATCTTGAAAAACACAAACACTTGGCAATTCTCACGCACCTCACGCCGGACTGTCAATAGGTTTCAACTAGGCAAATTGCGTATATTCAAACAACCAATGGCGACACGATATCATCTTAGTTATCACCAAATTAGCCCCACTTTACAAACATCAGGAAGGCTCTCCGGCATCATAAAATAGGCTCTTCTCGCGAATAATGTGGTTGCACTCATACCCTGACCGCCGCCGCCAGCAGCGATGGGGGTTCCGGGGCGAATCCTGGCGACCGGTCGAGGGTGCGGAACCAGCCCAGGTAGTTGGCGAG
>JBPOIN010000099.1:0-6815 GCA_052034445.1 Pseudomonadota bacterium | reverse complement strand
GTTCATGATCTTCGTCACCGACACGGCGATTCTGTACAGCTACATGGTCGGCGGTACGCCGGTGTGGCTGGCGGATTTCACGCCGGCGACGCCGGGCGTCGCGCGCTTTCTGCTCTGGGGTTCGGTGTCCGGCCTGGCGATCGCCGTGCTGCTGTATTGCGTCACGGTGTTTGCCGTGCCGCTGCTCTGCGAGCGCCGCGCCGGCCTGGTGAATGCGGTCGTCGCCAGCGTGCGCGCGGTGTTCGGCAATTTCGCCCCGGCCATGCTCTGGGGCGCGCTGCTCGCCGCGCTGGTCATCGGCAGCATTCTGCTGCTGCCGCTGCTGCCGCTGGTGCTGCCCTGGTTGGCCTATGCCAGCCGCGCACTGTACCGGCGCGTGTTTCCCTGACATTCTGCCTCCAGGCCAATATCGGACCGGCCTTGGCCATGGCCAAGGCGCATGGGTTACCATGCGGCCTCATTCAACGTGACATCCGGGGACGAAAATTGCATCGCCTTCCATTCAAGCTTCTGGCCTGGCTGCTGATCGCCTGCGCCTGTCAGGCCGGCGCTGCCGAGCCGAAACGCAATCTGGCCGTGGCGCCTGCGGTGGTGGACAAACGCATCGCACTGATCATCGGCAATGCCGCCTATCCGGGCGCCGGCGCGCTCAGGAATCCCGCCAATGATGCGCGGGATGTGGCCGCAAAACTCAAGCGTCTCGGCTTCGAGGTGATGCTGCGCACGGATCTCAAGCAGAAGGAGTTGTTGCGTTCGCTGACCGAGTTTGGCGACAAGCTGCAACCCGGCAGCGAGGCGCTGTTTTTCTATGCCGGCCATGGCATGCAGGTACGCGGCCGCAACTACCTGATTCCGGTCGACGCCGAGATCAAGAGCGAAAGCTCGGTCAGCAGCGAAGCGGTCGATCTCGATCAGCTGCTCGACAAGCTCGCGCCGGCCCGGCTGTCGATGGTGATCCTGGATGCCTGCCGCAACAATCCCTTCGAACGACGTTTCCGCGGCGGCGGCCAGGGACTCGCCCAGGTCAATGCGCCGACCGGCACGCTGATTGCCTATGCCACGGCGCCCGGACGGGTGGCGGCGGATGGTGACGGCCGCAATGGCTTGTACACCGCCGAACTGCTCGCCGCCATGGAGGTTCCGGGCATCCGCATCGAAGACGTGTTCAAGCGCGTGCGCACGAATGTGATCAGGAAGAGCAACGATGCGCAGACGCCCTGGGAATCCAGCTCCCTGACCGGAGATTTTTATTTCAGGATGCCCGACAAGGCCGGCGCGCCGCCGCTCGGCCAAGCGACGCCTGCCGCCGCCGATCCAGGCGCCATCGAGCTGGCCTTCTGGGATGGCGTCAAGGACAGTCGCGACGCCGAGGCCTTCAATGCCTACATGGCGCAATATCCGGACGGCCGCTTCGCGGCGCTGGCCCGCATCAAGCTGCGCGAGCTGACGCAGGAAGCCGCGCCAGCGACACCAAAGCGCAGCAGCGCGACCGATTTTATCGAGGGCACCTGGGAATACCAGATGCCGGACAATCTGGCCCAGATCACCGTGCACTGGAACCCGGCCACGGAGCAATTCGAGGGCATTCTCATGCGCCAGGGCAAGATTTCCCATTGGGTCGGCTTCGTCGTTGGCGAAGTGGTATGGAAGGCCCGGCTGACCGGCGACCCGCGCCGCCTGCGCGAAACCCAGCTGTTCCGGGTCGGCGCGAACGGGGTCTCGCAAAGCCTCGAATGGCGCGAAGGCGAACTCAATCTCGACCGCTCCAGCCCCGACGAACTGGTGACGGCATTTGGCCGGCTCAAGCGCATCGGACTCGACACCGCCCCGCGATCCAATCCGCAAAACACGCCGGCCGCAACGCCGCGACGCAATGGCCATTGGGTCGGCAGCGACGGCGCCTGGTACCAGATGATGCAAAGCGGCGAGCAGCTGTTGCTGAAAACCGACTCACGCCCTGTGCTGGAGGATGAGGTGATTTCGACGTATTCGCTGGTCGGCAATGTGCCGATCACCAAGCCGTCGCAGGCCGAGTTCCGTCTGCTGCAGCGCGGCAACCGCGTCACCGGCACCTGGAGCCGGGCCGCGATTCCGGCCGATAAATGTCTGGTACCGCCGGACACGGCCGAAGTGGATGGCGAGTTGCGCGACAACCTGCTGGTACTGCGCCATCAACGCAGCAGCTTCAAGGCCGCTACGCAGATGGGGGTGATCGGTGACGACGATTGCGACGGCGTGGTCACGCTGGGCAGAAACACCATCGAGGAAGTTCTCTACGGCCCACTGGGCCGCGGCGGACTGGGCGTCGGCTTCGAGGGACTCACCTCATGGTGGGATGGCGGTTTTTCGGCAATCAAATTCGGCTGGCAGGGACGGTTGAGGCTACGCGTGCAAACCGGCAGCCCGGCCTATCTGGCCGGCTTGCGTGACGAAGACGAACTGCTGGCCGTCGATGGCGCGATGCTGAACCGGCTTTCCGCCGGGGAAGCCATGTTCCGCCTGCATGGCCAGCCCGGCAGCCAGGTCGCCCTGCAAATCCGGCGCAAGGGCGCAGCCGAGGCGTTGGCGATCACCTTACAACGCGTCGAATTGCAGTAACCGCGCCGGCCAGCGCTCCACCCGACATCAACGCAACAGCGCCTGACCGCCGTCGATCGGCAAGGTGTGTCCGGTGATGTAGGCGGAATCCGGACCGCACAGAAAAACCACGACGCGACCGATATCCTGCTCGCAATCGCCGACCCGTTTCAGCGGCACCGAGGAAAACAGCGCATTCGCATCCTCGGGGGCGAACTCCATCCAGGCCGCGACGGCCGGCGAATTCGCCAGCGGCATGATGCAGTTCACACGGATCCCGTCGCCTCCCCATTCGCAGGCCGCCGCACGACTCAGGGTCCGCAATGCCTCCTTGACGGAAGCATACGCACCATAACCTGACATGTCGTGGCGTACGCCCGCGGCCGTGGCGAGATTGACGACGGCGCCAGCGCCGCGCAAATACGGATGGCAGGCGCGCATCCAACGCAACGCCGCCAACGGGCCGGTGTCGAAGCCGCGCACATACGCCTCGTCGCTGAATTCGAGCAGGCGACCCAGTGTCACCTCCTGGGCATTGTTGATGAGAATCTGCACGCCGCCAAAGCGCTCGATCACGCGCGCCAGGCAGGCATCGATCTGCGGCTTGTCGCCGACATCGCATTGAAACGTCGCGCTTTCACCGCCGCGCGCGGCAATCTCGGCCGCCACGCTTTCGAGCTTGCCCAGCGTACGACCGACCAACGCCACGCGCGCACCCTCCGCCGCCAGCGCCAGCGCGATGCCGCGCCCGACACCTTGCCCGGCGCCCGTCACCAAAGCGACCTTGCCATCCAGTATGCCCATTCGATTCCCCAGAAAAAACACCGATTCTAGCTGCTGGAGGCGTGCGACCGGAATTCTTGCCGGCACAGACACGAACTCAACGGCAGAAACAAAAAAAGCCGCCTCGGCGACCTTCTTTGTAGCGGCGATTCAGACCGGGATCAATTTGTCAGACGCCGACGCGCAACGCCGGCGATCAAGCCGATGCCGGCCAGCAGCATGGCATAGGTCTCGGGTTCGGGAACCGCGCTCACACTGCCAAAGGCCTGGAATTCGGCGACCGAATAGTAACCGTCGCCGCCCGTCGCCTTGATCTGGAAAGCCGTGGCAACCACCGGCGCACCCAGGGTCGCCGAACCGCTGGCCATGCCCCAACCCGCCGTATTCGGATCGATCGTCGCCAGGTTGTGCCAGACATTCGAAGTGTCGCGATAGCTGACGCCATACAAGTCGTTGTTGTCGGCCTGCAACGTGATGCTGTTGATCACGGCAGCCTGCTGCAGGGCGATGGTCACCGTATTGCTGGCGTCGCCACCCGACGCGCCATTCCAGAACACCGTGCCGAGATTCCATTGCTGACCGTTGCCGACAAAGACACCGTCGGTAACCGTGGCGAGAGAGGCAAAGCTGCCGCTGCCCCATTGCGACGACCAGGCAGCGAATCCGGGACCGGCATTCGTCACCGCAGCACCAAGCGCCATATTTGTCGCAGCGTTTGCACTCCCGACGCCGGCCAGCAATGCCAGCGCGACAAACCATGATTTTTTCATGACAACTCCATCAAATTAAATTTGCCGCGATTCTAATAACCATGACAATCGGGTCAATAGTCCGTTCTTCCTAACCGGCATGAAACCAGCGGCATGACAAACGAGCCAATGCGGAAATCCGGCTGATACCTGATTCAGGCAGGTATGGCGGCGCATTCGCTGCCGCGTCGAGACACGCCGCAGCGGTCGCAAAAACACATAAAAAAAGAGCTTGCAATCTCACCCGCCATGTGGAGTAGGATAGGCACCGAGCGCATGAAGGTCGGAAAGGGTCGTTTGCCGCAGGAGCGGCGGCCAGTTCCGGCGCCGGCAAGCGACTCAGCCAGCGAATTTACGGGAACACCTGGCGCAATTGGCTGTCGAATTTGCAGAATCTCGGTGTGACTGGTAAGGGAGGTTGCCATGGACACTAAAGTCTCTCTTCAACAGCAGGCGGTACAGCAAACCGCCAAGCTCGCCATTCGCCTGATCGGCGTCCACAGCGGTTACGGCGTCCCCCCTCAATCGAGCGAAGGCAGTGCCCAGGCAGCTCCGGCGTTGCGCCTGGCCGATGTGGGCGCGGGCGTGCGGCGCAACCGGATTGCCTGCAGCTGGGACACGCCGGTGGCGCTCGATCCGCGTCTCAAGTTCGAGCGCAATGAATCCCTGCGGAAAATCTGCGATCAGCTCGAAGAACGCATTGATGCGGCCTGCCGCAGCAGTAACCCGAATCAACGGGTGTTGCCGCTGGTGCTGAGCGGTGATCATGCGATTGCCGAAGGCGCCTGGCGCGGTGTGGCGCGCGCGATCGGCACACGCCCGGGTTTGCTGTGGATCGACGCCCATCTCGATGCCCACACCGCGCTCAGCACCCCGAGCGGCAACCCCCACGGCATGCCGCTGGCGGCGCTGCTGGGCGTCCTGCCCAATCCGTGGAACGAGGCCACGCCGGCCATTGATGCCACGCGGACCTGCGTGTTCGGCGCACGCAGCTTCGAATCCGCCGAACTGCAACTGCTGCAGGCGCAAGGGGTACGGATATTCGCCATGGATGAGATCCGGCGTCTCGGGCTGCACGCGGCATTCGCCGCAGCGCTGGCGATCGTCGGCCGCAGCGGCCAACCCTTCGGCGTTTCGCTGGATCTCGATGCACTCGACCCGGGCGATTCGCATGGCGTAAACACCCCAGAGGCGGGTGGCCTGGATGGAGCCGGGCTGGCCGACGAACTGCGCAGCCTCGCGCACAGCCCGCAGCTCGCAGCGTTTGAAATCAGCGAATACAACCCGCTGAGCGACGACGACGGGCGCACCATGCACCTGGTCGCCCGCCTGCTCGAATCCCTGAGCACGCCGCAGGATGCTGAATTCCGCGCCATGGAGGCGCAATACGGCGCCCACAACTACGCGCCGCTGCCGGTCGTGCTGACGCGCGGCGCCGGCGTGTATGTCTGGGATGGCGCCGGCAAACGCTATCTCGACATGATGTCGGCGTATTCGGCGGCCAGCTTCGGCCATGGCCATCCGCGCCTGCTCGGCGCGCTGACCAACCAGGCGCAGCGCCTCAACGTCACCTCGCGCGCCTACTTCAATGACCGCCTGCCGCTGCTGCTCGCCCGCCTCTCCGACCTGTTCGGCTACGAGGCGGCGCTGCCGGTGAATACAGGCCTTGAGGCGGTCGAGACCGCACTCAAGGCGGCGCGCAAATGGGGCCACAAGGTCAAGGGCATTCCGCAGGACAAGGCGCAGATCATCGCCTGCAAGGGCAATTTCCATGGCCGCTCGATCACCATCACGGGCATGTCCACCGAACCGCAATACCGCGACGGCTTCGGCCCATTCCCGCGCGGTTTCAAACGCATCCGCTATGGCGACGCGGACGCGCTCGAAGCCGCGATCACGCCGCACACGGCGGCCTTCCTGGTCGAACCCGTACAGGGCGAGGCCGGCATCATCGTGCCGCCCGCCGGTTATCTGCGTGCCTGCGCCGAAATCTGCCGGCGCCACAACGTGCTGCTGATCTGCGACGAGGTGCAAACCGGCATGGGCCGCACCGGCAAGTTGCTGGCCGCCTGGCACGAAGACATCCGTCCGGATGGTGTGATCCTCGGCAAGGCGCTCGGCGGCGGTCTGTTGCCCGTCTCGGCCTTCCTCGCCGATCGCAACGTAATGGACGTGTTCCGCCCCGGCGATCACGGCAGCACCTTCGGCGGCAACGCTCTGGCAGCGGCCGTGGCGCTCGAAGCGCTGGAGCTGATCGTCGAACTCGATCTGCCCGGACGTTCGGCAACCCTTGGCGCGCATCTGCTGCAACGCCTGCGCACGCTCGACAACCCCCTGGTGCGCACGGTGCGCGGGCGCGGTCTGTTTGCCGGCATCGAACTCGACCCACAGCATGCCGGCGCCCATGCGGCCTGCCTGCGCTTGCTGGAAAACGGCGTACTCAGCAAGGACACGCACGCCACGGTGATCCGCATCGCCCCGCCACTGACCATCGAGCGCGACGAACTCGATGCCGGCATCGACATCATTGCCGACACGCTGCGCGACATGGCGGCCGAACTCCGTCTGCTATAAAAATACCAAGGAGGCCGCCATGAGCAATACCCTGAACAGTCCGGCGCTGGCAGAAGCCACGGTATGCACCAATCCGGCGGACCCCTGCCACGAGTACGACATCTATGACCTCTTCGATCAGCTGGGCATCCC
>JBPOIN010000057.1:0-2826 GCA_052034445.1 Pseudomonadota bacterium | reverse complement strand
TCGATCCGCAACGTCTGCTGGTGTTCGGCCAGAGCCTGGGCGGCGCGAACGCGATCGCCGTGGTCGGTGCGGGCAATCGCGCCGGTGTGAAGGCCATCGCCATCGAAGGCAGCTTTTATTCCTACGCCTCGATCGCCAGCGAGAAAGTCGCCGGCGCCGGCGCTTTCATCGACGACAGCTATAGCGCCGGCAACGTGGTCGGCAAGCTCGCGCCGATTCCTCTACTGCTGCTGCACGGCACGGCCGACCTCGTCGTGCCCTATGCGCATTCCGTGAGTCTGCTGGATCGGGCGCAGGCGCCGAAACGGCTGGTACTCATCGACGGCGGCGGCCATGTCGAAGCGCTGTTGTCGCCGCCGGGCAGCGCGAAGTATCGGCAAATGCTGCTGGATTTCTTCGCCGCAGCGCTGCCAGCGCCGGCAGGCGTCAAGCACGATGAATGAAGCGGCGCGCGAGTCGGGCCTGAGCCAGGGCGCTACGCCGGCCGTGGTGTTCGGCGCCACGGGCTTCATCGGCAGCCATGTCGCCGAACAGCTGCGGCACGCCGGCCAGCGCGTGCTGGCGCCCGTGCGCACGCCGAATGCATTCCTGCAGGGATTGGGGGTGGAGCAGCTGCGCATCGATTTCAGCAGCGACAGCGCCATTCAAACCGCGATCCCTGCCGGCAGCGTGGTGTATTGCTGTCTGGCCAATCCGTGCCATCATCTGGCGCTGGAGGATCTGCGCGCCGTCGAGGTCGGCCTGACCTGTCGCGTGATCGAGTCTGCCGCGCGCGCCGGCGCACGGCGCGTGGTGCTGTTGAGCACCGTGATGGTGTATGGCTTCACGCGCCCGGCGCAACCGATCGACGAGGACTACCCGCCTGCGCCGACCTACGCCTTCAACGCCGTGGCGCTGGAGCGCGAACTTGCCGCACAGGTGGCGGCGCGCGCTGCGGGTATCGAACTGGCCATCCTGCGCCCCGTGAATACCATCGGCCAGCGCGACCGCCAGCTGGCGCCGCTGTTCGCCGCAGCCCGGCGCGGCGTGTTCCCACTGTTCGGCAGCGAGGATTACCGCTTCTCCGGCATCGACACGCGCGACCTCGGCCGCGCCATGATCCTGCTCGGCACGCTGCCGCAAGCCGCCGGGCAGACCTGGCTGGTCAAGGGCTTCGATACCTCGTGGCTGGAACTCAAGGCCGCGTTGGAACGCATCACCGGCCTGCAGTCGCTCGGCCTGCGCCTGCCCAGGCCAATGGCATATGGCCTGGGCGCCCTCATCGAGCGCATCGTCCCGTATGCCTGGGAGCCTTCCCTGACACGCTTCTCGGTGGAGGTGATGGCGACGCACACGCTGTTCGACGACCGCAAGCTGCGCGCTGCTGGATTCGCGCCGCGGTTCGGGCTGGAGGATGCGCTGCGCGCTGCGCTGGTGAGGTGATTCTGCGTCCGTAGAACAAATGAATTTGAGCAAAGTGGCGCTGTGCGTGTATTACGCATCCACCAACAATCGGGCACAATCGGCCAGGAAGAGACGGTGGCCTTTGAACTGGCAATGCGTGCTTCAGACTGAGTCCTGCCTGCTGACAACGGCATACCCGGTGTCGGGGCCACTCTGAAAACTGCCTGATGATCTACTTCAGGTCGTCGGCCAATGTCGACCTTGGATCTCCGGTCGGACTCGGGCGGCAATGCGCCGGTCAACTGCCGTTCAGATGGATTTACGTCGAACGGCAGCTTCTCGCGCCGACGAACTCACACTATCGACCCTTTGCTGACACTTTGGCCGTTCCAAAGCAGTCATTTAATAGCTCTATTCATCCCCCTCCAGCGTAAAGTCTTTTTCTCTTTCAACGGGACACCATTCTGCAGCAATGCAGGTGCCTGGTAGTGAACCATAGAAACCTGGCTTTCCATAATTGGCACCTGGAAGATCAACAACAAAGCTATGTGATTTTGCTTGCGTCAAATCAAAAGCGGTGTAATCACCCGTTTTTAGGTCATGGAAAAATGAAGTTCCCTGATTGAATATATTCGGGCCAGGCAAATAGTAATTATTGATCCAGTCGAATCGCCATAGACCACCCTGCGTGTCAAAAACATCTGACATCGTAAACTGGAGGTTGTCTTCATCTATGTAGATGGTGCGATGTGGGTACAAATGGAGGTGCCCTTCTTTCAAACTGGCATCTAGAATCCAAACGCGATGCAATTCCCACCGGACAAATTCTGGGTTAACGTGACCGATGGTTAGTAGTTTGGAATATTTTTCTTCCCCTGCTGACTTGCCTTCTAGTTTATAGCCGTTATAAGGGATGTACATTTCCTTCTTGCCGAGGATTTTCCAGTTATAACGAGCGCCAGATCCTGAGAAAATCCGATCCTCATCTAATGTCGTGGCACTTCCAGTTGATGGATTCGGCATATCACAACAAAAGCTTGTCGTCTTACGCACACGCCGTGTGGCTTTCTCATATCGCCAAACACTACGCGCATCCTCATTATCCATAGAGAAGCCATATTTTGACGATATCCAAGCTCCGTATTCATCCTTTGGTAACAAAGTCGTCTGAAAATTGTAGGTTGATATACCTTCAAACTTTGTTCCTCGCAAGTTTGGATCATTCATTCGTGAATAGCCCCAGATTTTCTGTTCCCTCCAATTTATGGTTCCATTCGAAATGACATTGGCGATATCTGTATTACGGTATTCGCTGCTTGCACGAATGGCCAACAAACCATTCCAAAGCAGTTCCAGTCCAGACTTCGGAAAGGGAAATATCATGCCGCCCTTGTGCCCATTTGAGACGTCCAAACCATCTTCAGTTAGTTCAGCCTCTAAAGC
>JBPOIN010000253.1:0-16533 GCA_052034445.1 Pseudomonadota bacterium | reverse complement strand
AGAGAAGCTGCGTGCGCTTGATCAGAGCGCCGTGTTCGAGATGTTCAAGTCTGGCGATTTGCAGCTGGTGTATGCCCATCTCATGTCGCTGGGCAATCTGCAACGGCTGGTCGACCGACTCGTCGAGCGCTTGAACCTGACTCCCAAGCCCGCCGCCAGCGGCGCGGCTTGATAGCGTTTATTGCGGCCGCTCAGGCGCTTCCAGGCGTCTGAGTTGTGCGGCATATCTTTGAGCGCGCAGTTTGTACTGCTCCGCGCCGTGCAGCAGGCGCGCAATTTCCTCGTCGGTGATTTCGCGCACGACCCTGGCCGGAGCGCCAAGAATCAGCGAACGCTCGGGATAGATCTTGCCCTCCGGAATCATCGCACCTGCCGCCACAATGCTGTGCCGGCCGATTTCGGCGCGATTCAGGACGATGGCGCCGATGCCGATCAGCGATCCGTCGCCGATCCGGCAACCATGCAGTACGGCCTGGTGCCCGATCGTGACCTGCTGGCCGACAATCAACTCGATGCCGGCATCGGTGTGCAGGGTGGCGTTGTCCTGCACATTGCTGCTGGCGCCGATGCGGATCAGATCGTTGTCGCCGCGCAGCACTGCGCCGAAGAATACGCTCGCGCCCGCTTCGAGAACGACCGAGCCGATGAGCGTTGCGTTCTCGGCTACCCAGCTATCGGCTGCGCATTGTGGCTGTCTGTCGCCCAGACGATAAAAAGGCATGTGGATTTCTCCAGAGAATGGCTGTGCGGCAGCCGGAAGGCGCCCGATTCAGGCCGGTTCGTCGGGGGGCAGCAGGCGTTCGAGCAGGATGATGCGATCCTTGAGTTGCAGTTTGCGTTTCTTGAGACGCCGCAGCTGCAGTTCGTCATGCGGCGGCGCGTTCGATAACGTTGCGATCGTCGCATCGAGGTTGCGGTGTTCGATCGCCAGTTGGTCCAACTGGCCGCGCAGAACCTCTGGATCCAGGTCGCTTTGCATAGGCACGCATGTTATGCGTGCCGGCGTCGAATGGCAAACGCTTGCATTCAATTCGGATCCTGTCCAACATGCACGATGAGTGGCACTCTTTCATGGCGCGTCAGATCTTCGGCTGCTTGATGAAGTCGCGAACGAAACCGTATCTGAAAACATATATCGGACAAATCGCAGAGGTCCATGATTTAGTGTGAAGGAGGGGCTGGTTTTTTAAACGACGCCAATGCATTTGTTATTACGTGAGTGCGTGAGTGGGGCGTCGCATCTTGTCCATATACTGAGTGTCTTTTCTTCTGTAGTGGATGCGGCGAGCTGATCGGCTGACGGTTCCGAATGGCGGTTTGCTGCGCTAGAATCACCAGATGGCTCAAAAGATCGGACGATTCGAAATCCTGCGCGAACTCGGGCGTGGCGCACAAAGTGTGGTTTACCTCTGCAATGACCCGCATTTGCAGCGCGAGGTTGCTATCAAGACGCTGCATTTCAGCGACTCGGACCCACTGCAGAATGCCAACCTGCTGGCCGAGGCACGTACGGTCAGCAATCTGCGCCACCCGCATATCGTGCCGATCTTCGAGGCCGGCGAGGCGGATGGCGATCCGTATCTGATTTTCGAATATGTCGATGGCGGTAATCTGGCTCAGCTGGTGCAGAACAAGCCCATGCCAGCATTGCGTGCCGCTGAAATGCTGGTTTCGATCCTTGATGCGCTTGCCGAAGCGCATGGCCAGGGCATCATCCACCGCGATCTGAAGCCCTCGAATATCCTCATCGACAGTAAGGGCGTGCCGCGCGTCATGGATTTCGGCATCGCCGTGCGTGTCAGCGAAGCCGGGCAGACGCCGCAGGAAGGGGGGCTGACGGGGACGCCGGCCTACATGGCGCCTGAATACATCGAGCATCGCACTTGCAACGTCAAAACGGACCTCTATGCAATGGGGTTGATCCTGCTGGAAATGCTGACTGGTCGCCGGGTCGTCAAGTCCGACAGCATTCATGCGATGTTTGCGCAGATTCTCACCAAGCCCGTGCAATTGCCGAGCGACATGAAAATCGACGAGCGTCTGGGCAGTATTGCGCTCAAGGCCTGCGCGCAGGATCCGCAAATGCGTTTTGAAAATGCGCAGCAGATGCGTCAGGCGCTCAAGAACTTTCTTGCACCCGAGTTGACCGAAGAGACCGCGGCGACCAGCGACAGCAGGAAACAGGGTACGCTGGATTTTCTCATGCGGCGCATGCGGCTCAAATCCGATTTTCCGGTGCTGTCGGATTCCGTTTCGGCGATCAACAAGCTCACGAACTCCGACAAGGAAAGCATCAACAAGCTGTCGAACACCGTCCTCAAGGACTACGCGCTGACCAACAAGATCCTGCGCATCGTCAACACGGCGTTTTATCGTCAGTCCGGCGGTGGCAGCATTAGCACCGTATCGCGCGCCGTGATCGTGCTGGGCTTCGATGCGATCCGCAATATTGCGCTCACGGTCCTGATGTTCGAGCATTTGCAGAACAAGGAAAATGCCAGTCTGCTCAAGGAAGATTTTCTGCGCGCCAACCTGTCGGGCTTGCTGGCGCGCACGCTGAGCCAGAAAATTGCCCCTCGCGAGGCCGAGGAGTCATATATCTGTGCGATGTTTCATGGCCTCGGGCGGTCGCTGGCGCAGTATTATTTTCCCGATGAAGTTGAGGAAATTCGCAAGGTCATGCATCAACGCGGCTGCAGTGACGATGCCGCAGTGCTGCAGGTGCTGGGCATCTCGTTCGAGGATCTTGGCGTCGGCGTCGCCACGAGCTGGGGTTTCCCGCCGACCATCGTGAACAGCATGCGCCGACTTGCCGATGGCCCGGTCAAGAAGCCGCAGATCAAGGAAGAGACCCTGCACGTCGTGGCCGGTTTTTCGAATGAGCTCTGTAACGCCATTGCAAACTCGCCCGTCGAGGATCGACAAAAGGCCATGAAACAGGTCAGTACGCGGTTCATGGCTTGCATTCCACTCAGCGACGAGGATCTGAAGAAGACCCTGACTACTGCGGTTAACGAGCTGACGCAGGTGGCGCAAACCCTGCGTGTCAATCTCAAACAGAGTCCGTTTGCCCGCAGCGCGCGCGTGTGGTCTGCGGATGGTGACAAGACGGTCCTGGAACCGGGCGGTTCAACCACAGGGTCGGGACTCGGCGAATTGGCTGGCACCATGCTGAATGGCGGCGCCAACGGCAACGGCCCGGATTCGCTCGGCGGCGATACGGATGGCGTCGGTGGCAAACGTGCGACAGAAGGCGGCAATGGGGCGGGGGGCGATGTAAATACGCCGATGCTCGATGCGGATGTGCAGGCCACCCTGGCTGCGGGGATTCAGGACATCAGCAATTCCCTCGTCGAGAATTTCTCGCTCAACGATGTGCTGCGCATCACGCTCGAAACCATGTATCGGGCGATGGGCTTCAAGCGCGTCATTCTGTGTTTGCGAAATCCCAAGACCAATCAGATGATCGGACGTTTCGGCTTCGGCCCAGATACCACAGAGGTGGTGAAGAATTTCAAGTTTGCCCTGACCAAGGAATCGGATGTGTTCGCCGTGGTCCTGGCCAAGGGCGTGGATATCATCATTTCCGATATCAATGACCCGAAGATCGCCACGCGTATTCCTGCTTGGTATCGCACCCATGTCCCGGCCGAAACCTTCGTGCTTTTCCCGCTCATGCTCAAGGGACTGCCGGTCGCCCTGATGTATTGCGACAAGGACAAGGCCGGCGAGATCGTGATCCCGGCCAAGGAACTCTCCTTGCTCAAGACCCTGCGCAATCAGGCCTTGCTGGCGATCAAACAGGCAACCTGAGTTCGCGGCAAAATGAACAAGGCTTTTGTGCGCGAGAACGAGGGCGACCCGTACGACGAGGAGCACGATGAGGCGCCCGTCGAGGCACTGGTTAGTCTGCCGGCCGGCGCCGGTCACTACATGACCAAAACCGGCCATCAGCGCCTGCGCAGCGAGTTCGAGCAGCTCGTCAAGGTCGAGCGTCCCAACATCGTCCAGGTGGTTTCCTGGGCCGCCGGCAATGGCGACCGTTCCGAAAACGGCGACTACATTTATGGCAAGAAGCGCCTGCGCGAAATCGACCGGCGCATCCGCTACCTGCAGAAGCGGCTGGATCATGCGATCGTCGTCGATCCTCTGCAGCAGGAACATCTCGATCAGGTATTCTTCGGCGCCACCGTGAGCATCAATGAACTCGATGCCAACGGACGCTTGCTGGCGCATGCGACCTATCGGATTGTCGGCATCGATGAGGCCGATGCGACGACCGGCCGCATCAGCTGGATCTCGCCGCTCGCGCGGGCGCTCATGAAGGCGCGCGAAGGCGATCTGGTGCGTTTTCAAAGCCCGGCCGGCTGGCGCGCGATCGAGATCGAGGAAATCGTCTATGCTTGAACAGCGTCAATTGGCCGCCCGGCGCCGTCAATCGCGGACATGCATGCGCGGAACTTCCCGGCGTCAAACGCCATGAGCGATCCCCAGGTTTCGCTGCCAGCCTCTGCGGCTGCCACGCCGGGTGACACTCCCGCGCGCAAGAGCCGCCTGCCAACCGTGTTGCTGCTGGTTGCCTGCTGCGTGTTTGCGGGCTGGGCTGGCTGGAAGGTCTGGTGGGGCTGGTCGCATGTGAGCAGCGACAATGCCCAGATCGAGGGGCACATCGTGCCGATCCTGCCGCGCGTCGGTGGCTATGTCACGACGCTGAATTTCAAGGATCATCAGCTGGTCAAGGCCGGCGACCTGCTGGTGCAGATCGACGACCGCGACTACAAACTCAAACTCGCCCAAGCCGAGGCCGAACTGGCCCTGGCCCTGGCGGCAGCAGGCAAGAATGGCGAGGGTGTGCGCGGCGCAGGGCAGGCCGGCCAGGCCGAAGCCCAGATAGCGGCGGCGCGCGCTGCGGCCTCCGGCGCGCGTTCGACCATCGATCAGGCGCTGGCGAATGCCGACAAGGCGCAGAAGGATCTCGAACGCATGCGTCTGCTGGTGGCGCAGAAAATGGCTTCGCCGCAGGCGCTGGATGCCGCCGAAGCTGCCGCCCGCGCCGCGCAGGCGCTGGTGCGCGCGAGCCGCGACAATGCCGCCTCGGCCAGCGAACAGGTGACCGTTTCAAGCGCCGCGCTGCGGGTTGCGCTGGCGCGCATGGAGGCCGCGCGTGCGGCGCGCGATTTCGCCGCCAATCAGCTTGCCGATACGCGCATCCTGGCCCCCGTCGGCGGCATGGTCACGAATCGCAGCGTCGAGCCGGGACAGCTCGTGCAGCCAGGTCAGCCGCTGCTGGCGCTGGTGCCGCTGGAGGACGTCTGGGTGGTCGCCAACCTCAAGGAGACCGATCTCGCCCGGGTGCGCGTCGGCGCTGTCGTGCAGGTCGAGGTCGATGCCTATCCGGAGCTGAAGCTCGAAGGCCAGGTTGAATCGCTGAGCCCGGCCACGGGGGCGCGCTTTTCGCTGCTGCCGCCCGACAACGCCACCGGCAACTACACCAAGGTGGTGCAGCGCGTCCCGGTGCGCATCCGCATTCAGCAGAATGCCGATGCCAGCCGTCCGCTGCGTCCCGGCATGAGCGTGTTCGTGGTGATCGCGGCGCAGTGAGCCGCACCGTCGCCAGCCGCTGCGCCGCGCCATGAAGCCCATCCTGCCCGGGCTGCGCCGTGTCCAAACCGATGCCGAGATTTTTGCGCATCGCTATGTGATTGCGATCACGGTCACGCTGGCCTCGGTGCTCGAACTGCTTGACACCAGCATCGTGAATGTCGCGATTCCGCACATGATGGGATCGCTCGGCGCGACCATCGATGAGATCGCCTGGGTGGCGACCGGCTATGTCGTGGCCAACGTGATCGTGCTGCCGATTGCCGGCTGGCTGGGTGACTTTTTCGGCCGGCGCAATTACTTCGCGCTATCGATTCTTGTGTTCACGCTAGCGTCGATCTTCTGCGGCAATGCGACTTCGCTCGAAGCGCTGATCTTCTGGCGCATCGTCCAGGGCTTGGGCGGTGGCGGTCTGCTGGCTACCGCACAGGCGGCGATCTACGAGAGCTTTCCGCCCAACCAGATCGGCATCGCCATGGGGATTTACGGTTTCGGCCTGATGGTCGGGCCGATGCTCGGGCCGACGGTCGGCGGCATGATTACCGACCTCTGGTCGTGGCCGTGGATCTTCTACATCAACATCCCGCTGGGTATTTTCGCCGTGCTGCTGACCTTGCTGTACGTGCCGGATTCCAAATACACCAAGACGGTCGAGCAGGTCGATGGCCTCGGCTTCGTGCTGCTGGCGCTGGGCATTGGTTGCTTGCAGACCCTGCTGGAGCGCGGGCAAAAGCTCAACTGGTTCGAAGCGCGCGAGATCGTCATCTATGCCATCACCAGCCTGGTCGCCCTGGTGTGGTTCGTGCGCCATGAACTGCGTCATCCGCGCCCCATCGTTGATCTGCGCATCCTCAAGGATTCGCAGTTCGCGGCTTCGTTGTGCTATTCCTTTCTGCTCGGCGGCGCGCTTTACAGCACGGTGTTCCTGATTCCCGTGTATATGCAGAATCTGCTCGGTTTCACGGCCTGGGATACCGGCGTGGTGATCGTGCCGGGCATTGTCGCCAGCGCCCTGACCATGATCACCGTGTCGCGCCTGGTCAGCAAGTACCGCATGGATCTGCGCCTGTTCGTGGTGTTCGGCGCCTTGCTTTTCGCCTACACGATGTGGCTGCACTACCTGTACACGCTCGACTCGGGTTACGACGACTTCTTCTGGCCCATGGTGCTGCGCGGCGTGAGTCTGCCGATGATGTTCCTGGCCATCAATACGCTGGCGCTGGCGAATCTCGAAACCAGCCAGATCGCTGCCGGCAGCGGCCTGTTCAACCTCACGCGTCAGCTCGGTGGCAGCGTCGGCATCGCGATCTCGGCTACCTTGTTTACCCAATACCAGGACAGCAACCGCGAAAACCTGCTGTGGCGCCTGAACGCCTATGCCGAACCTGTGCAGCAGCGCCTGCTGCAGCTCAAAACGTACTTCGTCATGCATGGCATCCCTGAAACACTGGCCCACACCAAGGCTTTGCTGATCATGGACGGTCAGCTGGCGCGGCAGGCGGCCATGCTGGCTTTCGAACAGCTGTTCATGTCCTATGGGCTCGTCATGCTGCTGGCGCTGCCCATCATGCTGTTCGTCCGGCATGGCCGGGTCTCGCGTTCGCTGGGGCCAGCGCACTGATCTGGCGGTACTTTGTTTCGGGTACTTGAAATCCTTAGCGCCATCCCCACTTAAGCGCTACGTTTTTTCACAGGAGCTTTTTGTATGACCACGAATGCAACCGCCGGGCGCGAGACGCTGGGCTTTCAGGCCGAAGTCAAACAGTTGCTGCAGCTGATGATCCACTCGCTGTACAGCAACCGCGAAATCTTCATGCGCGAGCTGATTTCCAACGCTTCCGATGCCTGTGACAAGCTGCGTTTCGAAGCCCTGCACAATGCCGCGCTGTACGAGAACGATCCCGACCTCAAGATCCGCGTTTCGTTCGACGCTGCGGCACGCACGCTGACCATCTCCGACAACGGCATCGGCATGAATCGCGACGATGCGATCCTGCATCTCGGCACCATTGCCAAATCCGGCACGCGCGAATTCTTCTCGCGTCTGTCGGGCGACCAGCAGAAGGACGCCAATCTGATCGGCCAGTTCGGCGTCGGCTTCTACTCCTCGTTCATCGTCGCCGACAAGGTGACCGTGCTCACGCGTCGCGCCGGCGAGTCGGCCGGGCAGGGCGTGCGTTGGGAATGCGACATGTCCGACGAAGGCAGCGGTGTGTATAGCGTCGAGATGATCGACAAGCCGCAGCGCGGCACCGACATCATCCTGCATCTGCGCGCCAGTGAGGAAGACCAGCACGACGACCTGCTTTCCGGCCATCGCCTGCGCGACATCATCCATAAATACTCGGATCACATCCTGCAGCCCATCGTCATGAAGAAGGAGATCTGGGACAGCGAGGCCAAGGAACAGAAGATCAGCGACGAGGATGAAACCGTCAACCAGGCCAGCGCGCTGTGGGCGCGGCCGCGCAACGAGATCACCGACGACGAATACAAGGCCTTCTACAAGCATGTCGGCCACGACTACACCGATCCGCTGAGCTGGGGCCATGCGCGCGTCGAAGGGCGTTCCGAATACACCCAATTGCTCTATATCCCGGCGCATGCGCCGTTCGATATGTACGACCGCAAGGCCAAGCATGGCGTCAAACTGTATGTTCGGCGCGTGTTCATCAAGGACGACGCCGAGCAGCTGCTGCCGCAATACCTGCGCTTCGTGCGCGGCGTGATCGACAGCAACGACCTGCCGCTGAATGTGTCGCGCGAAATCCTGCAGGAAAGCCGCGACATTGAAGCCATCCGCTCGGGCAGCACCAAGCGCGTGCTGGCGATGCTCGAAGACCTGGCCGAAAACCACAAGGACAAATACGTCACCTTCTGGAAGGAGTTCGGCCGCGTGCTCACGGAAGGCATCGGCGAGGATCAGGCCAACAAGAACCGCATCGCCGGTCTGCTGCGTTTCGCCTCGACGCATAACGACACGCCTGAAGAGTCCGTGGCGTTCGCCGACTACATTGCCCGCATGAAGGAAGGCCAGGAGAAAATCTATTACGTCACGGCCGATACCTACAACGCCGCCCACAACAGCCCGCATCTCGAAATCTTCCGCAAGAAGGGCATCGAAGTGCTGCTGCTCTCGGATCGCGTCGACGAATGGGTCATCGGCCACCTGACCGAATACTCGGGCAAGCAGGTGGTGTCGGTGGCGCGCGGCGGCCTCGACCTCGGCGCGCTCGAAGATGCCGCCGAGAAGCAAGAACAGGAACAGGAGGCCGGCGAATTCAAGGAACTCACCGACAAGATCGCCGCCTCGCTCGGCGAACGCGTCAAGTCGGTGCGCGTCACGCATCGCCTGACCGACAGCCCGGCGTGTCTCGTGGCTGACGACAATGACATCGGCGGCAACCTCGCCCGCATGCTCAAGGCCGCCGGCCAGGCGCTGCCCGCCACTCAGCCAATTCTCGAAATCAATCCCAAGCACCCGGTTGTGCAGCGCCTCAAATACGAAGAAAAGCGTTTCGACGACTGGTCGGCGCTGCTGTTCGATCAGTCGCTGCTCGCCGAAGGCGGCAAGCTTGACGACCCGGCCGGCTTCGTGCGTCGCATTAACCAGCTCATGCTGGAGATCGGCGCCACGGCCTGATTGCCCTCTGACAGGTGGCGGATCGCCCGCTGCCGTCTGATTTCCGGTCCTCTCCCCGCGCTGCGGGGAGAGGACTTTGTTTTTCGTTTGCTCAGACGGCGCGGGTTTTCCCGACTACCGCGTCAAACGGGTTTGCAGTTGAATTTGCCCGGCATGTCGATCCGGGGATGGTCCGGGATCAGTCGCCACGCCGGCGACTAATGCAGCGCGTTGTCGAGCTGCGCCACACTGTCATGCTGGCGCTGGTTGAGATCGTGATGGCGTTTGATGAGCAGCATGATGCCGGCGACGAACACGCCGAACAGCACGACGATCACGTTGATCGGCAGTTGCAGCATGACCATCAGCGAGTAGGCGCCGGTCATGAGCAGGATGGAGAGGTTTTCGTTGAAGTTCTGCACGGCGATCGAGTGGCCGGCCCCCATGAGGACGTGGCCGCGGTGCTGCAGCAGCGCATTCATGGGCACGACGAAGAAACCGGAGAGTGCGCCGATGAAAATCAGCAGCGGCACGGCGTAATTCATGTCGCGTACGAAAATCATGCCCATCACGACCACACCCATGGCGACGCCGAGCGGAATCACGCGGATCGAACTGCGCAGCGATACGAGTTTGGCGGCCAGCACGGCGCCCACCGCCACGCCGACGGCAACGACCCCCTGCAGCATGCTGGCCTTGGAGAGGTCGAGGCCGAGGGCGACCTTTGACCACTCGATGACGAGAAATTGCAGTGTGGCGCCGGCGCCCCAGAACAAGGTGGTGACTGCCAGCGAGATCTGGCCAAGCTTGTCGCGCCACAGCAGTTTCATGCAGTGGTTGAAGTCGTGCAGCAGATACAGCGGGTTTGTCTTCAGAACCTTGTGATCGACGCCCGTGTCGGGAATACGCAGGTTGAACAGCGCGGCAATCAGGTAGAGAACGCCGACCACACTGAGATTCATTTCGGGAATGCTGTCGATGCCGGTGTCGAGCAGTGGGAGGTCGAAGCTCAGCAGCGCCTGGGCGATTTCGGGCTTGATCAGCAGGCCGCCGATCACGGTGCCGAGAATGATGGCGCCGACCGTCAGCCCCTCGATCCAGCCGTTGGCGACCACCAGCAGACGCGCCGGCAGGTATTCGGTGAGAATGCCGTACTTGGCCGGCGAATAAGCCGCGGCGCCAAGGCCGACGACGGCGTAAGCCAGCAGCGGATGCACGTCGAAAAACATCAGCATGCAGCCGAGCACCTTGATGCCATTGCTGAGGAACATCACGCGCCATTTGGGCATCGAGTCGGCCAGCGCGCCGACGAAGGCAGCGAGGACGACGTAGGAGACTGTGAAGCTGGTTTTGAGCAGCGGCGCATAACTATCCGGCGCCTGCATGTCGTGCAGCAGCGCGATGGCGACGATCAACAGCGCGTTGTCGGCAAGCGCAGAAAAAAACTGCGCCACCATGATGATGTAGAAGCCGAGTTTCATCCGCACTGGACCTTGCGGTGGGTGACTCTGGAGGTGGGGGGATTCTGCATTAAGACTTGCATCGCTAACGACATGGTGGCGGACCAGATCCGTGGCGCGTTTTATACCACGAAACCGCAGCACTGTCAGAGCCGGGCTGCCCATTCTGCCGCGCCATCCGGCGGCGTTGCAGGCCTGCTTTCAGGGGCCTTTTCCGGCTATCCGTGGTCAGTATTTTGTGCTTCAATAACCAGCTTTGTCAGGGCTGTGCGCTCTTCTCACTCATCGGCCCTCAGCCCTTAGCCCTCTGCCCCACCATGACCCGCCCGATCCAGGCCCGCATCGATCTTTCCGCTTTGCGCCACAACTACACGGTGGCACGCCGCCATGCCGGTGAGGCGCGCCTGTGGGCCGTCGTCAAGGCCGATGCCTACGGTCACGGCCTGCTGCGCGTGGCCGGGGCGCTGGCCGATTGCGCGGATGGTTTCGCGTTGATCGAACTCGAAGGCGCCATCGCCTTGCGCGATGCCGGCGTGCGTCAGCCGATTCTCATGCTCGAAGGCTTTTACAGCCCCGACGAGCTGCCGTTGTTTGCCGAATATCGCCTGACGCCCGTGCTGCACACGCTGGATCAGGTCGAAGCCTTCATCGGCGCGGCGTTGCCGGTGCGGTTGCCGGTGTATCTGAAGCTCAATACGGGCATGAATCGCCTGGGGCTGAGCGAAGACGAGTTTCGCGTCGCCCTGGCCGTGCTCGAAGCCTCGCCGCAGGTTTCCTCGATCACGCTCATGACGCATTTTGCCGATGCGGATTGTGCGCCCGACGGGCGCGGCATCGTCAGTCAGCTCGTGCACCTCGATCAACTCTGCGCACGCATCAGCGGGGCGCGCCAGTATCCGCTGTGCTTGAGCAATTCGGCAGCGCTCACACGTTATCCCGAACTACGCCAGCATCCGGAAATCTGGGCCCGGCCCGGCATCATGCTCTACGGCGCTTCGCCGTATCCGGAGTTGCAGACGGCCGTGGCGCTGGATCTGCGTCCCGTCATGACGTTGCACAGCCGGCTGATCGCCGTGCGCAGTCTGGCGCCCGGTGATCGGGTTGGCTACAGCGGCTGTTTCACGGCTGAGCAGCCGATGCAGATCGGCATCGTCGCCTGCGGCTACGCCGATGGTTATCCGCGTCATGCGCCGACCGGTACACCGGTGCTGGTGGCCGGCCAGCGCACGCGCACCGTCGGACGCGTTTCGATGGACAAGATCTGTGTCGATCTGACGGGCATTTCGGCTGCCGCCTGCGGTTCTCCCGTGGTGCTGTGGGGCGAGGGCTTGTCGGCCGACGAGGTGGCGACGGCAGCCGGCACCATCAGTTATGAATTGTTCTGCGCCTTGTCCGGCCGCGTGGCGGTCGAGGTCATTCGGGAAGGGTAGGCATGGCCAAGGCAAAGTCGATCTATGCGTGCAACGAGTGCGGCGCCACGGCGCCCAAGTGGCAGGGCCAGTGTCCGGGTTGCGGCGCCTGGAACACCCTGGTCGAAGCCATTGCCGAACCTGTGGCGCAGGCCGCGAACCGGTTTGCCGCGCTCGGCGGCGCCGCCAAACTGCAGCAACTCTCGGACATCCGGCCGCGCGAGGAGCCACGTACGCCGACCGGCATCGAGGAATTCGATCGGGTGCTGGGTGGCGGCCTGGTGGCCGGCGGGGTGGTGTTGATCGGCGGCGATCCGGGCATCGGCAAGTCGACGCTGCTGCTGCAGGCGCTGTCGCGGCTGGCCGAAGCGCGCCAGTCGGTGCTGTATGTGAGTGGCGAGGAGTCCGGGGAACAGGTGGCCTTGCGCGCCCGGCGCCTGCAGTTGCCGACCGACGGACTGTCCTTGCTGGCCGAGATCAGCCTGGAAAAAATCCTCCATACCTTGAGCACGCTGAAGCCGGCCGTGGCGGTCATGGACTCGATCCAGACCCTGTATTCCGAGGCGCTGCAATCGGCGCCGGGCTCGGTGGCGCAGGTGCGCGAATGCGCGGCGCATCTGACGCGCTACGCCAAGCAGTCCGGCACCTGCATCATCCTGGTCGGTCATGTGACCAAGGAGGGCGCGCTGGCCGGGCCGCGCGTGCTCGAACATATTGTCGATACGGTGCTGTATTTCGAAGGCGAGACGCATTCGACATTCCGTCTGGTGCGGGCGGTCAAGAACCGCTTCGGCGCCGTGAATGAACTCGGTGTGTTCGCCATGACCGAGAAGGGCCTGCGCGGCGTCTCGAATCCCTCGGCGCTGTTCCTCTCCCAGCATGCCCAGGATGTGTCGGGCAGTTGCGTGATGGTCACGCAGGAAGGCACGCGACCCTTGCTGGTCGAAATCCAGGCACTGGTCGATGCCTCGCATTCGGGCAATCCGCGCCGGCTCACCGTGGGCCTCGAACAGAACCGTCTGGCGATGTTGCTGGCAGTGCTGCATCGTCATGCCGGCATCGGCTGCTTCGATCAGGATGTGTTCGTGAATGCCGTCGGCGGTGTGCGCATCAGCGAGCCGGCAGCTGATTTGTCGGTGTTGTTGGCGATTGTTTCTTCTTTAAGAAACAGGCCATTACCGAGCAAACTTGTAGTGTTTGGTGAGGTTGGTCTGGCGGGCGAAATCCGCCCCGCGCCACGCGGACAGGAGCGTCTGAAGGAAGCCGCCAAGCTGGGTTTCACGCAGGCGCTGATTCCTAAGGCGAATGCACCCAAGCAGCCGATCAAGGGGCTTGAAGTCATGGCCTTTGACCGCATCGAGCAGGCCATCGAACGCCTGCGCGAGTTCTGAGCGCCGTGAGTTGCGCCGGCTGCTGTTCGTACCAGATGGCAACTGACTGACTTCTCATGTGTGCGACCTTCCGTCTCATGCTGCGCATGCTCTGGCGCGACTGGCGCGCCGGCGAGCTCACGGTGCTTGGGGTGGCGCTGGTGCTGGCCGTGGCGAGTCTGACCAGCGTGAGTTTTCTGACCGACCGCGTGGCTCAGGCGCTGACGCTCGAAGCGCATCAGTTGTTGGGCGGCGATCTGTTGCTGACGGCCGATCACGCCTGGGAGGCCGGCTATCGCCAGCAGGCCGCCGCCGCTGGCCTGCGGCTTACCGAGAGTCTGGTGTTCCCGAGCATGGCGATCAATGCGCACCAAGGCAATTCGCAGCTTGCAGAGATCAAGGCCGTGGCGCCGGGTTATCCGCTGCGCGGCGTGTTGCGCACAGCGCCGGCTGTCAATCAGCCGGATGCCGAGCAGCGCGAGATCCCGGCGCGCGGCACGGTGTGGCTCGATGAGCGCCTGATGGCAGCATTGCAGCTGCAACCCGGTGAATTCGTGCGTCTCGGCGCAAGTCGCTTGCAGGTGACGGCCGTGTTGACGCAGGAGCCGGAGCGCGGCGTGAATCTGATTGCCCTGGCGCCGCGCCTGATGCTGCATATTGACGACCTGCCGGCCACGGCGCTGGTGCAGCCCGCCAGCCGCATCGCCTATCGTCTGTATGTGAGCGGCGATACGCTGGCCGTGGAACGCTTTCGCGTCTGGGCGCAAAATCGCCTGGGGCGCGGTGAGCGTATCGAGGATCTGCGCAACGCCCGGCCCGAGATCCGCACCCTGCAGGAGCGCGCCGAGCGCTTCCTGCGGCTGGCGGCCTTGCTGGCCGTGGTACTGGCAGCGGTCGGCGTGGGCTTCGCCGCCGATCGCTACATGCGCCGGCATCTCGACGCCTGTGCCGTGATGCGCTGTCTGGGCGCTTCGTCGGCCCGGCTGCTGGCGATCCATGGCGGCGAGTTCGTGCTGTTCGGTCTTCTCAGTACCGGCGTCGGCTGCCTGCTGGGATATGCGGCGCAATGGGGGCTGCTACGGATTCTCGCCGGTGTGCTGGTCACGACGCTGCCCGCGCCTTCTTGGCAACCCTGGCTGCAGGGCGGGCTGGTTGGCCTGCTGCTGGTGGTGGGGTTTGCCGTGCCGCCGCTGCTGCGCCTGCAGGCGGCGCCGACCCTGCGCGTGCTGCGGCGCGAATGGGCTGGTGTTGCGCCGCTGTCGCGCGGCGCCTATGGCTTCGGCGCCTTGTTGCTGGCGGCTCTCATGGTGTGGATTGCCGGCGAATGGCGGCTTGGTGGTATCGTGATCGGCGGCTTTGCCGCGGCGCTGTTGCTGTATGCGCTGGCCGCCAAAGGATTGCTGGCGTTGCTTGGGCGATGCGGCGCAGGCCGTGCAACGCCGGGTGTTGCCGGGGCTGCCGCGCTGCGCATGGCATTGGCCAGCCTGCGTCGTCACGGGCCGGCCAGCGTCATGCAGGTCACGGCGCTGGGGCTGGCGCTGACGGCCTTGCTGCTGCTGACGCTCGGGCGCCAGGATCTGCTCGACAGCTGGCGCAACCATCTGCCGCCGGAGGCGCCGAATCGTTTCATCATCAATATCCAGCCGGAACAGCGCGAACCCCTGCAGGCCTTTTTCCGCGCCCAGGGTTTGCCGGCGCCGCAGCTTGAACCCATGGTGCGCGCGCGCCTCGTGGCGATCAATGCGCAGCCTGTCGTCAGCAGCCGCTATGCCGAGGAGCGCGCGCGTCATCTGGTCGAGCGCGAGTTCAATCTGTCGTGGAGTGCGCAGCTACCGCCTGGCAACCGCATTGTCGCCGGGCGCTGGCATGGCGCGGCGCCGACCGCTCTGGGCAGCAATACCGCGGATTCGGCGCTGACGGAACTGTCGGTCGAGCAGGGGATTGCCGAAACCCTCGGCTTCAAGCTCGGCGACCGGCTGACTTATGAGGTCGCTGGTCAGCGCTTCAGCGGCCGCATCGGCTCGTTGCGCCGGCTCGACTGGGGATCGATGCGCGTGAATTTCTTCGTCATTGCTGCGCCCGGGCTGCTGGAACAGTTTCCGGCCAGTGACATCACGAGCTTTTATCTGCCGCCGTCGCAGGCCGGGCTGATCAACGCACTGATTCAGTCTTTTCCGAATCTCACGGTGATCGACGTCAGCGCGTTGATGCGCCAGTTACAGGCAATGCTCGATCAGGTGGCGCGCGCCGTGCAGGTGGTCTTCGGCTTTGCCTTGCTGGCCGGCTTGCTGGTGCTGTATGCCGCGCTGCAGGCGAGCTATGACGAGCGGCGCCATGAATGGGCCGTGCTGCGTGTGCTCGGAGCGCGCAGCCGGCAGCTGCAGACGGCTCTGCTGCTCGAATTTGCGCTGCTTGGTGCAGTGGCCGGTCTGCTTGCCGGGATCGGCGCGAGTCTGATTGGCTGGCTGCTGGCGCGTCAGGTGCTGCAGCTGGAATATCGTCCCGATCTCTGGTTGCTGCTGGCCGGAATGCTGCCGGGAGCGGCTGGCGTGGCGCTGGCCGGTTGGCTGGGACTGGCGCCGGTGCTGCGTCGGCCGGCGTTGTTGTCCTTGCGCGGCGAGACGTAGGCTATGCAAAAAGACATACTTGCTGTTTGTTTCAAGTGGTCGAACATGCGGCGTTGCACAGTTCAAGGCGCCATGCTGGCGCCTTGAATACGTTAGAATTTCCAGATGAGAAAAAACCGCCATGACCCCACAGCGCTTACGGCGGCGGCCAGAGTTCGTTACTGGCTGCTGGTGGCGGTGTGTTATGGCCTGATCGGTTTGCTGGTCGGCAGTTCGGCTGTTCTCGAAAAATCGCGGATTCAGGACAATCTCGAGGCCGTGGCGCGCGAACGCGGCGCGGTATTGTTCAATCTCATCGAACTCACGCGCGAGTGGAATTCCCGTCACGCCGGCGTGTATGTGCCGGTGACCGAAATTACGCAGCCGAATCCCGATTTGCAACATCCGCGGCGCGATCTTGTGACGACCGACAACCAGCGGCTGACCATGGTGAATCCGGCCTTA
>JBPOIN010000139.1:0-16499 GCA_052034445.1 Pseudomonadota bacterium | reverse complement strand
CTCGCCAACTACCTGGGCTGGTTCCGCACCCTCGACCGGTCGCCAGGATTCGCCCCGGAACCCCCATCGCTGCTGGCGGCGGCGGTCAGGGTATGAGTGCAACCACATTATTCGCGAGAAGAGCCTTTTTAATGCGCGCACCCAAGCACCGATTCATGCCGACTCACGCCAATTCACGCCGCTGCAAGCCGGGAGACACGGTAGGTATGCCGTGCACTCCGCCAACGGCGAGTGCAGTGCCAGCGATACTGATGGGCCAACCTTTCGCTGGCCGATCAGGTGCTGGCCACGACGCCCGGCCTGGCCGCCAGCAAAGTTGCCTTCCCGCCCTGCCTGCAGCCGGACTTCGTCTTCGAAGCCCGGGCATTTGACCTTGACAAATATGTCATTGCGTTACGCCAGGAACGCCGGGCGATCGCCCGGATCATCGCCCGGCTGGCGCCCGAATATGGCGTACAGCCACGCCTGGCGCTGGCGATTGCGGCCGTCGAATCCAATTTCGACCCGCGCGCCACCTCGCCCAAACAGGCCATGGGCGTCATGCAGCTGATGCCCGACACAGCGCGCCGCTTCGGCATCCGCGAACCCTACGATGCGGAACAGAATATCCGCGGCGGACTGGC
Organism: Pseudomonadota bacterium; assembly: GCA_052034445.1. GTDB lineage: Bacteria > Pseudomonadota > Gammaproteobacteria > Burkholderiales > Rhodocyclaceae > Sterolibacterium. The sequence goes on along the minus strand of JBPOIN010000139.1, from coordinate 15,876 downwards.
GTATCTGAAATGGCTGCTGGTTCATTTTTCCGGCAACCTGCCGCTGACCATCGCCGCCTACAACGCCGGCGAAGGCGCCATCAAGCGCCATGGCGGCCTGCCGCCCTACCCCGAAACCCGCAGCTATCTGGCACGCGTCACGAAGCTGACGCAATAGCCGCCCCGGAAAGTACCAACGGTGAAGTCACCGTCACATGCCTGCACACCCGGCAAATCTGGCTGCCCCTGGCGTTCTGCTCTATCATCATAGAGACAAACTGACCAGTCGCGACACACAGCGGCGCTATCCGTAACGCCGTAACAGACAACTCTCCGGACCCGCTCATGAACATCGCCCAACTCGCCCAGAGCCGTCGTACGGCCAAGGCCTTCGACGCCACGCAAAAAATCCCCGCCGCTGCCATTGAGCAGCTCAAGACGTTGCTGCGTTACACGCCGTCGTCGGTGAATTCCCAGCCTTGGCATTTCGTCGTCGCGGAGAGCGAGGAAGGCAAGGCGCGCATTGCCAAATCCACCCAACCCGGCTACTCGTTCAACGAAACCAAGATCCGCAACGCCTCGCATGTCATAGTGCTATGCGCCCGCACCGATCTCGACGCCAATCACCTCGCCACACTGCTGGCCCAGGAAGAACAGGACGGCCGCCTACCCAGCGAGGAAGCCAGGGCCCTGCAGGAAAAGACGCGCAAGTTCTACGTCGGTATGCACCGCTACGACCGCAAGGACTTGCAGTACTGGATGGAAAAACAGGTCTACATCGCGCTCGGCACCCTGCTGATCGGCGCGGCCGCGCTCGACATCGATGCCTGCACCATGGAAGGCTTCGACGCCCAGATCCTCGACGAGGAACTTGACCTGCGCGCCCAAGGCTTCACAAGCATCGTCGCCGTGGCGCTCGGCTACCGCGGCTGCGAAGATTTCAACGCCAAACTGCCCAAGTCGCGCCTGACCGAACAGATGCTGTTCACGACGCTATAAGGCAGCACCGCAAGGCAGAACCAGCCCTCAGCTCGGCTTCCGTCCCACACTTCGCATCGACTACGTTCTGGGCAACTCTTGCCACCAGCCAGGCAATAGTCGCCACAAAGAACCCATATGTGGTTTTCACGCGCACACCGCAACCGCTGTAACCGTCGGATGCACCCGGCGCAGACATTCGACGCCAACTGCCGGCATCATTCACCGCGCCATAGAATTAGCGCATGCTAATATTTCATTATGTCACAACCTCTCGCCCACCCCCAGGATCGCGATCTGCGCGTGCTCAAGCAGCTCGAACGCAGCATCGAAGCACAGCTTGAAATCGAGCATCAGCTCATCGAGCAGGACCGGCGCGAGATCGATCTGGCCAGCTGTTTTCCGGCTGGAAAGCTGGTGCTGCGCGGCCGCATCTGCGGCTTTCACAAGACGCTGGACCCGGAAATCGTTCGGATCGACGTGATTCAGGATGGCCGCCAGAAGGGTTTTCTGTACATCAACATCCGGCGCAAGAAATGCATGGCGCTGGACTGCCTGATCGACGCCCCGGCGGCTGCCGCTGCCTGATGGCTTGGTGCGGCTATGCCAATCATCCAATCAGCATAGCCATTTTACACAGTACTTGCCGCCCGACCTTGTCCGGCGCGGCAGTCCGGTGAAAGATTCACCACCCTCAAAATATTTGCACCAAGAGCCACGCACCGCAAGGGCTGGCGACCAGCCGGCCGCAGAACGAGCTTTCATTTGTCATGAGAAAAATCCGCACCGCCAGCCACAGGTCAACGACGACGCTCGCGCCGCCGCTACTCGCCGATCTTGCCGCGCCCGGCCTTCAGCGATGCGCGACGCATCTTGGATTCGAGACGCCGCGTGACCGAGGCGCGGCTGGGCCGGGTCGGCCGGCGCAGTTTCGGCGTCACCGCGACGCTGTCAATAAGCGTCTGCAGCCGCCGCAGCGCTTCGGCGCGGTTCTTCTCCAGGCTGCGAAACTCCTGCGCCTTGATGATGACCACGCCGTCCTTGCTGATGCGTTGATCGCCGAGTTGCAGCAGACGCGCGCGAATTTCCTCGGGCAGCGACGAGGCCTGAATATCGAAGCGCAGATGCGCGGCACAGGAAACCTTGTTGACGTTCTGCCCACCCCCGCCTTGCGCGCGGATCGCGGTAAACTCAATCTCTGCGGCGGGAATGATGAAGCGGGGAGACATGGAAAAAATGGATGAAACGTTGTACGTTGGCGGGATGATCGATCGGGGATCGAGATCCAATTGTAAATTCAAATCCGGGAAACCAAGGTCATGAAAATCTGGGTCGATGCCGATGCCTGCCCTGGCGCGGTCAAGGAAATCCTCTACCGCGCCGCAAACCGCGCGCAGACGCCATTGACTCTGATCGCCAACCAGATGCTGCGCGTGCCGCCCTCGCCGTGGATTCGGGCGCTGCAGGTGCCCTCCGGGTTCGATGTCGCGGATCGGCGCATCGCCGATGAAGCCATGGCCGGCGATCTGGTGATCACGGCCGACATTCCGCTCGCCGCCCTGGTGATCGCCAAGGGCGCCCTGGTGATCGACCCGCGCGGCGCCCAGCTGGATGCCGACAGCATTCAGGAACGCCTGACCATGCGCAACTTCATGGAAGGATTGCGCAATAGCGGCGTGGACACGGGCGGCCCGGCCAGTTATTCAGCGGCCGACCGCCAGGCGTTCGCCAACCGGCTCGACAAACTGCTGGCGCAAGCCGGCAACGCCCGGCCGGTCAGCAAGTAGGCCCACCGGAGAACTGAGTCTCCTCTGCCGCAAACGGGAGATGAGACAAAAATCCGGGCTTGCGCGCGAATACCGTGACATTTGCGCTGCGTGCATACGGTCGCTTCGAAGAGGAAGGCGCTACGTCAAGCCGCGCTGCCGACGCGCTTCGAACAGGCAGATGCCGCTGGCCACCGAGACGTTGAGGCTTTCGACGCTGCCGAGCATGGGAATGCGCGCCAGCTGATCGCAGGTTTCGCGCGTCAAGCGGCGCAGACCGTCGCCCTCGGCGCCCATGACCCAGGCCACGGCGCCGCTCTGGTCGATGGCGTACAGATCCTGCGTGGCTTCGCCCGCCGCGCCGATGGTCAGGATGTTGCGTTCCTGCAGCTCGCGCAGGGTGCGGGCCAGATTGGTGACGGTGACATACGGTACGCTCTCGGCCGCACCGCTGGCGACCTTGATGGCCGTGGCGTTGAGGCCGCAGGCGCGGTCCTTGGGCGCGATCACGGCGTGCGCGCCGGCGGCGTCGGCAACACGCAGGCAGGCGCCCAGGTTATGCGGGTCCTGCACGCCATCGAGCACCAGCAGCAGCGCCGATTCGCTCAGCGTGTCGAGCACGTCGTCAAGCTTCAACACCCGCACCGTGCCCGTGACGCGCGCCACCACGCCCTGATGCCGTGCTGCACCGCCCGCCATGCCGTTGAGACGTTCGGCATCCGAGAGCATCAGGCGCACGCCATGCACTTCAGCGAGTTTGATGAGATCGCGCGCGCGCGCATCCTGACGCTGACGATCGAGAAAGATTTCGCGCACGTCATCGGGGTTCTGGCGCAGCTTGGCCGTTACGGCGTGAAAGCCATAAATGAAACGGGTCTCAGCCATGGCGCTTGCCTTTCTTGCGGGTTGGCTTGGGTGGCGCCGGCTTTCTGACCGCCGCGGTTTTCTTGCCGCCGGCGCCCTTCCTGGCGGCGGCGCTCTTCTTGGTCGCGCCTGCCTTGGCGGGCGGTGCGGCCTTCGCGCGGACAGGCTTGGCGGCGCCACGCGCGCCGGTCTCGGCCGGCTTGCCCTGGCGCTGCCCCGCCGGCGTCAGCAGATCCAGCAGTTTGAAATCAATCTTGTTGGTTTCCAGGTCGACGCGCACGAGTTGCACGCGCACGCGGTCGGCCAGGCGGAAGCGCCGCCCGGTGCGTTCGCCAACCATCACATGGCCGGCCTCGTCGAAATGGAAGTAGTCCGCACCAAGTTCGGAAACGTGCACCAGGCCTTCGATAAACACCTCGTCAAGGGCAACAAAAATACCAAACGGCAGCACCGAGGAAATGCTGGCGTAAAACTCTTCGCCAATCCGGTCCTGCATGTAGAAGCACTTGAGCCAGGCTTCGACATCGCGCGTCGCATCATCAGCGCGGCGCTCGGTCATCGAGCAATGCGTACCGGCGTTGTCCCAGCCGGCCTCGGCGCCGCCCGGCGCATAGCGCGTCTTGTTGAGCACAGCCTTGATGGCGCGATGCACGAGCAGATCGGGATAGCGCCGGATCGGCGAGGTGAAGTGGGTATACGAGTCGTAAGCCAGACCGAAGTGACCGACATTGTCCGGGCTATACACGGCCTGCCGCAGCGAGCGCAGCATCACGGTCTGCAACAGCTGACGGTCCGGACGCCCGGCGAGCTTGTCGAGCAGCTCGGCATAGTCCTTGGCGCAAGGCTCCGCGCCGCCGCCGATCTGCAGGCCGAAGCCGCCCAGGAAATCCCGCAGTTTGAGCAGACGCTCGGCGGTCGGCCCCTGATGCACACGGTACAGCGCCGGGTGTGATTTTTCATGCAGGAAGATCGAGGCGCAGACATTCGCCGCCAGCATGCATTCCTCGATCAGCTTGTGCGCCTCGTTGCGCTGCACCGCCTCGATGCGCGCGATCTTGCCGTTATCATCAAAGATCATGCGCGTTTCAAGCGTTTCGAAATCGATCGCGCCACGCTGCTTGCGCGCCTTGGCAAACACGCGATACAGCGCATCGAGGTTTTCGAGATGCGGCAGCAAGACGGCGAGCTTGTCGCGCGTTGCGGCATCCTTGTCGTACAGCGCCGCGGCGACTTCGGTATAGGTCAGGCGCGCGTGCGAAAACATCACGGCGGGATAAAAACGGTAGCTCTGGATCTCGCCATTGGCCGAGACTTTCATGTCGCACACCATGCACAGGCGCTCGACCTGCGGATTCAACGAGCACAGGCCGTTCGACAGTTTCTCGGGCAGCATCGGAATCACGCGACGCGGGAAATACACCGAGGTGCCGCGTTCGTAGGCGTCCTTGTCGAGTGCGCCGCCGGCAGCAACGTAATGCGAGACATCGGCAATCGCCACAATCAGACGGAAACCGGCCTTGCTGCCGCGCCCATAACGTTCGCAATACACGGCGTCGTCGAAGTCGCGTGCAGTTTCGCCATCGATGGTCACCAGCGGCAGACGAGTGATGTCCTCGCGCCCCTTCCAGTCGGACTTGCGCACGCTGCGGGGCAACTTTTTGGTTTCGGCGAGTGCGGCTTCGCCAAACTCGAACGGCAATTCGTGCTTGCGCAGTGCGATCTCGATCTCCATGCCGGCGTCGGCATAATTACCGAGGATCTCGACCACCCGGCCGATGGGCTGCGACTGCCGGCTCGGTTGCTCGATGATTTCGGCCACCACGACCTGACCGGTCCTGACCTCGTGGGCGATGCGTTCCAGATCGTCATGCTTGCCGGCCTTGCCAGCAGCCTTTGCCTTGCGCGGCTTGCCGGCCGCGACGGGCGGCGCAATCAGGATGTCCTGCGTGATGCGGCGATTCTCGGCCACCACGAACCAGATCCCGTGCTCATTGAACACCCGGCCGACCACCCGCTTGTTGGCACGCTCCAGCACCTCGACGATCTTGCCTTCGGGACGGCCGCGCCGATCCACGCCAATCAGGCGCACGATGGCGCGGTCACCATGCATGACCTGCTCCATCTCGCGCGGCCCGAGGAAGATGTCGTTGCCCCGCTGGCTGGCTTTGGCAGCAGCAGGCTCGCCGCTGGCCGGATCCTGAATCAGGAAACCATAACCCTCGGGATGGCCTTCGATGCGGCCGCGAATCAGATCGGCCTTGTCGGGAATCAGCCAGGCGCCGGCGCGGTTCTGCATGAGCTGGCCTTCGCGCGCCATGGCGCCCAGACGACGCTGGAACGGCTCCAGCTCATCGGCGCGTACCGCGAGCTGCTTGCAGATTTGTTCGAAAGACAACGGCACGCCGTGATGCGCCAGCGTTTGCAGGACATACTCGCGGCTCGGCAACGGATATTCATATTTCGCCAGCTCGCGCTCCAGGAAAGGGTCGGCCAGACGCACCTTGCCGAGTTTGGCGGGCTTCCTGCCTGCCTTGATGGGTTTGGTCACGATTTTTTTCGTGGTGTCGCGTTTCAGTTTGTTTGACAATTTATAAATTTCCTATAGAATTCGCGCCTCTTGATTTGCCCCCTGCCCAGGTGGCGAAATTGGTAGACGCGCTAGGTTCAGGTCCTAGTGGTGGCAACACTGTGGAGGTTCGAGTCCTCTCCTGGGCACCAAGATTTCGATCCGGTTCAAATCAGTTCAGACAAAAAGCCTTGATTTTATCAAGGCTTTTTTGTTTTTCAGCACGACGAAAAATGCCCCCGGCGACGGGCATGACGCGGTGACTCATCGAGCATCCTGACATTGCGACGGCACACCATTGCGCTGCGGCAGTACGCATTGCGAACATGACTGACGCTTGCGCCGCAGCGGGCGCCAGCCGGATGCCGCTCAAAGCAGGAAGGTGCCAAGCCACCAGGCCAGTGCAGCCATCAGCGCGCTGCACGGAATGGTCAACACCCAGGCCCAGACGATGCTGCCCGCCACGCCCCAGCGCACATTACGCGTGCCGGTCGTCGAGCCGACGCCGACAATCGCACCCGTGATGGTGTGCGTGGTGGACACCGGGATACCCAGCATGGTGGCCAGGAACAGCGTGATCGCCCCACCCGTTTCGGCGCAGAAACCGCCAACCGGCTTGAGCTTGGTGATCTTCTGCCCCATGGTCTTGACGATGCGCCAACCACCAAACATGGTGCCCAGGCCCATCGCCAGATAGCAGCAAATAATCACCCAGAGCGGCGGCATGGTGTCACTGCTGACCGCATAGCCAGAAGCCACCAGCAGCATCCAGATGATGCCCATGGTTTTTTGCGCATCGTTGCCGCCATGTCCGAGGCTGTACAGCGCAGCCGACACCAACTGCAGCCGGCGGAACCAGCGATCGACCCGCAACGGCGTGGAGCGAAAAAACAGCCACGACACAGCGACCATCAATAACGAACCCAGCAAAAAGCCCAGCAGCGGCGAAATCAGGATGAAAGCGATGGTCTTGCCGACTCCCGACCAGATCAGCGCGCCCCAGCCGGACTTGGCCGCCGCAGCGCCGACCAGACCGCCGATCAGGGCATGCGAGGAGCTTGAAGGAATGCCGTAGTACCACGTGATGAGATTCCAGCTGATCGCGCCGACGAGGGCGCCAAACACCACATAGTGATCGACAATCGCCGGATCGATCGTTCCCTTGCCGATCGTCGTCGCCACCTTGAGTTGAAACACCAGAATGGCGATGACGTTGAAAAAGGCTGCAAACGCCACCGCCTGCTGCGGTTTCAGCACCCCTGTGGACACCACCGTGGCGATCGAATTGGCGGCGTCGTGAAAACCGTTCATGAAATCGAACAGCAACGCGAGCACGACCAAAACCACGACGACCCAAAGGGCTATCTGTACCGAATGCATCGTATCGTCCTTTGACCTGCTTTGGCCTGAGTGGGCGCTCAGGAATTTTCGAGGACGATGCCCTCGATGATATTGGCGACATCCTCGCAACGATCCGTGATGGTTTCGAGCAATTCGTAAATCGCCTTGAGCTTGATGACCTGACGCACGTCGGGCTCATCGCGGAACAGCCGCGAAATCGCCGAGCGCATGACACGATCGGCATCGGATTCGAGCTGATCGATTTCCTGACAGGTTTTCAGAATGGCTTGCGCATTCTCCATGCTCGGCAGCAGGGCCACCACGGACTTGACGCGCTCGCAGCAGGATTGGCAGATGTCGGCCAGCTGGCGCGCCTCCTGCGAAACCTTGCGCACATCGTACAAAACCACCGATTCGGCGACATCCTGAATCAGGTCGAGAATATCGTCCATGCTGGAAATCAGCTGATGGATGCTGTCGCGGTCGAACGGCGTGATGAAGGTTCGATGCAGCAACGTGATGGTGTCGTGCGTAATGGTGTCGGCGCGCGTTTCGATCGTATCGATCGCCTTTGCATTCTGGTCGGCGCCATCGACGCTGTCGCCGATCTTGTTCATGAGCAGAACCAGCTCGCGGCCACCCGCAACTATTTGTTCAGCGTGAGCATTGAACAAATCGAAGACTTTCCCCTCCAGGGGCATGAAACGTCCAAACATCGTATGGTCTTGGCGAACGATAATTGCACATTCTAACAACTTCTCTGGCGCCCCACAGCGTATTTGAGGAGTATTGTGCGGATGCTAGAATGCCCGGTTCCCAAATGCTGACCGTGCCCCCTGGATGAAACGCTCCCGCCCCACCCGCCCTGCCAAACAAAGCCCGGATCAGGATGAAGTGCTCCGCTTGGCGCTCGGCCTCGGCCAGTCCAGCTGCCGCATCGAGGACGACTTCTGGGAACAGCGCCTGCTGGTCATGATCGACCAGCTGCTCGCTGACAAGGACGAAGAAACACTCAATGCCGCACTCGAGACACTCTATCGCGACCAGGTGCGCGCCTACGAAGCCCTGGCGGATCTCATCGAAACCCGCTGCGAGAGTCGCGGCCACCTGCTGCGCGCCGCCAGCGGCGATGCCGGCGGCAAGCACTGGGACCTGCTGCTGTTCTGCGCCCCGCTGCTGGCCTGGTCGCGCTACAACATCCCGAGCGGCAGCATCGCCCCGGCGGCCCTCGAAAACGCCAAGGTGCATCTGCAAGCCCATGTGTTTGCGCGCGATGTGCGCCTGAGCCTGGCCGATTGTCTGTTCAGTCCCGATCAGTTGCCGCAAAGCTATTGCGACACTGCGGCGCTCTGCGACAAACTCGGCAAGAACGTGCTGCAAGGTCGCGACCTGCACATCGATTTCAGCAGCATGCCCGAGACCACGAGTTTCCTCTCGGATACGCGGTTTCTTGTCGGCGCCGTCGCAACACCGCATGGCGCACCGTTGTTCCGCTGGCAAGAAGAGGACGGCAACCGCAACGAAGCGCTCGCCCAATGGAACCGCCAGGGTGGCGCCGTATTGCGTCCGCTGCTGCCCGGTTGTGCCTGCGAATTGCTGCTGCCGCAGCCCTACCATGGCGGCTGCCGCAATGCCGACCGCCTTTCGCGCCCCTATTCCCTGCGCGCCTCGGTCGATTATCTGAGCACCACGCTCAACGTACCGGCCTCCGGATTGCGCGCCGTCGTGGCCCCCTGCTACGGCCAGGACATCGAGGAATATCGCATCGGTTTCACGTTGCGCAACGCCGCCGAAGTCGTGCATGGCGTTGTCTGGCCGATGCTCGATGCCGAGGACGACATGAACGAAACCGGAACCCAGATCGAAACCCTGTTGCGCGAAACCGGAATTGGCGCCGTCATGCTGCTCGATCATCGCCTGCCACTCGAATATTGCGACGATTGCGGCGTACCGCTCTATCCGACTCCCGATGGCGAACTCGTGCATGCCGAACTGCCCGAAGAACACGCCGAACAAACGCCGCGTCACTTGCATTGAAATTGAAGGCATTCGAGCGCAACGCCTTGCTGCGTTGCGCTCGGCCCTACTCCACGCTCCCAGGAGCTGCGCCATGTCCGCCAAGATCCGCAAAACAGAAGCCGAATGGCAAGCCCTGCTCAGCCCCGAGCAATTCCGCGTATTGCGTGAAAAGGGCACCGAACGCCCCTTCAGTGGCGCCTATTGGAGTACGCAGACTCCCGGGCTGTACCGCTGCGCGGGTTGCGGCGCCCCGCTGTTCGAGGCCGGCACGAAATTCGACTCGGGCTGCGGCTGGCCGAGTTTTACCGCGCCCTGCACCCCATCCAGCGTCGATGAAGCCGCAGATCACAGTCACGGCATGCTGCGCACCGAAGTGCTGTGCAGCCAGTGCGCAGGCCATCTCGGCCACGTCTTCGATGACGGCCCGGCGCCGGGCGGCCTGCGTTACTGCATCAATTCGGCGGCGCTGAAGCTCGATAAACCCGAGTAAATTACTCCACTACTGTATAATGCTCAGGCTATGAAATTCCTCTTCGACCTGTTACCCGTCATCCTGTTCTTCGCTGCCTTCAAATCCTCCGAGGGCAATCCGCAAGCCGCGCTGGATTTCATCACCCAGATATTGGCCCCCATCGGGCTGGGGGCAGCCATCGCGCTCAAACAGGCGCCGATCCTGGTCGCCACGCTGGTCGTCATGGTGGCCACGGCGTTGCAGATCGGCTGGGTCTGGATGAAGCACGGCAAGGTCGACAAGATGCTGTGGGTGAGCCTCGTACTGGTGGTGTTCTTCGGCGGCCTGACGCTGTTCTTCCATGACGAAACCTTCATCAAATGGAAGCCGACCGTGCTGTACTGGATTTTTGCCGGCGTGCTGCTGATCTCGGAATCCATGCTGGGCAAGAACCTCATCCGTCAGATGCTTGAAGCCCAGATGCAGTTGCCGGAGCCGATCTGGAAACGGCTGAATCTGGCCTGGGTGGTTTTCTTTGCCCTGCTGGGTACGCTGAATCTGCTGATCGCCTTCGCGCTGAACCTGCCGACTGAAACCTGGGTCAACTTCAAACTCTTCGGCAGCATGGGGCTGATGTTCGCCTTCATCGTCAGCCAGGGGCTGTTCCTGTCGAAATACATCGAGGAAAAATGAACATGCTTTACGCCTTGTACGGCACGGATGCCGAGAACAGTCTGCAGCAACGCCTCGCCGTGCGTCCGGCCCATCTGGCGCGCCTGCAGGAATTGCAGGATCTCGGCCGCCTGATCATCGCCGGCCCGCTGCCGGCCATCGACGCCGCGGATCCCGGCCCGGCGGGATTTGTCGGCAGTCTGATCGTTGCCGAGTTCGCCTCGCAAGCCGCTGCGGAAGCGTGGCTTGCCGCCGACCCTTATGTCACTGAAGGCGTGTTCGCCAGCACCTGGGTGCGGCCGTTCAAGCAGGTTTTCCCGAAATAATCGTCCAGCCGTCCAGGATCAGCCATGAGCAAAATCGACACCATGCGCGAGCGTCTTGCGCCGCTGCAGCCGCAATCCCTCGAAATCATCGACGACAGCCACAAGCATGCCGGCCACGGCGGCTTCATGGCCGATGGCAGCCATTACCGCATGTTCATCGTCTCGCCGCAGTTCGACGGCAAGAACATGGTGGCGCGTCACCGCATGGTGTATGCGGCGCTTGGCGATATGATGAAACATGACATCCACGCCATGAACATCGACGCCAGAACACCGGCCGAAGCCGCGGCCGGCTGATTCAATCGGCGTCGGGATCGGCCTTGGGCTCGGCTGCTGCGCCCCGTGACTCGGCCTGCGCGTCAGTCGCTCCTGCAGACAGCTTCGCCTGCTTGCGCGCTGCGGCATCCGCGAGCATGGCCTGACGCGTTTCCGGCGTTTCGAGACTGATGCGCCCAAGCAGGCCATCGCGGTAATCGGTCAGCATCACCATCGCCGCCTTTTCCAGATCAAGCTCGCCGCTGCGTCCCTTGCCGCGCTGAAAACAGCCGCGCTTGCGCGCGACGGCCTCAAGCACCGCCACGCCATCCATGCCATCCACTGCAAAGCCATAGCGTTTCGGCAACGCTGCCGGATAACGCGTCAGCAGAATACCGGCGAGAAATATCGCCACATCCTCGTCGATCACGGCATTGCGTCCCACCGCATGACTGGCAGCCAGCATCAGGCCATCACTGTCATGCTCGATTTTCGGCCACAGCATGCCGGGCGTATCGACGATCGTCTGGCGCGTGTTCAGGTCAATGCGCTGCTGCGACTTGGTCACCGCGGGCTCGTCGCCGACGGCCGCCACGCGGCGCTTGACGAGCGCATTCATGAGCGTCGATTTGCCGACGTTCGGAATTCCCATGATCATCATGCGCAAGGGCTTGATGGTGTCGTTGCGATGCGGCGCCAGCGACTGGCACAGCGAGGGCACGCGCGCCACTTCGGCGGCGATCTTGCTCGAAATCGCCACCGCCTTGACGCCCGGCTGGGCATTGAAGAAGGCCAGCCAGGCCTTGGTCACGGCCGGGTCGGCGAGATCGGACTTGTTGAGCAGCTTGAGACACGGCCGCTGGCGATGCCGGCGCAGATCGTGAATCATCGGATTGCTGCTGGCCTCGGGCAGCCTCGCATCGAGGACCTCAATGACGACATCGGTCGCCGCCATGGTTTCGGCGGCCTTCTTGCGCGCCTGGGTCATGTGCCCCGGGAACCACTGGATCGCCATGCTCAGCTGCGCTCCGCCGCCAGCACGGCAATACGCGCCCCGAGACATTCGACGATCTGGCCAGCGCGGATCTTGGCCGTCTTGCGCGTTTCGACAACGCCATCGACCATGACATCGCCATTCGCCGCCATGAGCTTGCCCTGCCCGCCGCTGTTCGCCACGCCGACCAGTTTGAGCAGGTTGCACAGCTCGATGTACTCGTGGGGCGCTTCCAGTTGAAATTCGATACTTTCCATGCGTCTCGATCCGGCGGCCATTCTGCACGGCCGCAAAAGGCCGCATCATACCCTGCCGGGCCTCAGCCTGCCCAACAGTCGCTATACTCGCGCCTCTGTTCAGCCCCTCCGCCGCCATGAAAAATAAACCGGACACTCCTGTCGAAAAGCATGCAATCCGCCCCGGTCAGTCGCTCGAACTGCTCAAGGAATTGCACATCCTCACGCGCGACGGCAAGCTGAACCAGGACAGCCGGCGCAAGCTCAAGCAGATCTATCACCTGACGCAATTCATTGAGCCGCTGCTGGATGAAATCCGTGCGCAGCATCCCGACGTACAGATCATCGACCACGGCGCCGGCAAGTCCTATCTGGGTTTTCTGCTCTACGACCTGTTCTTCAAGGAACCGCTGCAGGGCGGCCATATCCATGGCATCGAACGGCGCAGCGAACTGGTCGACAAGTCGCGCGAACTCGCCGCGCGCCTGAATTTTCCGGGCATGAGCTTCCTGAATCTGTCGGTTGCCGAGTCGATCGACTCACCGCTGCTGCCGGCCAGAGCCGATCTCGTGACTGCGCTACATGCCTGCGACACGGCGACCGACGACGCGATCCATTTCGCCCTCGCGCGCCGCGCCGAATTCATCGTACTGGTGCCGTGCTGTCAGGCCGAACTGGCCAGCGTGCTGCGCAAGAACAAGGGAAAGATTCTCGGCAGCAACGCGCTCAGCGAACTCTGGCGCCACCCGCTGCACACGCGCGAATTCGGCAGCCATCTGACCAATGTGCTGCGCTGCCTGCAGCTCGAAGCCCATGGCTATCAGGTCAGCGTCACGGAACTCGTCGGCTGGGAACACTCGCTGAAGAACGAGCTCATCATTGCGCGCCACAAGAATCTGCCGCGCCAGCGCCCCGCCGCGCGCCTGCGCGAAATCCTGGAATCGCTCGGCCTGGAGGAAATGCAGCAGCGCTTTTATACGCAGCCGGACTGAAACAGAAAATTCAGTCGCGAGGTTCAGCATCGGCGAGCCATGCCAGCACGCCCTTGCCTGCCACATGGCCGCTGGCAAAACACGCCGTGAGCAGATAGCCGCCCGTCGGCGCTTCCCAATCCAGCATTTCTCCGGCGCAGAAAATCCCAGGTGCGGCACGCAGCATCAGATGCTCATCGACCCCATCCATGGCCACGCCACCGGCGCTGCTGATGGCCTCGGCCAGTGGTCGCGGTGCGCCGAACGGCAAGGGCAAGCCCTTGATGGCCGCGGCCAGACGTTCTGGCTGCACAAAATCCCCGGGCGACAGCAGTTCGCGCAGCAGGCCGACCTTCACGCCCTTGAGCCCGAGCCGGCTCTGCAGATGACTCGCCAGCGAACGCGCTCCGCGTGGCCGCGCCACCTCGGCCAATACCTGTGGCAAAGTGCGTCCCGGCAGCAAATCCATCTGCAATCGTGCGCAGCCAGTGCGCTCGATCTCATCGCGCACTGGCGCCGACAGCGCATAGAGCAGGCTGCCTTCGACACCGGTCGCCGTAATGATGAATTCGCCGATCTTGCGCTGCGGCTGGCCAGCGGCATCGTTCCACTGCAGACTAACGCCCTTGACGGGGTGGCCGGCAAAACGCGCGCGGAAATGCTCGCTCCAGCCCTCGCCCGCCACATCGAAGCCGCAATTTGCCGGACGTAACGGCGTCACGCCAATACCACGCCGTGTCAGAAACGACAGCCAGGCGCCATCGGCGCCCAGCTGCGGCCAGCTGCCGCCGCCCAGCGCGAGTACCACAGCATCGGCATGCACAAGGGATTCCCCGGCCGCGGACTGAAAGCGCAAAGCTGGTCGCGTTATTGCGGGCGTTGATACCGCAACGTCAGCCCAACCCAGCCAGCGTTCCCGCATGTGGAAACGCACCCCGGCCTGGCGCAAGCGCTGCAGCCAAGCGCGCAGTAATGGTGCGGCCTTCATGCCGAGCGGAAACACGCGCCCGGAACTGCCGACAAACGTTTCGACGCCCAGACCGGCCGTCCAGTCGCGCAAGCTTTCAGGGCCGAAAGCATCCAGCCAGTTTGCGATGCGTTCCTGCTGCGCGCCATAGCGTTTGACGAAATCATCCCGTGGCTCGGCGTGTGTCAGATTCAAACCGCCCTTACCGGCCATGAGAAATTTGCGCGCTGCGGTGGGCATCGCGTCATAGATTTCGACACGCAGCGGCAAAGCGCACTCAGCCAGGGTTTCCGCGGCCATGAGCCCAGCCGGGCCGGCACCGATCACGACCACCAGAGGAAGAGCATTGCCATCCTGCGAATCAGCCGCCCACATCACAGGCTATTCCATTGTCAGGCCATGGTTGGCAGCATAGCGAAACAGGGCGGCGTTATTATCGATACCGAGTTTCTGCATGATGCGCATCTTGTGCGTACTGATCGTTTTTGGGCTCACATGCAGGCTATCGGCGATACTGGCCAACGGGGTGCCGCTGACGATCAGACGCAGCACCTCGAATTCGCGTTCCGACAACGATTCATGCAACGGACGCTCCTGTTCGACACCATCGAACACCATGGCATCGACCAGTCCCGGATCAATGAACTTACCTCCCGCCGCAATCTTGCGGATCGCCTGCAGCAAAACCTCGGGTTCGCTGTCCTTTGTCAAATAGCCGGAGGCCCCGGCCCGCAGGGCGCGCCCGACGATCTGGGTTTCGTTGTGCATCGACAGCACGAGAATCAACAGGTCCGGCTTTTCCTCATGCAAGCGGCGGATCAGATCAACGCCGCTCTGACCGGGCATTTTCATGTCCAGCAGCAACAGATCAAACTTCGTCTTACGCACGAGATCCCGTACATCATCGGACTGCGTTGCTTCACCGACGACCACGATGTCGCTGGTTGTGGCAAAAATCTGTTTCAAGCCGCCGCGCACCATGGCGTGGTCATCGGCAATCACGATGTTAATCATGAGAAAGTTGGCTCACTGGCAATATTGAGGAAGGGCAATTCAAACTTCACGAGAGTGCCGCAACCCGGCGCGCTCTCGATCGTCAGCAAACCGCCCAGCGCCAGAACGCGCTCGCGCATGCCGAACAGACCGAAACCTGCAGATTCTTGCATGAGTGCCGGATCAAAGCCACAGCCGTTGTCCTGAATCGAAGCATAAACATAACGTTCATCGACGCGCAGTTCAATAAATACCGGTCGCCCGATCCGTCTGCGCCGAGTAAATGCGATGAAACACCATATCCGACTTGGCGCGCATGACGAAGAAGGCCCTTGCCAGATGCTGCGTGTGAAGGCCAGCGAAATCGACATGGCCGCGATCCATGACGCAGTCGCCCCCATGGCGCGCTACGATTCGATGGAAAGTCTTCCATGGCAGGAAGTCCATAATCTGGACGAACAACGTCTTGCCAGTGTTCATGCCAGCATCCAAGCAAAA
>JBPOIN010000070.1:0-4273 GCA_052034445.1 Pseudomonadota bacterium | reverse complement strand
GGCGCTGCTGGGTCAGCACAAGCAACTGGCCTTGGCGATCTGGCAGGGCAGCAGCCAGGAACGCGCCGGCCTCAAGTCCGTCAGCCCCGGCTGGATCAGCATCGCCTGAGCGTGCTGACGCCGCACGCCGTCAGGTGGCGATGGCGGGGGCATGGCGCCTTATTGGTGCCATGCCCCCGTTGATTTGTGGACTTGGTGCATTTCGCGGTCTGGATTGGTGCATTGTGCCGCATGGCTTTGACTAAACGTGAAAAGCCACCTATAATTTTGGTCTTTGCGCACGATGGGCCAGGGCGGAAACCATGTGGAAAACGGTTCTGCTGCAGGTAGCTGCAACGTTTCTGGCCGTAGGGATTGGGTTTTGGGTGGTAGGGGAGAGAGGGGCGCTGTCTGCGCTGCTCGGTGGTTTTGCCTACATATTGCCGAATCTGGTTTTCGTCGTGCGCTTGAGAGCGGCGGCCGTCAGTGGTCGCGCAAGCGGCGTCAGCTTCTTTGTTGGTGAGTTCGGCAAGGTGGCGGCGACAATTGGAATTTTGGTGGCCGTACAGCAGTTTTATGGTGATGTGCATTGGATCCTGATGCTCGTTGGACTGTTTGCGGCGCTTAAGGCAAATTTACTCGCATTTTTGGTAAAGACCTGATTATGGCTACCGGTCACGAAGCTGCGGCGCCCTCGGCGTCCGAATACATCGTTCACCACCTCACGCACCTGAATAGCTCGGGTCATGCGCAGGCGAAGATCATTGATTTCTCGCTGGCCAATCTTGATACCTTTGTTTTTTCTCTGGCCATGGGGCTGGCTGCGATCTTCCTGATGTGGTCGGTCGCGCGCAAGGTGACGTCCGGCGTGCCGGGGCGTCTGCAGGCGGCGCTTGAAATCGTTATCGAGATGGTTGAGTCCCAGTCGAAGGCGATCGTGCATGGCGATCGCACCTTTATCGCTCCTCTGGCGTTGACTGTCTTCATGTGGGTGTTCTTCATGAACGCCCTTGATCTGCTGCCGCTTGATCTGTTGCCGCTGCTCTGGCAAGGGGTGTCGGGCGATCCGCATGCCTATCTGCGTGTCGTGCCCTCGGCCGATCTGAATGGCACCCTGGGTATGTCGCTCGGCGTGTTGTTGTTGATGCTCTGGTACAGCGTCAAGATCAAAGGGGTTGGTGGTTTTCTGCATGAACTGGTGGCTGCGCCGTTTGGTGACAAGGTTGTCCTTTATCCGCTGAACCTCTTGCTGAACATCATTGAATTTGCCGCCAAGGCGCTGTCTCTGGGGATGCGACTGTTCGGCAACATGTATGCCGGCGAATTGATCTTCATGTTGATCGCGCTGCTGGGCGGTGTGGCGACTTGGTGGGGTATTGGCATGCATCTGGTTCTTGGCGCGGTATGGGCAATCTTCCATATCTTGATCATTACCTTGCAGGCCTTCATCTTCATGATGTTGACGCTGGTGTATATCGGTCAGGCGCATGAAGGGCATTAAGTTTTTGCGGTAAGCGTGGTTTTGTTTTAGCTGGTTTTTCTATTTTCTTTCAAACAAGGAGTCATCATGGAACACATTCTCGGTTATGTAGCCCTTGCCGCTGGCCTGATTATCGGTCTGGGCGCGGTCGGTGCCTGTATCGGTATCGGCATCATGGGTTCGAAGTATCTCGAAGCCTCGGCCCGTCAGCCTGAACTGATGAATGCGCTGCAAACCAAGATGTTCCTGCTGGCTGGTCTGATTGACGCGGCCTTCCTGATCGGCGTCGGTATCGCGATGATGTTCGCCTTCGCCAACCCGTTCGTTCTCAAGTAATCGTCTCCCCTAGCCAATAAATACGCTTTAAGGAGCGACTACCGTGAATCTGAACGCTACCCTGTTTGCCCAACTCGGGGTGTTCTTCATTCTGGCGTGGTTCACGATGAAGTTCGTGTGGCCGCCCATCATGAAGGCACTCGACGAGCGTGCGCAGAAGATCGCGGATGGGCTTGCGGCCGCTGACAAGGCGAAGAGCGAACTGGCTCACGCCGAGAAGAAGGTCGTCGATGAAATGCGCAAGGCCCGGGAGTCTGCGACCGATGTGCGCGCCGGCGCCGAGAAGCAAGGCGCGCAACTCGTCGAAGAGGCTCGTGCCGAGGCTGCCCGCATCATCGCCCAGGCTCGTGAAGCCGCCGAAGCCGAGGCTGCTGTGGCTGCGCAGCGCGCCAAGGAGGCGCTGCGTGAGCAAGTGGCGCAGCTGGCCGTGGCGGGCGCCGAGCGCATCCTGCGTCGTGAAATCAACGCCCAGGTGCATGCCGATCTGCTGGCTAACCTGAAATCGGAGCTGTAATTCGCCATGGCCGAAAACGTCACCATCGCACGTCCTTACGCAGAAGCTGCGTTTCAGCTGGCTCGGGATGAAAACGTGCTGGCTGGCTGGGCTGATGCAATTGAGCGCATGGCGGCTGTCGCCGCCAATCCGGACATGCGAGTCTGCATCGACAATCCGCGGCTACAGACCAAGGATCTGGCGACGCTGTTTCTTGGTGTGGCTGGAGATGGCTTGACGGCGAATCAGCAGAACTTTGCCCGCGTGCTGGTCGAAAACGATCGCATCGATGTGCTGCCGGAAATTCGTGATCTGTTTCTTGAACTGAAGAACGATCACGAAGGCAGCAAGAAAGCGCTGATTGCCTCTGCCTTCCCGATCGATGCTGCAACCCAACAACAACTCGTGGCCGATCTTGAGCGTCGTTTCGCCTGCAAGATCCAGGCATCCGTGAGTATTGATCCTGAATTGATCGGTGGCGTCCGCATTGCCGTTGGTGATCAGGTGGTCGATGCTTCGGTGCGCGGCAAGCTCGCCGCCATGGCGACTGCGCTACAGAATTAGGAGTTTTGCAATGAATCTCAATCCCTCTGAAATTAGCGACCTGATCAAGAGCCGCATCCAGAATCTGGATCTGGCCGCCACGTCGCGTACGGAAGGTACCGTGGTCTCCGTGTCCGACGGCATCTGCCGCGTGCATGGTCTTGCCGATGTGATGCAAGGCGAAATGCTGGAGTTCCCCGGCAACACCTTCGGTCTCGCGCTGAACCTCGAGCGTGACTCGGTCGGCGCCGTGATCATGGGTGAATACGAGCACATTTGCGAAGGCGATACGGTCAAATGTACCGGTCGCATTCTCGAAGTGCCGATCGGCCCGGAACTGCTGGGGCGCGTGGTGAATGCCCTGGGCGAGCCGATCGACGGCAAGGGTCCGATCAATGCCAAGATGACCGACAAGATCGAAAAGGTTGCGCCGGGCGTGATCTGGCGCAAGTCGGTTTCGCAGCCGGTGCAGACCGGTCTGAAGGCGATCGACGCGATGGTCCCCGTCGGCCGCGGTCAGCGCGAGCTGATCATCGGTGACCGCCAGACCGGAAAAACCGCCGTGGCGGTTGATGCGATCATCAATCAGAAGGGCGAGAACATGTTCTGCATCTACGTGGCGATCGGGCAAAAAGCCTCGACTATCGCCAACGTGGTGCGCAAGCTGACCGAAGCCGGCGCGATGGAATACACCATCATCGTTGCGGCCACCGCCTCCGAATCCGCCGCCCTGCAGTTCCTCGCGCCCTACTCGGGCTGCACGATGGGCGAGTACTTCCGTGACCGCGGTCAGGATGCGTTGATCATTTATGACGACTTGACCAAACAAGCCTGGGCCTATCGCCAGGTGTCGCTGCTGCTGCGTCGTCCGCCAGGCCGTGAAGCTTACCCTGGCGACGTGTTCTATCTGCACAGCCGTCTGCTCGAACGCGCCGCGCGCGTCAGCGAGGAGTACGTCGAGAAGTTCACGAATGGTGAAGTCAAGGGCAAGACCGGTTCGCTGACAGCGCTGCCGATCATCGAAACCCAGGCCGGTGACGTGACGGCTTTCGTGCCGACCAACGTGATCTCGATTACCGACGGCCAGATCTTCCTTGAAACCGACCTGTTCAATGCCGGTATCCGTCCCGCGATCAACGCCGGTATTTCGGTGTCGCGCGTCGGCGGCGCAGCGCAGACCAAGGTTGTCAAGAAGCTCGGCGGCGGTGTGCGTCTGGCTCTGGCCCAGTATCGTGAACTGGCGGCCTTCGCGCAATTCGCCTCGGACCTCGACGAAGCCACCCGCAAGCAGCTCGAGCGCGGCCGCATGGTCACTGAACTGATGAAGCAGGCGCAGTATTCGCCGATGAAGGTTTCGGAAATGTCCGTCACGCTGTATTCGGTGGACAAGGGCTATTACGATGACGTCGAGGTCGGGCGCGCACTGGCATTTGAATCCGCCC